>CAZGPL010000001.1:0-34189 GCA_964527375.1 uncultured Candidatus Saccharibacteria bacterium
TTTTGTTGTAATAACAATACTTACAAGAGGTTTTTCCATATTAAATTTCCGGGCTGAACCTAGGGTCCGACCTAGGGCTGAGCCTAGGGCTTAGCCCTACTTCCTCCCCTGACTTTTATCAAAATCCTTCATATGACCAAAAAACTTTTTAGCAGACATAAAATAATACTTAACATCACTCCATTTTCTGATACTAAAAATTTTTCTTAACAAATACTGGGGTGAAAAAAAGGAAGAGTACAAAGCTTGGGTTAATTCCAACAATCTTTCTTCCGAAAAAGGAATTCTCATAACGGGATTCCTCATATCAAATTTCTCATAATCTTTTGGGCCGACTTTAAACCAATCATTTTTCACACATTCGTCGTAAAGTTTAGCTCCGGGATAAGGAATAACAATTGTAGCCTGCATAGTATCGACATATCCTTTTTTAAATAAATCCTTGGCCTTGTTAATTGTATTCAAAGCCATTTCTTCAGTCTCCCAAGGATAACCCAGCATTACAGTAATATGAGGTTCCAACCCAGCTTCTTTCGCGGTTTTCAAATAAGGCTCAATCTCCTCAACTTTCAAACCCTTATCTAACTTATCCAATGTTTCCTGATTTGCAGACTCCAAACCATACAAAATAAACCTAAAATTAGCCTTTTTCATCAACTCGCAATCCTCTTTTTTCAAAGCATTAATTCTCATGTTGCAGCTGAAAACAACTTTTTTATTGTAACCAGATTCAATCATCAATTCACAAAACTTTTTTAATCTTGGACCAATATAAAAAGTACCGGCATCATCAAAAATCTCCTTAACACCGTAATTATCAACGACATGTTTAACTTCAGCAAAAAGCCTTTCAGGTGAAAAAACCCTGTAAGAACCTGTTGGATACAATGTAAAATTCCAAACACAAAAGGTACATCTCCCCCACCAACAATCTCTCCCTGAATACATATACGTCCCCGGTCTGTACTTGTAATTCCCATTTTCACAAGCGTAAAGCTTCCATTTAGTTAAATCTCTATCAATAAAAGGCAAAACATCAAGATTATGTTTTATCTCCATCGGACCTGAACACCAATATTTTTTAACATGTGTAGCATTTTCACTAAGATTAACTAACATATTCTTTTCCTTTCCCCAAACTCCTCCGGGCATAACTTTTCCCGTAGTTATTGAATCTAATAGGTCGACTAAAACAAAATCATAATCACCACCTGTAATCACATAATCAACAGGACATTTTTCCATGGTCTCAATAGGAAATGTGGTAACGTGATCACCAACTATTACCACAATAAGATCGGGAAACTTGGTCTTAATTTTTTTGACAGTCTCCCAATAAATTTTAATAACCGGAGTTTTAGCTTCTATCATTAACAAATCAGGTTTTTCTTTTCTAAGCTGAGTAAACCATTCAGATAAAGTCTTTTTTTCAGCAATACCGTCCATCCAAAAAACTTCGTAACCCCTTGATTGAGCTAAAGATGCGGCATACGCAGGAACCATCGGGTATATGAATGTAGGAGCATTAAAATACTGAAATTGTCTATTTTGAGAAAGAAGTGGCACTCCTTTATCACTTTTTATAGGTGGGTACCCTATCGCAACTTTAAATTTTTTTGCTTTTATTTTAGTCATTTTTAACCTTCAACGTAATTACCCGTCTTTTTATCATATTTTTTTAGCTTTAATTCGGGTTTTTTCATTATACCAATAAGAAAATTAATTCCGTAATAAATGTGAGTTAAAAAAACTCCTTTCATAAAATCAAAATGGGCTTGCTCCTGATTTTCCTCATTTTTAGTTATTTTAAAAGAAGAAAAAAATAAAATCCCAAAATAAATTAACAAAAACAAAACGTAATAAAGAGAGAAATAAGGCCAAAAAACACTTAAAATAAATCCCCCCAGTAAACCAATTGTAAAAAGAGAAGGAGCAAAATACATAGGAATTCTTGAAGTTTGAGGGAAAATTCTTGCAAACTGACCCCTGTGCTGACCGTATCTTGAAATCTGCTTTAAATATGGTTTAAAAACTTCTCTTCGGTGATGATAAACCAAAACATCTGGATCGTAAGGAAACTTTCCTCCATGTTTTTCAACAAGATCAAGACACAACTTGGTATCCTCACCAGGCCAAAACTCAACAGGGAATCCACCAACCTCTTCAAAAGCACTTTTCCTGACAAATAAATTAACAGAAGGATAATCATCCATTAATCTTTTTTCTTCCGGTTTGTATCTGTATGTAGTTTTCCCACTAACGATAAAAGATTCAAAAAGATACCCTGACATTCTTTCCAAATATTCAGCACCCAAAGGTGTTACCGCAGGTCCACCCAGAGCATAAACTTCAGGATCCTCAAATACTTTAGCGGCATTTTTTAACCAACTATATTCAGGATAAGAATCATCATCCAAAAAAGCTAAAATATCTCCGGTTGCATGTTCAGCACCCAAATTACGCTTTTTCCCGGGACCCACATTACCTGATTCCAATATTTTTATTCTTGTTCCACCAAAATCGTATTCTTCTTTTTCATCTGTAATAATAAAAACTTCAAATTCCTGATAATCTAATTTCTTTATCCTTGTAATACTCTCTTTAACATAATCATTTATTTTTCTAACCGGAATGATTATTGAAAATTTAAGCATTGATAGTTTCTCCTGTATTTATTTTCATATCTAAATCTTTATCGTATATCCATTTTCTTTTTTTACTATCATCGTAAAATTTTAAAATTCTTAAACGATAGAAAACCGCCAAAGTATCTCTTACCATATTTCTTATATTTTTATCGAATACCATAAAAGGGGTAAAGTTGGTGTTTGATTGATCCCAATTAACGTATATCGGAGATTCATATATTTTTTTAAAGCCCAAATATCTTGAAACGGAAAGTATTTCTATATCAAAAGCAAATGCTTTTACCATTAATCTGGGAAGCACCGCTTCCAAAACTTCTCTTTTAAAAACCTTCAGGCCTGATTGAGTATCCTTAACACGAACACCTAATAATGTTTTTACAAAAATATAGTACCCCCAGCTATAAATTTTTCTAATCTTAGGATAGTTTATTTTAGATGCGGGGTGTCTTTTACTGCCAACCATTATATCGGCGTCATACCACTCAAGATGCTCCAAGATTAGAGAAATACCGTTAGGATCAATGTCCATACCGGAGTCTATAAAGGCAATGTAATCCCCTCTAGCCCTAGCCATACCATACCTTATTGCAAAACCTTTACCTTTGTTGTTCTTGTAACCTAAAACCCTTACACTTCCTCGCTTAATAGAACTAGCATTCTCAAATGTTTTATCTAGAAAATATCCGTCAACAACAACAAGTATCTCGTAACTGAAACGTGTTTCCGACATAACATCATCAATATTTCTAATATCTTTAAGAATGGTCTTCTCTTGTTTATAGGCAGGAATTATTACTGATACCATTTTCTTTGGTTTTCTCTTCACACCCTTATTTTACTACATTTTTTGATGAGGGCTGAGCCCTGTGCAGGGCTCAGCCTAGCTCCGGGCTCAGCCCGGGAAAACCCCGAAGGCATAGGAAAAAACTAAGCTTAAAATGGGAAAATTATAGGAGGGCTCAGCCCTGTGCAGGGCTGAGCCCGGAAAACTTAGTCCGGCAAAACTTCCAACAACTCGTTAACTTCAGAAAAACTACTAAAATCCTTTTCTCCTATTCTACTAGGAACATTAAAATAAAAATAAACAGAAAGTGAAATTAAAATAAAAACACTGACTGCAATATTAACATTTATCACATCCCACAAAGTCTCATGAAAAATATTCAAAAGTATGTATTGAATTAAAACCCCGGGCAACAGTAATAATCCCACTTTCTTTTTGTCTATAGCCAAGAAAAACATGACTAGAAAATTTATCAAAACATAAAACGCTACAAAAACTGAAAACAAAGGTAAATACTTCACGGAATTTTCAAATGCTTTTCCGAAAAATAAATTCGTAATAATTCCAGGGAAAATCTGATAGCAAAGTACCCCTACAACTAGAATTAAGATCAAAAGCATGAGAAGCCTTTTCAAACTTTTCATAAAACTCTTACCTCCGGCGTAAAGTGCGGTAATTTTAGGAAACATTACAACGGAAACAGCTCCGGAACCAAACAATAGTATCTTTCCAAGAGTCATGGTTCCTGCATAGTATCCCGCATCAGTTGAGTCAAAATATTTCTTCACCATTATGAGATCAACATTATTCAAAGCCATCAGAGAAAAATTTACTAAAACAACGGTAGCCCCAAAGGAAAATATTTTTTTGAAACTATCTGTCACATCTACTTTTTTAAGATTTTTTAAGTTTAAGCCCAAGATTAAAAATCCCGAAGAGAAAACCAAAAAAGAAACAATTGGAGCGGCGCTATAAACTCCTCTTAAACCAAATCCCATAAAAACAAAAATCGTAGGTATTAAAAACCTAACAAAAAGGCTGAAAATATGAAATACGGAGTATTTTTTAAACTTCTGAGTTCCCTGAAGATAGGAATTAGGAATAACTATCAAAAAACCCATCCCGACAGATATTCCAAACAAAGTTATTAAAAAACTATCCTGAATATTAATATAACCTGAGATAAATTCCCGTAAAGAGAAAATGATAAAAAATAAAACAGACCCTACTAAAAGTGAGAGCTTAAAAGATTTAAAAAATAAAACCATCAGTTTATTATCATCTTTTTTTGAATATATTTCGGCATTAATTTTTATCAATGCTGTTCCAAAGACTCCTGCAAAAACCCCTACCATTGAGGATAAAGATAGAAGCGCGTTGAAAGTTCCGTAATCTTCAACTGACAACTTTCTTCCCAAAACAAACTGTAATAAATAACTAAAAACGGAACCAACTATGGTTGCGGTTCCAACCAAAGCAGTCTCCATGATATCTTTTCTCGCTCTCAAGCTTTTCAACTTATTTAGCATAGACACCCTCCATTTCATTTTTATAAACATTGTATAAAGTAATACCTCTTAAACTAATTGAATCAAAATAACTTAACTCCATACCGCTTTCACTATTTGAAGTATCGTCCCAAACCGGATAGACGAAGTATTTTGTTCTGTCAGCAAAAGGTTTGAGTTCTTTAATGACTGCCCAAGCTCCAAATTCCCTAAAAAATGGCCATATCTGCGTATAATATTTCTCTTTAAAACCTACTGTCATGGTGGTTTTCAAATCTTTACCAAACTTTTTATAAACTAACTCTTCAAAAGATACCCCACTTGAAAAAGCTGAACCCTGTTCTTCGGAAAGTTTTTTAAAATAATTAACTATTTCCTCCATTCCGATCAACCACTTGGGCTCTAAAACCTTAACACCCGTCTTCAAACCACCAAACATTGGATTAAAATATGAAAGATAATCAGGATGTACATAAATATTGGTATAAAAAGCTGGAATCAGGAACAAAAGTACGGCTATAAATTTATTCCATGCCTTTTTAAGATTAATTCTATCTAAAATCCAAATGAAAAATAGAGATGAAATTAATGAAATTACACTAAAAGCCGGCAAAATATATCTATCAAGTTTTTTTGTGGGTAAAGTTAACTGAATAAAATAGAAAAAGATGAAAATGAAAAGAAAATCGAAAAAACTTCTCTCGTTGTCTGACATTTTTCTTCTTGTAATTAAAGCTCCGATGAACCCAATCAAAAGGTATATGGATGATCTTAGACCCAAAACAACAAAATAAAAGCTAGGACCCGGATCTTCTATCAACTCACCAAAATAAAATTGAATATGGTCGCCCTCTACCCCTATATCGGCTATGCCTGCGTACAATGTTTGAATTACTTTAAAGGGAATTACCCACATTGCCGGCCAAAATACAAAAAAGACTGAAATTGAAACCAATAACCATGGGAAAAAGACTACACTAAAATCTTTTACCAATCTAAAAAAATGGCTGAAGTTAATTACAGGCCTCTCCTTAAGTAAAAGTTTATATTTCCCGTTACGGAAAAGGTACATAAACGAGGAAAGTCCGTAAAAAGGTACTAAAAATAAAGCTGAGGTTTTGGTTAGTAAGGCAAAACCTGCAAAAACACCCGAAATAATAAGCCTTTTTTTATTCTTAATATCAAGAAAATAGTAGTGCATCCAAACAACACTGGCTAGCATGAACGTGGATACCATTCCTTCGAGATGAAACATCCTAGTCAATCCTAAATAAAAAGGCTCTAAAGAAAGCAGAAGAACAGCTAAAACGGCATATCTTAAATTTAAAGCTTTTTTTAAAGCATAAAATAGAAAGGAAGTGGTTAAAGATATTGTCAGAACAACTAGAAACTTTTGAACAAAATCTAAATGAAATATCACACCAACGTCATCCCCGGCTGTTAACGAAATCCCTTTATGAGAAGCCCATAAATTGGTTATTTTCGCCCCCGCGCTTCCTGCCCACATCAGAGTCACTCCCGGATGATATTTTTGCAGAGTCGCCTCGAAATTTCCACTAAAGACACCACTTCCAAAATCATAAGATCTAGCTTTCCACCTCCAAACATCAGTATTAAAATTATCATGACCTAAGGATGGAATCCTTATCAAAACAGAAAACACAAAAACTAATATTTCCAGGCTGAGCCCGGGGCTGAGCCCTAAAATTCCTTTTTTTTCTATTCCTGCATTCTTTTTCATAATATTTTTACTTCCGGGCTGAGCCCGGGGCTGAACTCAACTATCTTCCGCAACCACAACCCCCCGAAGATTTTTCAGGCGCAGTGTATTTATAAACCTCAATATCATCACCAAGTCTTAGTTTACTATCGAATTTTACTAATTTCTCAATAAGAGCACTATTTTCTTCTAAAAACGCCCTCTCGTCAAAATTAGGATCGTTAACCACTATCAAAGATTCAGAAAAATCATCAAATTTTTCTAGACCTTTATTAGATCTAATTCCCATGTGAACAAAAATATCTTTCAAAGCGTTATCATTGTAGATTAATGTTTCCCCATAATTGTAATTACTTACCAACCATTGATACAATACATTTTTTGTGTCTCCTCTGTAATACATATAGGAATTTATGAAAGATTTAAAAAATAAAGGAGATAAAAATATTCCTAAATACAGATACATTAATAAATTTAGAAACTTTTTGGTTTTTAGATTAACGACGTTATCTTGCAGATATCCCCCAAGAACTTTTAAAAACGAGACAACATTAAAACCAAAAATTATTGCCAAATAAGGATAAATAACAAAATAATAATGCGACCTTGTATTCTCAAACCCTGACATATACCATAATAAAAACAAAGAAACTACATACAGAAAAGTCAAAAATACGTCCTTCTCCTCTATTTTATTTTTAACTATTTTGTAAATAAGATAAAGCAACCCAATAAAAAATACCGGGATTACAACATATCCGGTATCTGCAAGCAATCTCCCGAAACTTTCGGTAAAAAACTTTGCAACATGTTCTGAAAAATTTACGGAACCAACGTTCTCAAATTGCCAAAAAGCACCCTTACCATACTCCCTACTAGAAAAAGTTTTAAAATCTAACAGAGCGTACGGGGTCCCTACTAAAAATCCCAAAAAGGCAGATAAACCTGATAAAAAAAGGGATAATATTCCCTCACGATTCAATAAATTCACCTCTCCCCGAGCTTTTTTTTTATTTCTCAGTTTTTTCTTTTGCCAAAATATTTTTAAAAAATGAGCTGTAGGAACCATCAAAGCAGACAAACCTCCGTTGTATTTAATTGAAGCCGCAAAACCAATAAAAAGTCCGGAAAGAACGTAGTTTTTCAAATCGTCTTCTTTCAATATCCGAGCCGCAAAATATAATGCCCACGAAAGAAGAAAAGCGGTAGGGATGTCACCAAGAGCATAGTGGGAATGCCACATATGGTAGGGCATTATCGCAATAGCAAGAGCCGCCAAAATCCCGGCTTTCCTGCCAAAAAGATTCTTTCCTGCAAGATACACAGGTATTGCAGTTAAAGCCCCTAGAATGGCAGAAAAACACCTAGTAAGGTAATAGTAGATTAAGTTATCATTCCAAATTAGCGGCATTAATATTTCAAATTTATCTTTTAAACCCGCTGTTTCAACAAGAGTCCTAAGTCTCGCGAAAATCATATACAAAAAGTAATTAAGGTAGATATAAAGGTGGGGCCAATCAAAATGTCCGGGGTTTGGATCAAATCTGATTCCAAGGGCAGATCTTATTATAGTAGGCTCATCAGGATGAAAAATGAAAGGAAACCCATGTTTTATTCCAACTAACCTAAGAACCAGACCAAGAAAAACTATGGAAACCAAACCAACGATGACTGGGAAATCTTCTCGCCACTTTTTATTTTTAGACTTTTTACTCTTTAACATCTTTTGTTTCTTTCAAATCAACTTTGGTATAAATTCTCCAATACTCCAAACCATTTATCCATACAGAGTAATCTTTTTCAAATTTATAATCATTATTTTTTAAAACCTTTTCCGGCATCTCTTCGTTCATAGTAAGAACTAAAAGATCATAGCTACTCGGACCATATACTCTAACGTCAAATATTTTGGAATTTGGATATATTGCTCTTATAGGTTGGGTGTCATAAAAACCCAATTTAGGCTCATCTTCGCCACTATCTCTGTACTTTTCTAAAATGACATTTTTAAGCTCTATCACACCCACTCCGAATGATTTCTGACCAATAATTCCGTTAGCCGTAACAGTACTTCCGAATACCGGGCTTGTGTAGGTAAAATACCATGGAAAAATCTTAAAAATTGGTAAAATTACAAAAAGCAAAAAGGTTAAAACCAAAATAAATGAGTACAATCTTTTATTTTTTATATAATCCCAAGCCATTTTAAATCCCGAATGCGATAAATAGGCAAAAAGAGGATACATAAATATTATGTACCTATCAATTTTCTTAGAGGCTACAGTCATAAATAAGATGTAACCTAAATAAAAAACAACTAAATATAGGCCCAATCCCTGAAAGCTCTGTTTTATATTTTTTAGTATTTTTATAAAACATACTCTTGATTTTATTTTGAAAAAAATGAACGAAATTATTCCGATGATTGTGAAGGGGGACATTTTTAATAGCGTGACCAAAGGATAAAACAGCAAACCTCCGTCCATCTTTTTTTCTCCTAGAAAAACCTGCCTGTGTCCCTCTCTCATACCAACACGCTCACCCTCACCAAATATCATCTCAAACAAGTAATACATGGGGTCTTTCCACAGAGCAGGGAAAAATAGGAATGTGAAAAATATAAACGAGACTAAGATAAAAATTGACATACGCAGAATTTCTTTTTTGTTATTCTTTTCCTCAATTAAGTGAAAGAAATAGTAAAAAATTACGTAAAAAAGCGCGCCTATACATATACTTTTGGTAAGAAAAGATAAAGCAAGAAGCAATCCTGTAATTATTGATTTAGAAAACTTCCTATCTCTTAAATTATCAAATGCAAAAATCAATCCTAAAAAAACCAATAACGTTGAAAGAACATCCAAATGTAAGATTCTTGAATTTCCAAGAAAAAACGGTTCAAATGAAATAAGTGAAACCACTAGAAAACTTTTATAAAAACCGGTAAGTTTGGAAAGGAAATATATCACTAAAATTGAAAGGGCTAGTTGTACAAAAACAAGTGTGCCTTTTGCTACCAAGTCAAAGGTCTGATACGTATCGGAATTATAGACAGTGATACCTGAAAGCTGTTTAAAAATTTCAACGGAAGAACCTACAATCCACATTAGAGTTACTCCCGGGTGATAATGTTGATAAGTCTTTTCAAATTGACCGTATTTTATACCTACAACGAATTGTTCCGATCTACTGTGCCACAAAACTGCGTCAGGGTTTATTACATCATCGGCTAAACGGGGGAGTCTGGTGGCAATAAATAAAAGGGGGAAAATCACCACCAAAAGAACAGGAAAATATTTCTTTTCCTTTATCTTTCTTAATTTAGATATCAATTTATGAATCTTTTCCGAAAGCATAAAAAACACCCCCAATCAAACTTATCGCCATCCTTATCATATGATAAATTATTGAAACAGATATTGCGGTTGTTTCCGAAACACCTACAAATGAAAACATACTGGCATACAAAGCATCCTGCACTCCTAAACCATTTATAGACGGGATAAAAAATCCTGCTAGAGTAATCACAGGAAAGGCCATCAAACAATAAAAAATCGGAAGCTTTATACCAACTGACATAAAAACCAAATATTGAGTGGTGATAGATAAGAACTGTATCAAAAGAGAAGTTACCATAGCAAATATCAAAACTTTCGGATGATCTTTATAGACGAGCAACGCGTCATATATTTTCTTTAAAAATTTTATTCTTCCACTTAACAATTCCAAAACTTTCATTCCAATAAAAAATCCTGAGATTACCCATATTAATAAAATAAAAACACCTAAACCTAAATTCTTGCTTAAACTAAATAAACCTATGAAAAAAAGCATTAAAATACCGGAAAATCTCTCAGTAAAAACAGATGAAAAACCTGTTGCCTGATCATCTATCTTTTTTCCCAATCTGTACATTTTATAAACATCACCGCCTATGCTTGTAGGCATAAAATTATTGAAGAAAGCACCTATAAAATAGAGCTTAAAAAGATAAAATCTAGATACTTTGTGAGAATTTTCATGGATAAGGAGTGATTTCCATCTAAAAGAACTGATAATGTAGTGAACAATGATTGTCAAAAAGATAAGAGGAATAAATCTCCAATCCAATATTTTGAAATTATTAACTAGTTCTTCTTTATCTACTTTTTTAGCAAATAGGTAGATTATTAAACCTAAACTGACTGCTATTTTTAAGAGTGTTTTTAACAATTCTTTTGTTTTTGATTTTTCTTTCATCTTAAGATTTCTTTTTTGTTAAAAGTTTAAATTTGCTAAAGACAGACATGATATCATTTTTTGAGAAGAATCCGGCTATGTTAAGAGACCACCACAAAAGCCCGGCAAAAGGTAGAAATCCCAAAATTTGAACCCAAATATTATCAACATTAGAGAGCCATGCTATAGAAATTCCTTGTACCAAGATAACAACATGGTCGATATTCAAAAAAGTAAAATCCATTCTCTTTTTAATCCAGTAATACATGAAATAAAGACAAAGACCGCTACCAAAGACCATAGACCAAGAAACAGCCGGGAGTAATTCCAAAAAATTGTTTAATACAAAAAAGGATGCGACAGTGCCAATAATTAGAAACAAGTAGCTTCCGACCATACTTTTAGCAAGTTTAGCCGGAATCATAACACTCGAGCTTATGATGTTTATAAATGAGTAAATTACAAAGGCAAAAACTATTGGGGCTATTAAGGGAATTGAGCTATCGTATTTATCACCGCCAACCAAAATTCTTATCAACAACGGAGCAAGATATGCGGAAAAAGTCCCGATAAAAATAATCAAAGAAAATAATTTATCAAAATTTTTGGTAAATGAGCTTTTAAATTCTTTAAAATCATTCACGTACTTTTCAGAAAAGACAGGAATATTCACGGTAGTAACGGAGTCGGAAACACTCATAAGTTTTTTTGCGTATAAAATTGCAAAAGCATAGACAGCCACCACCTCAGCCGAGTTAAAAATTCCAAGAGCGTTGGCCCCCAGCTTCTCCCAATTAGTGTAGAGAATCTTAACTATGTAGATTGCAATGCTGATCGAAAAAATTTCCTTGAACAAACGTACAAAGTCTTTTTTACTAGGAAAAGATAATTTTCCTCTCAAGGGTTTGAAAGCTATAACAGCCAGGGATACTGATGATATGATGTTAAATATCAAAAAGGCATAAAAATATCCTGCGACCTTAAAAAAATACACAAAAGGAATAAATATCAAAATGTTCACAACCGAAATGACTACTTGGTAAATAAAAAGGTGCTTAAATCTTTTAGTCCCGGAAATTACTGAATTTAATATTCCCTGAACACCCTGAAACAAAAGGGTTATCGCATAAATTTTTAAAGGTAAAATCAAACCCTCGTTGTTGTAAAACCCAACTGCAATTCTTTCAGCCATGAAAAAGAGTCCGATAGAAATAGGTAAAGTGACACAATACCTAACTACAGTTGAAGTAAAAAAAATCTTAAAAATATCTTCTTCTTTTTTTGCTGAAGATATTTCACGAGTGCTGGCTGAAACAAGACCTAAATGTTGATATATTCCTAAAGCACCACCGATTGATATGGCAAGCTGAACCAAACCCCATTCTCCGACACTTAATATTCTTATTACAACAAATGTTTCAACGATACCAAGCAACATAGCCGCTAACTGAGAAAACATGCTTATTATTTGCCATTTTCCAAGATCTTTCATTTTAATATCTTCCTAACGAACAACCATGTCTTTTAAATACATACTTCTCATTTTTATTTTGTTTGAGAGACTTAGGAATAAATGATAATCACCGGGCTCAACATAAGAAGGAAGGGCAATATCAATCTCTTCTACGTAATAAAGGTTCTTTGTCCAATCCATGGGTCTCAAAACCGCAAAAGAAGGCAAATTTGCCACCTGAAAAATATCTCCGGTCTTTTTGTTTACATACGTCATGTAGATAATAAAACTATCCATCCCATCATTTGTACTTTTTTTATAAACAATCTTTCCCTTGTATAAATTCTCTCGCTCAACATCTCCGGGAATTTCAAAATCCACAATTTCCAACAAATCCAAAATACCGAAATCATATTTTTCCTGATATTGATATCTTTCCTGTATAGGAAGAAGACTAGACCTTTCTCGAGGCTCCCCCTGCTTAAATAAATAAAGGTTACCGCAAGCCATCATAAGATCATACTGCTCAGTAGAAATCAATTTTTCGGTTAAATCTTTTATTATGTTAGTGTTCAAACCTAAAATAGTAAGGAGTTTTCTGGATTGTACATCTACAATTACATACTCTGCCTCATTCCACAAAGCTGGGAAAATCCCATATGTTTCTCTCATGCTCATATGGTCACCCAAATTATCCGGACCTGATACCACAGCATCATTCGGAATATTTGAAATAATTGCATCCGCACATTTAGTGTCTTTGATGTCAAGATCGGGAAGACGTACTATTTCTCCGACTTCAAGTTTAGATAAATCCTTACCGCCTTTATCGTAAACTGCGGATACTCTTCTCATCACAGCCTGGGTAAACCAAAGATACATAGGGTTGTTGTATTTAACTGAAGTATCAAAACATGAAAAAAGAACCAAAACCGAAAGAGATATAATGGGTACCTTATTGTATTTTTCTAATTTTGGAAGCAAGTTTACAAATATTCCTGTCAACAAATTTATGGCGTAAATAGTCGAAACAAAAAGCACGGGTATTATCATTGAGATTCTATGATTTTCAATATCCTCCACTCCCAAACCACCTTCCGTCACAAGATAATTTATCAAAAAATCAGGGGCAGAAATCAAGAGCATTGCCGGATTTGCTAACGGAAGGAAGAAAACAGGTCTAAATGTTCTTTCTAAACTTTCCAATCTATCCCCACCGAAAAATACCCTTATTAAGGAATCAGGGTTTTTAATCATGTTAAGCATTATCTCTCCGTAAGAACTTCCAAAATCTTCGTACCTACCTAGAAAGTAATTTTCCCTAGTCACGTCGCTCCCGGGCGCTATCTCAACCCCTATAGAATCGAGAAATCTCTCATAACTTTCAACACGGTAATGGGCATTTCTTGGAATGATAATAAAAAAGGCAGTGATAAACCAGGCAAGACCAAACACAGACATAGCAACACCAATTTTTGCGGTTTTTATTTTTATAAAATTTGTAAACCACTCCTTTTTAAACTTAAGACTACCTCCACCGGCAGTTCTGAAAAATAGGATGAAGACTCCCCACATAAAGATATAGAGAGAAACTTGCTCCTTGCCGGCCATCGTGAGAACCACTAAGACCCAAAAAATAATAAGATTTGTCTTTGTAAATTTTTGCTCTTTATACATTTTCTCAAAAAGGTAAAACGCTCCAAGGAAAAATGGTATTGCCGCTGTGACGGCGTGAAAACCCATTGTCCCGTTTATAAATCCCATGGAAGGATAAAGAAGATATGCAAAACTTATCAGACAGGCGGAAAATTTAGACTTTAATTCCAACTCCGCAATCAAATAAATTAAAAAGGAAGAAAATACAACAATAAAAAGCTGGGAGATAACTAAAGTCAAAGGGTGGGGAAATATAGCAAAAATAGGGGTAAATAAAGCCAAAAGTGGATCAACATGGCTCATAGACCATCTAGGAACATTGGAGCCAAAATAATCTGTGAGATACATAAATTTACCGTGGAGGGTGTACCAAACCATTTGAGTCATATTTCCCAAATCAAATTTTCCGAAATCGTAGTTGTTATATCTAAAGATATTTAACTTGAGAGCAACTAAGAAATTTATTACGGAAAAAAAGAAAATAGCTAACAAATAAAATTTTTCCTTTATGAATTTTTTTATTGATGAATAATTCATACTTTCCTTAATCGAAAAATCTAAATTTGATGAGTGTGTAAACGGCGTTAAAACCGTCTCGCCAAGTTATCTTCTTGCCTTCGCTAAAAGCACGGCCTTTATACGATATTGGAACTTCTTTTATTTTAAGCCCGGACTTTAGTATTTTTGCCGTAATTTCAGGCTCAAAATCAAATCTTTCTGATTTAATATCCATATTTCTAATAAAATCTCCGGGGACCAGTTTGTAGCAGGTTTCCATATCGGTTAACATAACACCGAAGAAAATATTTGTTATTAAAGTTAATATCTTATTACCAAAGTAATGGAGAGTAGACATTTTCTCATAACTCCCGGAAAATCTAGAACCGTAAATTACATCAACCTTTTCTTCTCCTAAAGCTCTTAACAATTTTTTGTAATCCTGAGGATCGTATTCAAGATCAGCATCCTGAATAATAACGTAATCACCTGTGGTTTCCTTAAAACCAACTTTTAAAGTGTGACCCTTACCTCTATTTTCACCTTTTATTACTATTTTTATGTCCTGATATTTTTCGCCAATTTTTTTTAGAATATCAACTGTACCGTCAGTGGAACCGTCGTCAACAACAACAATTTCCTTATCTACACCCTCAACACCGAGCACAAGGTCAACAATCCTTTCGATAGTATTTTTTTCATTATAAACAGGTATTACTATTGATAACTTCATTCTTTATATTCCGAATCAAACCTAATTACTTTAGCAAAAAATTCCGAACCATTCACATTATAGCTAAATTCCTTCATAAGTTGCAGGTATTTTCTTTTTTCCAGATTTATAGAAATATTTGTGTTATGTTCATTAGAAATAATTAGATAATCGATATCTTTACTTTTTAGCTTTTTAAATTCAAGAAATTCCTTTTTGTCAAAGAACATATAGGTACCTGTATTGGAAACTTTACTTTCGGAAACGTTTAAGTACCAATCAGGGATAGCACTTGTATCATTGTAGGCAATTTTCCCTTCCAGATTTTTAGAAGAATACTCGGAAGCTTCTTTTATTGATCTAAAGATACTTCTGTGCATATTTATAGTGTAGGAACACCAAATAATTGTCGACAGGACTGTAAAAAATAAAAATAATCGGGTTTTTTTAAAAAATAAAAAGATTATTGAAATAATCTGAGCTAAAACAATTATGGCTAGCATCTTATAACCAAGAATGAGGAATTGCAGTTTAAGAACATACTGACTGAAAATATAAAAAAGGAGAAGAATAAAATTTATGGCCAGGAAAATAAGACTTCTATTTGCATTTTTTTCGGTTTTTAATAGAAACTTCTCCAAACAAATAGTTAGAATAACAATGAAAAAAGGTATCAATGGAACGAAAAGTCGCGGTATGGCAGCAGGCCAGAGTAGTATTAAAATGAGCTCTAGGACGATAAAAGCCGTTATACCAACATTTTCAGCTAGAAAACCATGAGCAATTTTCAAATTCTTAAAAATAAAGTAGAAAGCCGAAGTAAATCCTAAAATATAGAGAATAGAGACGAAATAAGACCAAACCATTTTAAAATCGTAAACTCTTCGCTCAGGTTCTTCAAAATATTTTGACTCCAAAGGATTTCGATATACCAACCAAGGACTTATCACAAGTAACGTCGTTAATCCTAAGATTGCTGCCTTAGGCATTTTCCTCCAAATTTTTTTTATTAAATCCTTAATTTTTATTTTCCCACTAAATATATTCTCCTTATGGAAAATTACCGCAACCAATCCTGAAAATAATAGTAAATAACCTTCAAATCTGGTTAATATAGCTAAACCGCAAATCAAACCCAGAAGAGCTATTTTAGATAAATTAAGCTTATCCCATTTTGAAATTAAATAGAAAAATAGAAGAACAAAAAACGAAAAAGGAACGTCCGCCATTATTCTTATTGACCAATAAAGGTAAACAGGGTTAAAAATAAAAAATACCAATGATAAAAACTTGTACCTTTGATCCTTAATATAAATTTTGGAGAATTTTTCAAAGACGTAAAAAGAAAGAAATGAAAAAACCAACATCACTATTCTACCCCATAAGACAGCATCAACACCATCGGGTCTGGTTGCTGTGAAAATGGAGAATAATGGCGATCTCTTTTCATCTTTAGGATAAGTCCCCTGTCTGATATATTCCGAAGCCCTGAGTATTCTATAAGAATCTCCCCACTCAGCCACATTAATGTTAAAAAGAGCAACGTGCAATATCAAAAATATTGCATAAGCATAAAAATGAACAGGAATTTTCCTAAAGAAGGTAATTTTGTTTCGCAAAATCATAAACTTTTTCAATTTCTTTAATTCTGGAATCCCATGAATACATCAATGCCACTTTATCAGAATCCACCGGAACTGGGCCTTTTTCTACCAATGTATATATAAATCTTGCAATATTATCAGGTTCTAAATTGTCTAAATAAAACAAACCTTCAACATCTTCAGAAAGCTTAAAACCTGAAACCAGGCATGGGGTACCTGCACAGAGCCCCTGCATAACAACCTTAGGCAAACCCTCCCAAGAAGAGGGGAGAACAAAAATATCAGATATTTGATATGCAATGGGGGTTTCAGGATATGGAGTATAACCTACATTAACTACTCTACTCTCTAAGCCGCTCATTCTTATTGTTTCATTAATTTTGCCCATATAAGTGGGGTCACCTGATCCCACTAAAAAGAGTTTGTATTCCTTAGGAAGATACTTCAGAGCCTCTACCAAAAGATGGACGTTTTTTCTTTCTGACATAACACCGTGATTTAGTATTATCCTATCATCTATGTCAAAACCAATGTCTCTTCTGGATTTCTCCCACTCCTCACTTGATATTTTCTTAAACAAGTCGGGATTAACACCGGATTCAACAAAAAAACATCTCCTATCGTCAGCACCGTAATATTCAACTGCTTTTTTCAAATTTCCCTCACTTACAAAGATACACGCGGCGGCTGATTTAACTGCGTACCTATCAGAAAAAATCGAAAGGGGCCAAATTAAATATCTTGCTAATGGAGATATTGGTTTATCTTGTTTTTCCATCTGAACCCATCTATCTTTTGCTACATTATGAAAATGTACCACTAAAGGTACTTTTAATTCTTTAGCCCAGGGGAAATATTTCTGTAGAATTGCCCTATAAAAATAAATCCATATTCCAAAGTGCCCGTGAGAATGAACAACATCAGGCTTGTTTTTTCTTCTCCATAAAAGATATTTGAAAAAAAGAACTACCGAACTCGTGAAAAATATCGTTCCGGCAAGAGGTTCTCTCATTATTGGATTTACCTTAATATTTCCAGGACGTTCTATTTTACCCGCATTGGGCCACCTCCCGCAAAATATCTCTACCTCATGTCCTGCTTGAACTTGGCTAACAGTAAGCTCATATGGATGTGGTGCCAACCCCTGCCAGGGAGGTGGCCAATCATATATTATCCTCAGTATTTTCACTTAAGTACCTCCATAAAAACTTTTTCGTATCTATCTATCATTTTACCAATTGTAAATTCTTTTTCAGCCTTTTCTTTGGAATTATCCCCTAGTTTAAACCTTAGTTCTCTATCGTCTATCAATTGTATCATCTTCTCACTAAAGTTCTCTTTCTCCCCGGCGTTGACTAAAAACCCGGTGATACCGTCATCTACAGCATCGGAGACACCACCGTAGTCAAAAGCTATAGTGGGAATACCTGCAAACATTGACTCCACCAAAACCATAGGAAATCCCTCCACTCTTTGGGTTGGAAAAACAAAAATATCAGGTTGGATTTTTTTTATAAATTCATAATGAGGCATACGACCGTGAAAAATCACCTTCTCTTGAATATTTAGCTTTCCCACCTTATTTTTAGCTTCTTCTAAACAAGGACCTTCCCCTACTACATGAAAAATAATATCTCTATTGATATTTTTCACCATGTCCAAAATTGTTAAGATACCTTTTGATTTCTCCACCCTACCTATAAAATAGATATTTACTATGCCCCCAACGTTTCTTTTTTCTTTTTCACTTTTAAATAAATTAGGATCAATTCCATTATGAATCACCTCAACTTTATCAGGGCTTACGAAAGTTTCGGAAATGAGAGATTTTTTCACGAATTCTGAAACAGCCACCACTTTATCTGAGTGTAAGACAAATCTCCTCTGTCTTCCAAAATATTGTCTAAAAAAATATTGCGTATTTCTTATGAGCCAGTAAATATCTTTGAAATTGGATATATTTTTTAAAAAGGTTATGTACTCTCCGGAAGTTGTTCCATGAGAAATAGAAACAGCTTTAATTCCTAATTTAAATTTATTCTCGATAATACTTTCCGCGGAGGCGCTTTGTCCTAAAACCAAATCAAAATTTTCTTTTTCGTGGATATTTGAGAAAACTTCCAAAGACTTTCTTGTCCAACTATCTTTATCAAAACTGGCAAAAATATATTTTTTATACTCTGCATCAACAAAAACGTATTTAACACCATTTTGCTCGAAAGTTTCCATTTCTAACTCCCTTTTCGGAGAAAAAATTGTTATCTGGTGACCTCTTTTTGCAAGACCTTCACATAAAGCTAAATTCTGTGTCTCCAAACCTCCGTGGTGTTTGTGTAAAGTGGTCGATTTTGTAAATACAGCAATTTTCATTGTTTAAATAATAATTTAATAATTCCTCAAAAGCATATTTTCCAGTTGAACAATATTTTTATCAAGAGAAAATTTTTCTGAAACCTTATTATAAAGATTATTTCCTAGTTTTTGCGAGAGATCCTTATCATTTAAAATCAGTTCCAATTTATCTGCCATGATGTTGGAATCTTTTTGGGGTACAACCAATCCGGTTTGATTATGAATTATAAGCTCTCCGGTACTACCGGCGTCAGTTGCTACAACAGGAATTTTAAATATTCCTGCTTCAAACAATACGTTAGCAACTCCGTCAACGTCACCTTCTTTCGTCTCTATACTTGGGAACGAAAGCACACTTGCCGATTTAAGATGTAGTAACGTATCTTCGTTGGAAAGACCTTTGTTTTCACCTAATATTACTACATCATCTTGTAAATCAAGTTCATTTATTAAATTTAAAAGCTCGGGATAAAGCGGTCCGGAACCAATTATTTTAATCTCAAAATTAACTTCCCGTTCCTTAAGATTCCTAGCTGATTTGATTAAATACTCAAGTCCCTTTTTCTCGACTAATCTTCCTATAGCTAAAATCAAAGGTTTTTCAGGCCTATAATCTCTATCTTCAACACCTTTTTTAATCTTTTCAATATCAACACCATGATAAGCAAGATAAATGTTACTTTTATCAAGATCTCCTGCTTGCTTAAGAACGTAGTTATAGGCATTTTCATTACAGATACTGATGAATTTTGCTGTTTGTACTTTTTCTTTTGGATATTGTGCCTCAACTAAAATATCTTTTGCATGTGCTGAAATTCCATAAGGAACATTCAATATTTTTGAAATGTACATAACCATAGTTGAGGGTTCTGAAAAAAAATGCGCTAATATAAAATCGGGTTTGAACTTGGAAAATTTCTCTGCGTATGCACAAGATTTTAAAAATACGTAGAGAACTTTCATAAATCCGGGGTTCTTAACTTTCCCATGATTTTTTTTGTTCTCTTTTATTGATTTTAAAATCTCTGAAAAAGCTTTTTTAATATATGATAATTTGGAAACAAAAAAAAGAAAAAATTTGAAAGTATCTTTTAGAGAAATTCTCTCATATGTAACCTTATCTAATAAAACTTCAGAAAGATACCCCCTTCCTTTTTTTAATGAAAAAACATGCAAATCAACATTCCCGCGCTCGACCAATTTTGCTATCTCGCGCTCAATAAAAGTTTCGGTTAAAACCGGAAACTCGGGAATAAATACAAGTATTCTTTTTTTAGTTTCCATTCTTTAATATTACACCGGGAGTACCCGCAGGTCTCTTATCTAAAAGCTCCACACCACCGGTCCTTTTACCTACCGCAAAATATGTAAATCCCGAAGATTCAACTTTTTTTCTATCCAAAAGATTTCTCCCATCAAATATAACCGGATTCTTTAACGTGGATTTAACTTTTTCCAGGTCAATGTTTGCAAACTCCTTCCATTCGGTTAGTATTGCCAAAGCATCGGCATCTTCAATAACCTCGTATTTGTCCAAACAATACTTTATACTTGTTTCTCCCAATACCTTTTTGGCGTTGTACATCGCTTGGGGATCATACACTTTTATAAATGCTCCTAAACCTCTAAGTATTTTCACAATTTCTATTGCTACCGAATCTCTTATATCATCCGTGTTCTCTTTAAATGCCAAACCCAGAATCCCAAAGGTTTTTTCTGACAAATTGTTCCCAAAAAACCTTACTATTTTAGATACAAAATAGCTTTTTTGAATCTCATTAACCTCCATTACCCCTCTTAAAAGTTTGAAGTCGTATGCCTGATCGGAAGATGTTTTATAAAGAGCTGATACGTCTTTTGGAAAACAACTACCGCCATAACCAATTCCTGCGTTTAGAAATTTGGGCCCTATTCTACTATCCAACCCCATTCCTTTTGCTACTACCGAAACATCGGCACCTGACCTCTCACATATTTGAGCCATCTCATTAATAAAGGATATTTTTGAAGCAAGAAAAGCATTAGAGGCGTATTTAACCATTTCCGCTGACTTCAAATCACACTCTACGATAGGTTTACCTAGATGTTCGTAAAGACTTCTCATAACGGTAAGGGCTCTTTCAGAATCTGATCCAATAACTGTCCTGTCGGGATTTCTCATATCCTCAACTGAGTAGCCTTCCCTTAAAAATTCTGGGTTAGAAACAATGTCAAAATCCACATGATAGGTAAGATTTTCTTTTATAACTTTTTTAACTTTTTCGTTTGTTCCAACAGGAACCGTGCTTTTAGTTACAATAACTTTGTAACCATCCAAATTCTTACCTATGTCTTCGGCAACTTTCCAAACTGCAGATAAATCTGCATCCCCTGTCTCACTTTGAGGTGTTCCTACACAAATAAAAACTAATTCTGAATTTCTAACACCCTCAGAAAGAGAGGTGGTAAAAGAAAGCCTTTTTTCGGCAATGTTTCTCAGAACTATCTCAGACAGACCGGGTTCATAAATAGGCATCTCTCCTTTTTTTATTCTTTCAATTTTTTCCGCGTCGATGTCAACACCAATTACTTCATTCCCCCAATCAGAAAAAATAGCCGCTCCAACTAAACCAACGTATCCTGTTCCTATAACGCATATTTTCATAAGATAATTTAACTCCAATTTATTACTTAGTAGATACTATTTTGCGGAGTCTTTGGCAGTTTGTACTTTCCCCCGATATAATTCAACCTGACCTTTAGAACGTCAAAAGCCATTTTAATACTATCTCTTATCGGACTCAATCTTTTAGATTTAACATAAACCCAAACAACAGGTATTTGCTTAATACTATACCCCAACTTCTTAGCCAAATACAAAACTTCAACATCCCAAGCTCCTAAATAAGGTTTATTGGATTCTTTCGCACTATCACCATATATTAATAACCTACTAAAAATATCTTTAGCCGGTTGTTTTTTAAAGATTTTAAAACCACACTGACTGTCTTGAATTCCCGGTAAAGCAACTATTTGAACCAGAAAATTAAAAACTCTACCCATCAAATGTCGGTGAAAAGGCTCTCCGACCCTTTTAGCCCCAATACCCTCTCTGCTACCAATAACGACATCAAAATCATGTTCTAAAGCCCACACACTAAATTTTTTGAGATCTTCTATTGGAGCTGAAAGATCAGCATCAGCCATGTATATCAAATCTCCTTCAGCTCTCATCATACCGGTCCAAACAGCGTATCCTTTACCTTTATGAGGATTATCTATCAATAAAACCTCGGGATTATCTTTTGCATATTCAGATACTTTAGAAGAAGTCGAATCAGAACTACCATCATTTACTACAATAACCTCAAAAGAACCACAGAAATTTCTCATAAAATTAACAACCTGAGTTAGTGTAGATGTAATCTTGTCTTCTTCATTATAAGCTGGAATGACTATAGAATATTCCATTAATTTTTTCCCTTCCAGATTATTTTACTATAAACTACAAAATTCCAGAAAAGTCCAAAAACTATACCTATAAAAAAAGCTGTGTTGGAGATAAAAAAAGTATCTCCAAATTTTGTGATTGAAAATTTTATTAAATGAGAACGCAGGAATATTGGAAAATATGAAGATACGATATATATTACAAAACTTAGAACTCTGTTTTTAGTCCCTTCGATTTTATTTTTCTTAAATGACCAAAAATTATTCAACAAAAAGGTGGTTATCATAGCTATAAAACCCGAAATTAGAGAGGAAGTTCTTGAGTTTTTTATTAACAATCTTAATAAATTAAAAAGCCCGGAATCAACGAAAAGTCCAATGAAACCGACGGCACAAAATTTTAGGAATTTTTGAGTAGCCTCTTCCTTAAGACGTAAACTCAAAACCACTCTTAAAGAATCTTTCAAATTATTTTTTTCCATCTTAGAACTACCCTCATCTCTTATCCCAAACTGTATAGGTACTTCTTTTATCTTTGCTCCCGCTTTATGCATCTTATATAAAAGGTCCATTTTATATGCAAAACCTTTTGAAAGAATATTATCCAAATCTATGGAATCAACAAAACCTTTAACTCTGGAAACTTTATATCCTGTTGTAAAATCATTTACACCATGAATACCTAAAATGATCTTGGAAACAGTATTTCCAAGCTTACTAAACATTTTTCTCTTAAACTCCCACTCTTTGGGGATGCTTCCCCCCTTTACAAATCTGGAACCAATGACGTAATCATAGCCGTTGTCAATTTCTTTAATTAAATTTTTTAGTTCCTTAGGATCATGTTGGAAATCGGCGTCCATCTCTACTAAAACATCAGCTCTAAGCTCTTTCATAGCGAATCTGAAACCATAAACATAGGCAGCACCCAAACCTGCTTTCTTCTCTTCCATCAGCAAATAAACAAAATTGTATTTCTTCATCTTCTCTCTAACAATATCCGCAGTTCCGTCAGGGGAATTTCCCTCAACAACAAGCAATTTCATACTGTGTGATGGAATTTTTTTAAACTCAATATCTAGAGCATCAATTAAACGCCCTATATTATCTGCCTCATTATATGTAGGAATAACAACTACAATTTTCATATTTTAAAAACCAAGAACAGTATAAAAAAGAGAAAAAGCCAACAAAGCATAAAGTATATATTCAAAAGCAATGCTCTTCGACAATTTCCCTCTTAACCAATGGTGAATTATACCCCAAAAAATGTAAAAAAGAGAAGCCATACCCGAAAGGATTATTAGAGAGGTTTTATTAAACCTGTTTATGTATGTAAGAACAACGAAGAGTGTAACTGCTACCATTAGAATAAAATACTCAACCCTATGTTCCTTTAAATTTTCCATCATAAATAAGACTCCTTAAATGACCAATCCGGGTCTAAATACAAACCAAATACTGGCCACAACAACTAAAAGTATTGTAAAGTGTGCTAAGGTTTGGCCGGTAAATTTTCTTATACCTTTTTTTCTGGAATACCAAATATCAATGGCTAAAAGGGAACCAACGAAACCCCCAAAGGCTAAACTAACACTTTTTGTCGCAGTAGTGACATCTACAAAAGGCTCGGAGGGTGCCGGCGGAAGAATCTGCGTTTCCTCACCAAAAGTCTCTGATATACCCGCGCTTTCTGGGGGGTTTTCCGGCGTTGTGGTTTCAACTTCCGCCGGCACCTCCTCTACAGTATTATTTTGATTTCGATTAGTTGATTCTTCCTCGTAGACGCTAGCCAACATTGAAGGCTGTTTGGGTCTACCGAACATTTGTACAACAAGAGTAGTTTCGTAGCCATCCATAACTCCATTTACAACTGCAAAACCTACTTCATCATAATTAGCTCCTATGAGATTACTTTTGTGCGATGGGGATTTAAACCAAGCTTCAACAACTTCTTTTGAAGTTGAAAAATTTTTAGCTAAATTTTCTCCTGCGTATATATAGCTATAACCCTCGGATATAATAAAATCCCATGGCTCAGTGCCATCCGGAGCAACGTGTGCCCAATAACCATCTTGAAACATATCCTTCGCTTTTTTTTCAGCCGCCAAAGATAACTTTGAATTTAACGTCAACTGAGAAACTCCGTTTTCCTCTCTTTTTTTATTTGTGTATTTCAAAAGATCTGAAATGTTTATGTTAGAAGCGTAGCCTAAGACACCCGGTGCTACTTTAGGAATAAATCTAAAAGCTGCAGTGACAAGAAATATTAATATGCAGTAAATCAGAAGGGCTTTATTTTCCAAAAGGTCTGCGCGTCTTCTTTTATCTTCCTTTGGTAAAAAATGATAAACAAACTGGTATTTTTCAATAGATTTGGGATTTTTTCTCCAGTATTTAACTAGGTTTGAATTTTCTTTTTCTTTTTTTGAGAAATCAAGCATTATTAAAATTATATCACTATAAATTTATTTGAGTGCTTCTAGTACGAGCTGAAATACCTCTTCCGGAGTACCTTCGCCGTCTATCTCGATAATTTTTCCCTGTTTTTTAAAGTAATCTATAACCTCCATCGTCTCTGTGTTAAATATCTCAAGTCTTCTATTAACAGCTTCCTCTGTGTCATCATCTCTTTGAACAAGAGTGCCCCCACAAATATCACACACATTTTCGACTTTAGGGGGTACAGAAATTATATTAAAAATAGCTCCGCATGAAGAACAAGTCCTTCTGAAAGACAATCTCTTGATAGATGTTTCGGGCGAAATTTTTATATATATAACTTTGTCAAAATCAGGATCATAGTATTCAAGATCTATCATAGCTCTAGCCCAACCATCAAAAATGAATCCATCTTTGCAGATATCTTTAGAAGTTTCCTCACGAAGCAAGCGAGCAACCAAATCTTGGGGAACAAGCTCTCCTCTTGCCATGTGTTTATCGACAGTGTTTTTATCCGGATGATTTTCAGGTAAATTTCTTAAGATATGGCCGGCAGAGATAAGAGGAATATTGTAATAATCACTCATCATTTTACCAATTGTACCTTTGCCACAACCCTGGGGGCCAACCAAAAGTATTTTCATAATAATTAAAAATCGGGAAGACCTAAATCTTTTAACTGACCTCTCATCTGTTTTTCTACCTTTTTATCTACGTCATTAAAAGTGTCGTTTATCAGATCCTTTAAATCTTTCTGATCTTCGCCATCTATTTCAATTCTCTGGATTTTTTTGTCCCCTCTAACAACAATTTTTATACCATCTTTTTCTCTGGAGGCAGATATCTCCTCCATTTGCTTTTTTATTTTGCTTTGAGCCTGTTTAAATTTATTTAGTTCCTTTATCTTATCGAACATATAAATATTCTATCAGGAATTTTCTACTATCCTAAGAATTTTTCATAACTTCTTGTAACCATTAGTGATTCTACCTGTCTTACCGTCTCGAGAACTACTGAGACTGAAATTAAAAGACTAGTTCCCCCTATAGAAAGAGAGTTTGGACCAAATATGAATTGCATAAAATAAGGCAAAATTGCTATCAAACCTAAGAAAAGTGATCCCGCTAGAGTTATTCTTGATACTATTTTCTTCAAGTATTGAGAAGTTGATAAACCTGGCCTGACGCCGGGTATAAAACCACCTCGCTTTTTTACATCATCTGCTATTTTTTCAGGATTGAACTGAATGAAGGTATAGAAAAAAGTAAAGGCTAAAACTAAAAGAAAATATATCAAGTTATAAAGGAAAGAATTTTGCTGAAAATTTGAAGACATAAAATTACCTAAATTCATTAACCTATCCTTTCCTGATGCTAATAAAGGTCCTGATATCATCCCTGGTATTGAAACTATAGAAACCGCAAAAATGATAGGGATAACTCCGGCTTGATTAATCTTTATTGGCAAATAATTTGTGACTTTTTGAGATCTCTCACCTCTCCTACCGTATTCCAACAATATATTTCTGGTCCCTTCATTTACCATAACAACGCCTATTATTACGAGAACTATCAAAATAATTAAAGAAACAGAGCTAATATAATTTCCGGACATAATTCCCGTTACGGCAGTTAGTACACTTGCAGGTAATCTGCTTATAATAGAAACGAAAATTAGAAGGGAGACTCCGTTTCCCACCCCTCTTTCGGTTACCAAATCACCTAACCAAACTAAAAACATGGAACCTGCGGTAAACGTCAAAATTAGTATTACAAGGTCTATTCCCAACAGAGTGTTTATAATACCTTGTTTACTTAAAAGGAAGTAAATACCATATGACTGTACAAAAGCCATCGGAACAGCCAAAATTTTAGTATATAAATTTATTTTTTCCTGTCCGAATTCACCTTCTTTTGACAATTCCTCTAATGATGGAATGAGCATAGTCAATAATTGGATAATAATGGAAGCGTTGATGTAGGGACCTAAGCCCAGTGTGACCACTGAAAAATTTTGAAAACCACCTCCGCTGAAAAGATCAAAAAAACCGAAAAATACGCTCTGTTCTAAATAGGCCTTTATAGAAGAAGTATCTACCCCGGGAACCGGTATATGAGCTAACAATCTAAATATAGCGATTATCGCTAAAGTAAAAATTATTTTCTTCCTTAATTCAGGAAGTCTGAATATTTTAAGCATTTAAAGTTGCACCGAAACTTTCGATCTTTTCTTTGGCTTTTTGAGAAAATTTAAAACCCGTTAATGTAACCTTTTTTGTTATATCACCTTTTGCTAATATTTTAACCCCACCCGATGTAATTTTTTTCAATATTTTCTTTTCAACTAATGTTTGGGGAGTAATCTCATCGCCATCTTTAAATTTATTGAAAACCTCCAAACCGACCGCTTGAACTTCCAACCCGGAAACATTCTTAAAACCGCCAATTTTAGGTAATTTTTTGTATAACGGAGATTGACCTCCTTCAAAACCAAGGTTTGGTTTAGCACCTTTTCTGGATTTTTGACCTTTCTGTCCACGACCTACAGTATGACCTCCCTTACCGCTCCCTCTTCCACGGCCAACTATCTTTTTATTCCTATCCATTTTAAATTTTTCTAAATTATGAAGTTCCATATTATTTTTTAAGCTTTTGAAGAGCTTTTAGAGCGCATCTCACATTTAAAAGCTTGTTGTTTGAACCAAGTACCTTAGATGAAATATCTTTTATGCCTGCTAATTCAACTACAATTCTAACCGATCCTCCGGCAATTACTCCCGTACCTTCGGGGGCGGGTTTAAGTAAGATCTTTGAAGCACCAACTTTAGCAGTGACTTCATGTGCTATAGTCTTCCCGTTGGTTTTTATAGTGTATGTCTTCTTCTTGGCTGAGGACACTGCTTTCCTAATGGCATCGGCAACATTTTTAGCTTTTCCGTAACCATAACCTACTTTACCATCCCTGTTTCCCACAACAACTAGAACGCTAAAGCCAATGGCATTTCCACCTTTTATCTTTTTTGAGACTCTTTTGATTTCTATTATCTTTTCCTCAAATTCTGTTATTTTTGTGGCTTTATAGCCTGAATCATTACTTCTTTTTTCTTCTTTTTTCATAATTTCAGACCTCCTTCACGAGCTCCATCTGCCAAAGCTTTAACACGGCCGTGGTACCTATAACCACCTCTATCAAAAACTACAGTATTAATCTTACTTTCAAGTGCTTTTTTGGCAATTTCTTTCCCTACTTCAAAAGCTTCCTCAATTTTGGTTTTCCCTTTTGTGTCAGCAATTTTTTTAGATGAAAACTCAACCAAAGTAACTGCTTTAACATCATCAATAATTTGAGCATAAATAAACTTGTTTGATCTAAAAACTGAGAGCCTTGGAATATCAGCAGTCCCATTTATCTTATTTCTGATTAATATTCTCCTTTTCTCTCTATTATTTTTTCTAACTTTTACATGATACATCTTATGCGGCTCCTCCTGATCCAACTTTACCCGCTTTACCAGGTTTTCTTCTTACAATCTCACCTTCGTATCTTATGCCTTTACCTTTATATGGCTCAGGCTTTCTTATTTTTCTGATTTTAGCGGCTGTTAATCCTACCAATTGTTTGTCGGGTCCCGAAATTGTTATGTGAGTATTATCTTCAACTTTCAACTCAACACTATCAGGTGAAACGTACTCTACAGGATGCGAAAAACCAACGGTTAAAGATATCTCGTTAGGGGAAACCTGTTTCGCCCTATAACCTACCCCTACTAACTCAAGTTTTTTTTCAAAATTTTCATTTGCTCCCTTTACCATGTTAGCAATCATTGCTCTTGTCATACCCCACATAGCAGGTGCTTCCTTACCTTTACCTATCATTTCTACAATAATAATATTATCTTCTTTTTTAACATTGACATCTTTTTGAAATTTAAACGTATGCTCTCCCTTAGGACCTTTAACCAAAACCTCATTACCCGTAATTTCTACGGATACTCCTTGCGGTATTTCAATAGGTGCTTTACCAATTCTACTCATATCTAATAAACCTCACAAATAATCTCACCACCAAGTTTCTTTTTTCTTGCAACTCTGCCATCCATTATTCCTCTGGGGGTGGAAACTATTAAAACTCCTAGCCCTTGTAAGACCGGTCTTAATTCCTCATGTCCTTTATAGACCCTCATACCTGGTTTGGAAACTCTTTTTGTCTGAGAAAGTTTTATCTTACCATCTTCCCTCAAAAGTTTAAGACTAAGCATCTTTGATGAGCTTTTTTCTTTTTTGAAAATCTTTATTTCTTCAATAAATTTGTTGTCTTTTAAAACCTTAGCAATATCCTCACACTCTCTGGTATAAGGAATTTCTAAAACATCCCTATCAGCCATTGCGCTATTTTTTATTGAACTCACCATATTTGAAATTCTATCTACACTCATCTTTACCAACTAGCCTTTCTTACTCCGGGAAGTTCTCCTTTATGAGCCATCTCCCTGAAACATTTTCTACACATCTTAAATCTCCTCATATAACCTCTAGGACTTCCACAAATAGAACATCTAGTGTATTCTCTGGTACTAAATTTCTGTACTTTTTTATGTTTTTGTTTTAACGCTTCTTTAGCCATTTTATTTCCTTATTTATTCTCCAAATTTGAACTCTCAGCAAATGGAAAGTTTAATTTCTTTAATAAAAATCTATTTTTTTCTGTGTCTTTATTATTAAAAATAATTGTGACCTGCAAACTTCTAATACCCTTTGTTGTGTTTGGATTAACTTCCGGGAATATAACGTGCTCTTTAATACCCAAAGAATAGTTTCCATTCATATCAAATGAGTTAGGATCAAAACCTCTAAAGTCTCTAATCCTGGGAAAAGCAATATTTATTAACTTATCCAAGAACGCCCACATTTTATCACCTCTAAGAGTTACTGCAAAGCCTACAATATCATTCTGTTTAATTTTAAATCCTGCCTCTGATTTCCTGGCCTTTCTCTCAAAAACTTTCTGACCTGCAATTTCGGACAATTCCTGCGCAAAAAAATCAACTGCTTCTTTATTTTCCATGAAAGGACCTATACCGGAATTAACACTGACCTTTAATATACTTGGAACTTCCATCACATTTTTAAGGTCAAAATCCTTAATCATTTCCGGAACTATTTTACTTTTATATTCTTCTTTTAATCTGTTCATATCTTTTTATCCAAGACTTCTCCGGTCTTCCTATCAACCCGATATTTTTTACCGTCTACTAGCTTATAACCAACCCTAACTGTTTTCTTAGATTTTTCATCATAGTACATTACGTTAGAAATATCTATTGGTTTTTCTATACTTATGATTCCTCCTTCTTTGGATACAGTTCCGGGCTTAACGTGTTTCTTTACCATGTTAGTTCCCTCAACAACAACCTTTTTATCAGACTTTAAAACTTTCAAAATTTTTGCGATTTTACCACGGTCCTTACCTGATATTACTTTTACCTTATCATCTTTTTTAAGTCTCATATTACAAAACCTCCTTTGCTAAAGATACAATCTTGGTATAGCCTCTATCTCTAATTTCCCTCGCCACAGGTCCAAAAACTCTTGTACCGAGCATATTTTTATCTTTATCAACAACAATTGCGGCGTTATCATCAAATCTTATATAACTACCATCTTTTCTTCTAACTTCTTTTTTGGTTCTAACAATAATAGCCTTTGCGATGCTATGATCTTTAAGAACTCCTGTTGAAGAAGCACCTTTAACAACAACCGTCACCAAATCTCCAATTCTTGCGGATCTTTTGTTAGATCCGGGTATACCAACTATCTTCAGCATCACTGCTCCGGAATTGTCCGCAGGTTTTAGGTATGATCCAATAGGTAACATTACTTCGTCTCCTCCTCTGAAATTTTTCCAATTACTTTAAAGGACACTTCTTTGCTAAAAGGTCGACATTCTTCAATTATTACCTCATCTCCAACGGAAAGACCTATATCATCTCTAGCCTTTATCCTTTTGGTATTTTTAATAGTTTTCTCATAAATAGGATGTCTTTTTGGCATTTCAACGGCAACAACAACTGTCTTTGTCATTTTATTTGATACTATTTTTCCTTTAAATGTTTTTACACTCATTTTTGCTCCTCTTTTAATTTTTCATTTATTAAAGTATTTATCCTAGCTATATCTTTTCTCAAATTATTTGCTTTTTTAATATTCTTTTCTTTTTTTTGCAAAATATCGGACACAACTTTTTGAAGATCTTTTCTTACCTTAGAAAGTTCTTCTTTCAAATCTTTTATTGATTTTTTTCTGTATTCTAAAATGTCTATCATTTTATTGATCCCTTTTTACAAACTTAGTGCTAACAGGCAATTTAGCTGAAGCTTTTGCAAAAGCTTTTTTTGCAGTCGATTCATCGAGACCGGCAAGTTCAAATATAATCTTTCCCGGCTTTGCAACTGCAGAATAATGATCTGTGGCAGATTTGCCGCTTCCCATTCTTGACTCATTTGCCTTTTTTGCGACGGGTTTATCAGGAAATGCTCTTATCCAAAGTTTACCGCCTCTCTTTGTCTCGTGAGTTATTGCCTTTCTAGCGGCCTCTAGCTGTCTGGAGGATAAAAGACATCTATCAGTAACTTTCAATCCAAAATCACCGAAAGCTATCTCAGAACCTCTAACTGAAATTCCCTTGTTAGAACCTCTCTGTTGTCTTCTAAATTTTACTTTTCTTGGCATTAACAACATATTGTTCTCCTATTAAAGCTCCATCTCCCCTTTGTAAATCCATACTTTTAATCCAATTGTTCCAAAAAGCATCTGACAATGAACTTGGGCATAATCAACATCAGCTCTAAGTGTCTGAGAAGGAACTGAACCTTGTTTATAGGTTTCTGATCTAGATATTGTATTACTACCGCTAAGAACCCCGGCTAATCTTATCTTTATTCCCTTAGCTCCCTTATCTATGGCAGAACTCAAAGCAAAATTAACAACTCTTCTGTAGGGAACTCTTCTTTTTAACTGTCTACAAATATAATCAGCAACTAGTTGGGCCTCTATCTCGGAAGATTTAATTCCTTCAGCAGTTATCTTCACCTTACCTTTGGTAATCTTTTTGATCTCTTTTTCTATCTCCTCAACTCCGGTACCGCCTCTGCCTATAACTACACCGGGCTTGGATACTTTAATCAAAACACTAATTTCGTTTTCAGTTCTTTCTATTTCAACATTTTTCAAACCTGCAGTACTTAACTTATCCTCTAGCAGTTTTCTTATTTTTTTATCTTCAATTAGTAAATCTGCATAATCCTTCTTGGAAGAAAACCATCTAGAATCCCAATTTCTGGAGATACCTAATCTATAACCTATCGGATTTATTTTATGACCCATTATTTTTCAGCCCTTTCATCCAAACTAATATAAATATGACTAGATCTTTTCAATATAGGATCAACTCTTCCTTTAGCTCCCGGGCTCATTCTTTTTTGCACGGGACCACCACTGACCCATATTCTATTTATAAATAATTTATCTTTTTGCATTTTTTTATTATTAACTGCGTTTGCTTCAGCAGATCTTAAAACCTTTAATACTATTTTTGCTGATTTGGTAGTATCAAAAGCCAATATCTTTTTGGCCTCATTTACATTTTTTCCTCTTACAAGATCCAAAACTATAGCGACTTTTTTTGGCGATACTCGTGCACCCATTTGTTTTGCTGTAATACTAACGTCGTACATATTATGCAGTACCTTTCTTAGAGGAGTGAGCTCTAAATGTTCTTGTAGGAGAAAACTCTCCAAGCTTATGACCTACCATAGACTCCGTAACAAAAACAGGTATATGTTTTTTTCCGTTGTGCACTTCGAAGGTTAAACCAACCATTTCAGGTACTATTGTAGATGCTCTGGCCCAAGTTTTTATAGGTTTTCTATCACCTGCTAAAGCTTTTTTGACTTTTTTCATTAATTTTTCGTCTGTAAATATTCCTTTTTTTAATGATCTTGACATAGTTATTTTTAAAAGAATTTACTTCTTTTTTCCCTTTCTTCTACTAACTATAGTATAGTCCGTTCTTACTCTTTTTCTTGTTTTAACACCTTTCGTCTTCCAACCCCATGGTGATAGAGGAGCTACTCTACCAATTCCGGTAGTGCTATATTTACCTGCGTGTGGATGATCTCTATGAGGATCTCCCATTGCAACACCTCTTACATGAGGTCTTCTCCCAAGGTGTCTCTTTCTACCTGCTTTGCCAAGTACTACATTTCTTTTATCGATATTACCTACAACACCTATTGTTGCATAACACAAACCAAGAATTTTCTTAACTTCCCCGCTTGGAAGTTTTACATTAACATAATCGCCCTCTTTTGCAATAATTTGAGCTTGGTTACCGGCGCCTCTGCATAGAATCCCCCCGGCTTTAGGATTAATCTCAATATTATGTATTGGGGTACCTATAGATATCTTAGACATAGGTACACTATTTCCAACAGATATCTCAACATCCTCACCCGAAACAACAGTCATACCAACCTCCAAACCCTCGGGAGCAATTATATATCTCTTCTCCCCGTCAGAATAAGATAAAAGAGCAATGTTAGGACCTCTGTTCGGATCATCTTGAATGCTAACAACTTTTGCAGGTATATCAAATTTATTCCTTTTAAAATCAACTACTCTATTAAGTCTTTTTGCACCTCTTTGTTTGTGTCTACTAGTAACTTTACCTCGGGATCTTCCAGCAGGACCCGATTTTCCCTTAGTTAAAGATTTAAGAGGTCTTACGGTATCAACACCCTTTACCAAGGTTTTTCTTGTTCTGAGCCCCTCACTTGTAGGTTTGTACGTTTTAATCATTTTTAAAAATTATTTATCCTTAGGGAAAAGATCTATACTTTGCCCTTCTTTTAATTTTACAACTGCCTTTTTCCATCTGGTCGGATTAGAAAAAAGTCTTGTTCTTCCAATTCTTGAAGACTTTCCCGGCATTATAGCAGTTTTAACTTCTAAAGCATCAACTCCGTAAATATCTTTAACATCATTTCTTATAGAACCCTTAGTAGCCTTTAATGAAACTTTGAAAACATACTTACCATCGGAAGCATGATCATATGATTTTTCGGTTATTATTGGTTTTATTATTGATTTACCTAATCTCATTTAGAAA
>CAZGPL010000001.1:34289-40701 GCA_964527375.1 uncultured Candidatus Saccharibacteria bacterium
AAAACAATTATCTTTTTGTCTTTCATTTTAATAGACAAAGCTGATTTCAAAGCATTATCCTTCATACTCTTGCTAATAGAAAGTCTCCAACTTTTAGGTTTTGGACCATGGGCAACACCACCACCGACCCAGATAGGACTCCTGTTAGAGCCGTGTCTTGCTCTACCGGTACCTTTCTGTCTCCAAGGTTTGGCACCACCGCCCGATACTTCTGATCTTGTTTTAGTAGATGAAGTTCCCTGTCTCTGATTTGTTCTATAAACTCTAATGTATTGTTTTAAAACTTCCAGATTTGGTTTAAAACCAAATACTTCATCTTTTAGATCTATTTGTTCTATTTTTTCACCTTTTAGATTAATAACGTCTATTTTCATATAAATTATTTATCACCTTCTAAAAACTTAATCTCGATAGCTCCGTTTCTAGCACCGGGAACAGGGCCCGAAATCATAATTTGCTTTAATTCAGGTAATGCTTTTACTATTTTTAAACCTTTAATTGTTACTCTTTTATTCCCCGCTCTTCCGGCCATTTTTTTACCTTTAAAAACTCTACCGGGTGTTTGAGACCCGATAGAACCCGGAGTTCTTCCCTTTATACCCTGACCCCTTGTAGCGGGACCGCCGTGAAAACCCCATTTTTTCATTACCCCGGTAAAACCCTTACCTTTTGATTTTCCAACTATAACAACATCTTTATTCTCTATATCAGCTGTAACATCAAAATCACAAGAAATTATAGTTACAGGAGTAACTCTTCCGTTTTCACCGAAGACCTGTGTCATATTCAGTTTTTTTCCAATTAATTTTTCCATTGTTTTTAAAAAAAATCAGCGCCTCAAGGGCGCGTGCCTTAAATACCCTTAATCGCAAAATATTTTTTATGTTCTTATATTTATCATTAATTTAGAACGATCTAATATTTCAAAACAAGATAGAATACTACATCTTTATCGAAATGCCAACCCCAGCAGGTAAGCTTAATTTCGACAGTGTTTCAATAGTAGAAGCTGTCGGATTCATAACATCTATAACTCTTTTATGTGTTCTTAATTCAAACTGCTCTCTAGACCTCTTATCAATATGAGGCCCTCTGATTACAGTAAATCTTTCGGTTTTTGTCGGCAAAGGAACGGGACCTACTATTTGAGCACCTGTTCTTATTGCTGTATCAACAATTTTTGAACAACTTAAATCAATTATCCTACTGTCGTAAGATTTAAGTTTTATTCTTATTTTAGTGTCTTTTTGTGTTTTTCCTTTAGCCATAATAGTAAAAGGGGGCCCCGCCTACGGCGGGGCCCTCCGAAAAATTCTTCTTTTTACGCGATAACTTTACTTACAACTCCATGACCTACTGTGCTACCACCTTCTCTGATAGCAAATCTCATACCTTCCTCTAAAGCAACGGGGGTAATGAGCTTTACCGTCATTTTAACGTTATCACCTGGGAGAACCATTTCAACTCCTTCAGGAAGTTTTGTCTCTCCTGTAACATCTGTGGTTCTAACATAGAATTGTGGTCTGTAACCGGAGAAGAATGGTTTATGTCTACCACCTTCTTCTTTTGACAATACGTAAACCTCTGCATCAAATTCCGTATGAGGTTTAACCGATCCCGGTTTAGCTAAAACTTGACCTCTTTCAACATCTGTTCTTTCAATACCTCTTACCAAAACCCCGACATTATCACCGGCTTGACCTTCCTTCATTGATTTCTTGAACATTTCAATTCCGGTTACAATGGTTTTTTTGGTATCTCTTATACCAACAATCTCGATTTCATCATTTAGGTTTACTGTTCCTCTTTCAATCCTTCCGGTAACGACAGTTCCTCTTCCTGAGATTGTAAATACGTCTTCAACAGGCATCAAGAATGGTTTGTCTAATTCTCTTTGAGGAGTAGGAATGAATTCATCAACTGTTTTCATTAACTCTTCAATCTGTTTTACGGCATCAGCATCTCCTTCTAAAGCTTTCAGTGCAGAACCTCTTGTTATTGGAGTTGTATCTCCGGGAAATCCATATTTATTTAACAATTCTCTAACCTCTAACTCTACTAAGTCTAATATCTCACTGTCCTGAACCATGTCGCACTTGTTCATGAAAACGACCATTGCAGGAACATTAACTTGTCTTGCGAGCAAGATATGTTCTCTTGTTTGAGGCATTGGTCCATCCGGAGCTGAAACTACTAAGATAGAACCATCCATTTGTGCGGCTCCTGTGATCATGTTTTTTATGTAGTCCTTATGACCGGGAGCATCTATGTGAGCATAGTGTCTCTTATCTGTCTCATACTCTACATGAGTGATGTTAATTGTTATACCTCTTTCTTTTTCTTCAGGAGCGTTGTCGATGCTATCGAAAGCTCTGTAAGAAGCCATACCTTTGTCGGCCAATACTTTAGTAATAGCCGATGTTAAGGTAGTTTTACCATGGTCAACGTGACCAATAGTACCGATATTTAAATGTTCTTTATTTCTTACGAAATCTGCCATTTTAATTTTTCCTTTCGGTAAATAAATTACTAGTTTTTGGCCAAACAACATTATTCTGTACGTTTGCGAAGGTTCTTTTAGAAAAGAACACTCGCTTCCGTCCGGAATGCCGTTATATTAGCCTTAAAACATTTACTAAAGCAAGTGATAGTTAACCAAATTAAAATAGAAAAATCAAGACTTTTAGCGCTATTACAAAAAATCAGTGTCTCATTCCATCTTTAGCTAATCCCTCTGCAATGTTTGAAGGAACTTCTTCGTAGTGGCTAGGCTCCATAACAAAAGAGGCTCTTCCCTGTGTCATCCCTCTTAATTCGGTCGCATATCCAAACATCTCAGCTAAAGGAACCTTACCTATAATTATTCTTGCGTTACCTTTTTGCTCAGTGCTATCAATTTTCCCTCTTTTAGATGATAGATTACCAATAACATCTCCCATAAATTCTTCGGGTGTTATGACCTCAACTTTCATAATAGGTTCTAATAAAAATGTGTCCGCAGCCCTTTGAGCGTCTCTCATTGCTTCTATAGCCGCCATTTTAAATGCCATCTCGGAAGAGTCAACTTCGTGGAAAGAACCATCAAATAGTGTAACCTGAAAATCTACAAATGGATAACCTGCTATAATACCACTCTCTGCCGCCTCTTTTACACCTTTTTCAACTGCCGGTATATATTCTTTTGGAATAGCTCCTCCAACTATCTTATCAATAAATTTCAAACCTTCTCCTCTTTCAAGAGGCTCTACTTTAAGATAAACGTGACCGTATTGACCTCTACCACCGGATTGTCTTATATATTTACCCTCTTGTTCAACTGTTTTTCTTATGGTTTCTCTGTACGCAACTTGAGGTTTACCTGTGTTTATTTCTAAATTAAATTCTCTTTTCATTCTGTCCACTATAATGTCCAGATGAAGCTCTCCCATTCCGTAAAGAAGTGTTTGGCCTGTTTCAATATTTGATTTTATTTGCAATGTGGGATCTTCATCTAAAAATTTCTTTATGATTTGGGACATCTTGTCTCTATCTGCTTTAGTTTTAGGCTCAATGACTATACCAATAACAGGTTCTGAAAAAGTTATCTTGTCCAAAAGAACTTTGTGGTCTTCAGAGCACAAAGTATCCCCTGTGGTTGCATCAAGTCCCACCCCAGCGGCAATCTCTCCGGCCAACACTTCCTTGATCTCTTCTCTATGATTCGAGTGCATTAAAAGTATTCTTCCTAACCTTTCTTTATTGCCTGATGTAACGTTGTAAACATATGAGCCTGCAGTTATACTACCCGAGTAAACTCGGAAATAAGTTAACCTACCAACATAAGGATCTGTTTGAATTTTAAAAGCCAGTGCGGCTAAAGGACCTTCTATATCAGATTTTAGAGCAACTTCCTCACCGGTATCTGAGTTTATACCTTTTATGTCAGGAGTATCTTTTGGTGAAGGTAAATATTCAATAACACCATCCAGAACTTTTTGAACCCCCTTGTTTGATAGGGAAGCACCACAGAAGACGGGATACACTTCTGCTGCTATGGTCATTTTTCTTAAAGCTGATTTAATCTCTTCATTAGTAAGATCATTACCACCAAGATATTTTTCTATCAAACTGTCATCAGATTCTGCAACTCTTTCCACAAGAATTGATCTGTATTTTTTTGCGTCTTCTAAGATATCTTCGGGGATTTCAAACTCAATTACTTTATCGCCGCCATCTCCCTCAAACTTGTACGCTTTCATTTCTATAAGGTCCACACAACCTTCAAAACCGCTTTCCAAACCAATCGGAATTTGTACAGCAACACCTTTTTTTGTCAGTTTTTCTGCTATTGATTCAACAGACATATAAAAATCGCCACCAACCTTATCTAGTTTGTTAACAAAAAATAAAAGGGGTACATCGTATTTTTGCGCCTGTCTGAAAACTGTTTCAGATTGTGGCTCAACACCCTGCGATCCGTCTAAAACGATAACTCCACCATCAAGAACCCTTAGAGACCTCTCAACTTCAGCAGTAAAGTCAACGTGGCCCGGTGTATCAATAATATTTATTCTATGATCTTTCCAAAAACAAGTTGTTGCGGCTGATTGAATAGTAATACCTCTTTCTCTTTCTTGAGCCATCCAATCCATCTGGGTACTACCCTCGTCAATGTCACCTATTTTATGAGATTTCCCTGTGTAGTAAAGTATTCTTTCGGTTGTAGTGGTCTTGCCCGCATCAATATGGGCTATAATTCCAATATTTCTAATTTTTTCTAATGGATATTTAATATCAGCAGTGTCAGACATATTTAAAACCTCGCAAAATGAGCGAAGGCTCTGTTAGCCTCAGCCATCTTATGAACATCATCCCTTTTCTTTATAGCGTCACCCATATTTTGATAGGAATCGTTCAAAACTTCATAAAGTCTATCAACCATCGGTTTTCCTTTTTTAGATTTAGCAGCTCCAACTATCCATCTAACTGCTAAAGCTTCAGCTCTATCGTGTTTTAAAGGCATAGGAACCTGATAAGTAGCTCCCCCAACCCTCTTTGATCTAACCTCTTGCTGAGGCATCACATTTTTTACGGCTTGCTCAAATATTCTCAATCTCTCTTTTTCATCTTCATTTAACTTATTCATAGAATCATAGACAATTGTTCTAGCTATACTCTTTTTACCACGCTCTAAAACAACATTTATCATTCTGGAAACCATTTTGGATTTATAAACAGGATCCGGGCTTATTGGTCTTTTTTTAGCTCTTTTGCCTCTCATTCTTTTTTCTCCTTAATTTTTCTTGTACCATATATGGACCTTGAAGATTTTCTTTTTTCAACTCCTGCAAGATCTGCAGTACCTCTAACAATCTCGTACTTTATTCCGGGTAAATCTTGAACCTTGCCACCTTTTACAATAACAACAGAGTGTTCTTGAAGGTTGTGACCTTCTCCAGGAATATAAGCAGTAACTTCTCTTTTATTTGAAAGTCTGACTCTAGCAACTTTTCTTAGGGCTGAATTAGGTTTTTTAGGTGTTTGAGTTCTAACCAAAAGAACAACCCCTCTTTTTAAAGGACTGTTGTGCTTTGACACCTTTCTTCTTTTAGTATTAAAAACTTCCTTAAGTGCAGGTGTACTGGCTTTTTTAACATTCTTTTTTCTACCTTGTCTTATAAGTTGGTTTATCGTAGGCATTTTAATCTATCCTTGCTCTTTCTCCTGTTGGGATTAATCTCCCTATAATTACATTTTCTTTTAGCCCCAACAAATAATCAACCTTACCAGAGCAAGCGGCATCGGTCAATATACCACTTGTATGAATAAATGAAGCCGCTGACATCCAACTATCAGTATGTAAGGCCGCTTTGGTGATTCCTAACATAATGAGTTTTCCCGTTGCGGGAGTGCCGCCACTTGCAACAACTCTTTCCGTCTCCTCATCAAATCTAGCCCTTGTTACTAGCTCCCCTACCATAAATTCTGTATCTCCGGCATCCTCTATCTTTACGTGATTAAACATTTGCTTTACAACAACTTCCAGATGTTTATCGTTAATTGGAACTCCTTGTGAAGCATAAACTCCCTGGACCTCTTCAATTACATATCTTTTGGTCTCATCAACTCCGACAGTTCTATAGAGATCACTAAGATTAAGGTTACCACTTGTAAGTTTTTGCCCTCTGGCAACAGTATCTCCATCTTTAATTAAAACTTCTTCGACTGGGTCAATGCTGTATTCAACAACTTGCTCTCCGGGTTCAGTTGGTATAACAATAATCTTTCTTTCATCACCATTTTTTTCAATTCTTGCTGTACCGGAGGCCTCGCTCATAACAGATAAAAATTTGGGGGCTCTGGCTTCAACCAGTTCCTCAACTCTTGGCAAACCTTGAGTAATATCTTTTCCAACAATACCTCCTGAGTGGAA
>CAZGPL010000002.1:0-17457 GCA_964527375.1 uncultured Candidatus Saccharibacteria bacterium
AGATGTGTGGACTCGTAACCGACAATTGCGTAACGAAGTGAAGCAATTGCTTTGCGAAGCAAAACTCCCACCCACGGCACCAAATTATACTTTTCATTCTTTATTACCCAAATATATCAAAATTCGTTCCAAAAAGTGGTAGAATAACCAACATATGGTAGTTACTGATTTAAAAAACGGAGTAATATTTAAGGAAAACGGACACCCTTTTATTGTTGTCAAATATGAACATGTAAAGGTAAGTAGAGGCAGTGCACAAGTAAGAGTTAAAATGAAAGACCTTATTACAGGTCAGGTTTTGGAAAAATCTTGGCAATCAACCGCACATGTTGAAGATACTTACGTAGAAACAAAAAACGCCCAATATCTGTATAAAGATACCGGTTATGTATTTATGGACCCCGAAAATTTTAATCAATTCACAATAGATGAGGAGACAATTGGTGATACCGCAAAATTTTTCAAAGAAGGTGAGAAAGTAATGGTCAAATATTTTGAAGGAAATCCAATAAGTGTTGATTTGCCAATAACTATGATATTTGAGATTAAGTACACAGAACCCGGTTTCAAAGGTAACACTGTTACAAATGTATACAAAGATGCAGAGTTGGAGAACGGAACAATCGTTAAGGTTCCGACATTTATAAAAATTGGTGATAAGATAAAAGTAGATACCCGAAACGGCGAATACGTTTCAAAAGCTTGAAAATGCTTCCTGAAAATATAAACATAGCATCAAAAACCGTCAGTACCATGATACCGGTCCTACTCATTGGGGCCTTTAGTTTTTTCTTTATTCTTTGGTGTGAGTCAAAAAAAGATGGATTTAACTCGGACAAATTTTTTGATTTAACTTTTATTACGATTTTCTTTTCGGGAGTGGTGGTCTACTTTCTTTACAGACTGCTTGAGTGGTTAAAAATATTTCGACCTGCCAGCAATCTTTTATATTTTAACCAAGAGATGCTTTTAACTATAACTTCATTTCTTTTATTAATTCCACCAATTTTATTTATTTCAAAGAGGTTTAAATGGTCTGTATTTAGAATACTTGATATATATTCAATGGGTTTTTCAATGTTGTTGATGATAATAAGTTTAGGGTATTTTTTAATTACAAATCAAAGAGAGTACTCGTTTTTATTTTTCACCCTCTTTATCTTGTATATCTCAGTTTTGAGGTTTAGAGGTTATAAATACATATCGGGGATGGTGTTTTCAATCTTTTTAATTTTCATATCAATCTCCTTAATTAGTTACTTAAGAAAAGGTGGCTATTTACTATTTGCTCCGATTCTGGTTACAATAAGTGTGTTAAATTTGTATTTAAGGGGTAAAAAAACTATGACAAAATCAATATTACCGCAAAATCTAATCTCTCATCTTAGAGATAAACTAGTATCAAAAGATAAAAGACTTTCACTGGAGCAAAAATCACTAATAGAGAATGATCCTTATCTTCAGCCCGATAGAGCTACGGATAATGCCGAGACTTTGGATGACGTTATGGAGGATACAGGTAAAAACATAACTGATGCCAGATTAAATATTGTAAGAGGGTTAAGAATTCAAGTTAGAAAAGCTTTGGCAGCTATTAAATTGGGAAAATATGGCAAATGTGAGGTTTGTGGTAAACCAATTGATAAAGCTAGGCTTATGGTTTATCCTGAGGCAACTACATGTATAGATTGTGCCACCGATACCTCTCAAATGGCGGAAGTGCATGAGGACGAGCTACTAGAGAAAAATTTATAGTGTTTTCAAGTACTTATAATTGCAAATATCTTTTTTCTAATCTCATAAGTATTGAAGTTTTTATTTTAATATCTGTTGCAATTATTAGTATATTTTCATTTTTGTATTTAAAAAAATATAGGGGAGATAGGGTAGGGGATATTGGTTTTGCCATGATTATTGTGGGTGGTGTTCTAAATACCTCTGAATGGCTGAAAAATAAATGTGTTAAAGATTATCTTAATTTTTTCAGTCTTTTTCATTTCAATTTTCCTGATATTTTAGTTACAATTGGTGTGGTTTTGGTTTTTATCGCAATATGGAAAAAGAAATTAAAATAATATTTGAAGATGAAAATTTATTGATTATAGATAAACCTATTGGTCTTGTGGTAAATAGGTCAAATACCTATAAAGACACAACTTTACAGGACATAGTGGAAAAAATTTATCCTGAATTATTTGAAAAAGCTACTGATGAGGAGTTTATTTCAAGATCAGGTGTAGTACATCGTTTAGATAAAGATACATCCGGAATTATTGTTATTGCTAAAAATGTTGATGCTTTTTACTTTCTCCAAAGACAATTCAAAGAAAGAAAAACCTACAAAGAATATATTGTTGTTGCCCACGGAGGTATTAAAGATGAGATAATTGAGATAGAGGCCCCGTTAGGTAGAAGTCCCAGAAGTCCCTTAAAAATGGCTGTTGTTTCTTCGGGAAAACAAGCTTTTACAAAAATTGAGAGGGAAAAAGTGGTAGAAATTGAAGGATCTTTTTACACTTTTGCAAAAGTTTTCTTGAAAACCGGAAGGACACATCAGATAAGAGTACATCTAAATGCAATAAATCATCCTGTGGCAGGAGATCAAGTTTATTGCGCAAAGAATTTACTCGAAAGGGACCTAGCTATCTTTGGAAGGATGATGCTTCACGCCAGATTTTTAGGATTTATAAACCCTACATCTCAAAAATTTCAACGTTTTGAATCCCCCTTGCCAAAAGAATTCAAAATATAATATGATATATCAGTTATATTTATGAAAAGAGTTCCTGCCCAAAGGAAAAAAAAATCTAGTTCCAGAACAGTTGTTAATCGTTCTGTTAAAAAAAAGCTATACAGAATAGGATTAGTGTCTGTTGTATTTTCAATTTCTTTTGCATTTCTTTTTGCATACACTTTCTATAAATATCTAAATCAGAAGTTTGCTTCCGCTTTATCCTCAACCAGTTATGCTATCTCTGACGACCAAATTCCTACCGTTTCCTACATTGTTGCAGAAGACTTAAAAAGCGATCCCGTTGTGGTAAAAAAAGTAAATTTTATAATCTTTAACAGAGAGAGTAAAAAAGTCTCAATTTATAATTTACCCGTTGATGTTAATTATGAAATTCCGGGAAAATTTGGCTCCGAAGTTTTGAGCAAAGTTTTCGCCATAGGGGGCTTAAATTCCCAGGATAAACTTACATCAGGAGCGGAGGCCATAAACCGTTCTATCTTTAAGTTATTTGGATTTAAGGTAGATAAGTTTGTTTTGACAGATCAAGAACACGAAGCTTTTTTTGATAAATTATGGCACGAAGGTGGCGCCTTAAATTTACTTGATGTGAAAAAAGTTTCAGGTTTAGGTGATTCTTTAAAGACCGATTTGGATATCCGTGAATTTTACAATCTTTTATCTTTTGTTTATTCACTGCCAAAAGATAGAGTGGTGGATGAAAATAACGTTCCGTTGAATTTTTACAAGACTGACATCTTTGATTCTTACATTAGAGAGTACACTTTTGAGTCTTTTTTGGCAAAAGAGCAAAAAAATATTGCAGTCTTAAACGGTACTGATTATGCAGGGCTTGCTTCCTTTGGTTCAAGAGTGGTTACAAACTTCGGGGGTAGGGTGGTATCTACACAAAATACCTCCGCAACCTATGAAAAAAGCTATATTATTTCTAATGATGTCGGTTCCGAGACTGTAACGTTTTTATCAAGAGTTTTTAAAATTCCGAATATAATTTCTAAAGAAAGTGCAAAAAATTTCCTTGAAAATGAGATTGATAGGTCTGATGTTACGGTTATTTTTGGATTTGACAGTTCGGGTGATTTGTACTAGAATACACGATAGTACTCTCTCCTTTCTATCCCCCGTCCCAAATAAGGGCGGGGGTTTATTTATTTCCCCAAGGAATATCTTAAATCTTTTGGAATTAGCGTTTTTCAAGGGTTTCAGATACCCCTCGGATTCTGGCTTCGCCATCATCAGAGGGCGGGGGTTTATTTATTCCCTCGATATTTAATCTATTACGGATAGTCTTTCTTTGAAAATTTATGATTAAATAGCGCTCGGACTCGCTTTTCAAGCTCGTCAGAGGGCGGGATTTTTTCATCCCAATGTGTGTTATAGTAATAGAGTATTTCAAGAAGGAGAGTGCTCAAATATGTCTTTAAATAATTTTTTTATACTACTGGTAGCTTTTGGTTTTATAGGTTTGGGTATTTACTTTCGTATTAGGCGTCCAAAAAAATCAGAAAAATACAGATCGGATAATAGGGAAATTTTGGAAGTGCAGTTGAGTAGAAATGACGAGGAAGGTAAGGACATTCAAAAATCTTCTCTTAGTGCAGAGAATATGTTTTCAGCGCTTCATGGGCTTTTGAAAGATGAACCTGATCTTCAGGAACAAGTATCTTTTGAAATGGTGGCTTCCGGGGATAGGGGGATTAGATTTTACGTTACAACCCCGACTAACGTTTTAAAATTTGTTGAAAGTCAGGTGTACGCTCAGTATCCTACGGCCCACATCAATGTAGTTTCGGATTATACCTCTGCAATAAATTCATCTCACGCAAGTTATAAGGTAGCTCATTTGAAATTTTCAAAACCCCACTACTATCCATTAAAAAGTTTTAGAGATTTCGAGACTGATCCTATTTCATCTATAACTTCTGCTGTTTCAAATTTAACACGGGGAGAAGAAGTTTGGATGCAGGTTTTGATGAGGCCTGTTGCCGATAAATGGCAACAAGAGGGTTTTGATTACGTTAATAAAGTTAGGGAGGGTCAGGACCCGGGTAAGACCAGAAGTGCTTTTAACATTTTTTTTGATGTAATTAAAAAAGAGTTTTTTGAAATTTTCACAGGAATTTTAACCGGTCTTTTTACTAGGCCTCCTGAAGGAGTAGAGGTCAAAGGAAAATACATTACTACGGCACCTAAGATAAGTGCAGCAAAAGAAACTGAATTAAAATCAATAGAAAATAAGTTATCCAGGATGGGCTTTGAGACTGTGATAAGGGTTGTATCCTCTTCTTCTGACGAGAGTAGGGTAGATCTAAATTTAAGAGGTTTGACTGCATCTTTCGAGCAATTTTCGGGTACCAGTATTAATACTTTGGTAAGTTGTAATGAAGACAATAAACAAAACGCACTGACCGAGTATAAAAATCGGGGATTTGATCCCGACAGGTCTTTAATTTTAAATACAGAGGAACTAGCAACACTTTTTCATTTCCCTCTCTCACATATAGACACCCCGAATATCTCTTGGGTTTACTCCAGAAAATCAGAACCACCAACAAATTTACCAACAGAGGATTGTACATATATAGGAGAGACCCTTTATAGAAATAAAGCTGTTAGGTTTGGTATTAGTAACAAAAATGATGATAGATTGAGGCATCTATATGTTATTGGTAAATCGGGTACCGGGAAATCTTCCCTTTTTGTAACGATGCTTTCTCAGGATATTGCTAATGGTGAGGGAGTAGCAATTTTAGACCCACACGGAGAAACTATTGAAAATATTTTGAATTTTATACCCGATAACAGAATTGAGGACGTAATCTACTTCGATCCTTCGGACATTGATAATCCGGTAGCTCTTAATTTGTTGGAAATAGATGACCCGTCTCAAAAAAATCTAATGGCTTCGGGGTTAGTATCTGCTATAAAACAACATTTTGATTTTTCTTGGGGGCCCAGACTTGAGTACCTTTTAAATTACTGTGTGTTGACTCTTTTGGAGGTGCCGGGTACTACTCTTCTCGGGATAACCAGACTTCTTGAGGATCAAAATTACCTTAATTATATTTTGCATTTTGTTAAAGATCCTTTAGTTCAAAAATTTTGGGCTGACGAGTATAAACAAATGAAAGGTAACCAGAAGTTGGTTACTGAGGCAATATCCCCTATCCAAAATAAAGTAAATAGATTCTTGGCTTCAACAACTATTAGAAATATATTGGGTCAAAGAAAATCTACCATAGACATCTGGGATGCAATGAATTCAGGTAAGATACTTCTTGTAAACCTTTCTAAAGGAAAAATAGGGCAGGATAATGCAAACCTTCTAGGAGCTCTATTAGTGTCTAGAATTCAATTTTACGCTCTTCAAAGGGCTAAAATACCCAGTGAACAAAGAAAACCCTTTTATCTATACGTTGATGAGTTTCAAAATTTTGCTACAGGTAGTTTTGAAGAAATACTTTCAGAATCTAGAAAATATAAATTGGGGCTACATTTGACTCATCAATTTACAGGCCAACTTCCTGAGAACCTTTTAGATGCCGTTTACGGAAATGTAGGTACTATAATGACCTTCTCTTTAGGTGCACCTGATGCTAAAGAACTGGCAAAAGAATTCGCTCCTTATTTTAATGAAGAAGATATAATATCTCTGGAAAGGTTCGAGGTGTATACAAAAATTATGGTTAATGGGATGACTTCACACCCATTTTCAGCTAGAATTATAGTTCCTTGGGAAGATAATTTTTTAGTTCCAAAAACAAGGAATAAAGATTTGGCCATGCAGAGAAGTAGGGAAAAATATGGAGTTTCTAGGGAAAAGGTAGAAGATAAGGTAAACAAATGGTTAACAACAAGATTTGATAAGGGTATGGCTATCGCTCAGGAGTACTCGGATAAAAATCCGATAGAACCTAAAAGTAAAAATTTAGAAAGTATAGAGGAGTAAAAAATATGCAGGAAAATAAAAAAAATGATTATAAAGATGAGTTTGAGTTTAGAGGCACTTACCAAAAAAAATATGAGAATATAAAAAATCTTTTGCAATCCGCTATGAATCAGGTGGAGAAGGTGAAGAATGCCGTTGAGAGTTTAGAGCAGGAAGAGAGGAAAGCTCACTATCAGAGTATTCCTGGAACGGAGGGTGTTTTTGATGGCCAATATCTTATTGCTCAGGATGGTAGGAAAACAGAAGTTCCTGCAAACTATGCCGCAAAATCAAAATTAGTTTACGGTGACATTTTGAAAGTTTTTACCGATTCAGGAAAGCAAATATTTAAGCAAATAGATAGGGTAGACAGAAGAAAGATTGAGGGTGTGTTGGCAAAAAAAGAAGGGAAGTGGTATTTACTTTCGGATAGTGGCTCTTATAGAATATCTGACGCTTCCGCTGAGTTTAACAAAGCTGAATTAAATGACAGAGCTTGCGCTTTGATACCGGAACAAAATTCAAAAGTGCCGTTTGCCTCTTTGGATGTAGTTTTTAAGGAAAAATCCGAAGAACAGGTAAAATCATTTAACAAAGATACTAAAAAGACTGAAGTGAAAGAAATTAGAGCTCCAGATAAAAAAGATACCCCAACCCCACCGGTTAAAAGAAATACGGGAAATAAAACTAAATTCCCTACGAGTGCGCCGGAAAGGAAAATAAAAAAAGTGGTAAAAAAAGAGGAAAAACTACCTAAAGATGAGGAAAATACTCAAAAAGAATTCGTTAATAATTTAATGGAAGATGATGATTTGAGATAAATATTTACTCGTTTTCTTCCTCATCAACCTCAATTTCCATTTCAGGTTCTTCTATGGTTCCTTTTCTTAGGTAAGGTCTTATTTCTACTTTATCAGGTTTGAATATTGGTATTGCTGATTTTACTAGTAGTGACATCTCTTTGTCTTTCCATTTGGTGAAGGTTATTGTGATTTTAGCTTTTTTATCTAAAGCGCATTGTATTCTCTGGACTATATAACTATCCTTTATAGTTCCCAAACTAATTTTTTTATCTTTTTTAACTTTTAGGATTTCAATCTCTTTTTTTCTAGTTTTGTAAGATAAAATCTCACCCGAAATGAAATCTTCATTTTTTATACCTTTACCCTCAACCATAATAGTTACCGCACATGTAGTTCCGGGCTCTTTTAAAAGTGATTTCGTGCTCAAACTACCACCATTACCGTTACACTCTGACTTTTGTTTATTAGCTAAATCGAGATTTTTTTGGGCAAGATTGTTTATAGGATCTCTCTCCAATACTTCTTTAAATATTTTCTTGGCTTTTGAGAACTCTTTTGTTTGAAGGTAACATCTACCGAGTCTAATTTTCGCATCAATATTTGTAGGATGTACCTTTATTATGGCCGAATTTAATTCTATAGCCTCATCCCAATTTTGCTTTAGTGACGCCTCAATTGCCTTTTTTGTTAATACAGCTAGGCTCAAACTCATAAGTGATAGCATATAAAAATAAAAAGTTTTGTCAATAAGAGATTTTAAAAATATAACAAAGGTGTTAATATATTCACTATGTCGGGACACTCCAAATGGGCAAATATAAAAAGAAAAAAAGAAGTAACGGATGCTAAAAAAAGCAAGATTTTTTCAAAAATGAGCAAACTTATTAGCGTTGCGGCTAGGTCCGGTGGTGATCCCGATGCAAATCCTACATTAAGATTAGCTGTCGAGAGAGCTAAGGAAGCAAGAATGCCCAAAGAAAATATTGATAGGGCTATAGCTAAAGGCTCGGGTCAGGGAGGCGGTGTAAGTTTTATTGAAACCATTTACGAGGGATTTGGACCTAACGGAGAGGCTTTTTATATCAGAGCTTTAACAGATAATATCAATAGAACGGTTGCAGAGATAAGAAATATTTTTAGTAAACATGGCGGTTCCTTAGGAGGGCAGGGTTCCACATCTTATATTTTTTTACCGGACCCTGATAATCCAAGTTATATGGTCGATGTTGATTCAGTCTCGGCAAAAAAACTTGAGGAGCTTTTAGAGGAACTTGATGATCACGATGATATCCAAGATGTGTATGCAAATTTTGAATTGCCTGAAGAATGATAGTTATAGGCATAGATCCCGGTACCGCCAGAATGGGTTACGGGGTTATAAAAGTTGATAAAAGCGGTAAGAAAATACATTTGTTAGAGAGTGAGGTTTTAGTTACTCATCCCGATCTCGAACCAGAAAATAGATTGAAGTTTCTTTATAAAAGCTTAATGTCAATTTTAAAAAAACATAATCCGGAAGTCATGGTTATAGAAAAGCTTTTTTTCAATACTAACGCAAAGACCGCCATTGCCGTAGGTCAGGCTCGTGGAATAAGTATGTTAGCCGCGGCAAACAATAAGATTAAGGTGAGTGAATACACCGCTTTAGAGGCAAAATTAGAGTTAACAGGATACGGAAGATCTGATAAAAAAGTGATGCAGGATGCTGTGAAAAATCTATTAGGTTTGTCGGTCCAGGTAAAATCTGATGATGCTAATGATGCTGTTGCTATGGCCCTTTGTTTTGTCAAAAAGACTATGTTAAGTCCTGTCCCTGTTAAGAAAAAGTGACATGTTAAAATTAGTTAAATTTGATATCGAAAAGAAAAATCGCTATGTAATTCAGTCTGTTCTTATTGCAATTTTTATCTACATCTTTACTCAAAAAATTGTACAAGTAGATATTTATATTACAATCTTCCTTTCCATTATTTTGGTTTCCTCCGGTGTTTTAATTTCACATTATCCTGGAATAACCAAAAATAATTTTCTTTTTAGCCTTATTATGCCTATGGGGGTCCTAGCCGGTGGACTTCTTTCTTTAAATTACTATCCAAATCTGGGGTCAACTTTTAAAATTTTAATAGTTACTTTTTTTGCAGGAATGTACTATTTAGTTTCTTTGGCAGATAACATTTTTTTAGTTGTACATGATAGGGAAGAGATAATACCTCTTTATAGAGTTGCCGTTACATGGAGTCAGATACTTCAAATTGTTGTTGCCATACCTTTGTTTGCAGGAATATTTAAATTAAATTCTCTAGCTTCTATTCAGTCCGCAATTTCTGCGTCAATTTCTTTTTTATTTACTTATTATCAACTTTGGATATATCAATTTGAACCGGATGCAAAAAAGACAAAAGTGGGGGAGAAGATATATTTGTGCTTTATATCCTTTTTTATAGTTTATTCATCTACATTTTCAATTTCACTTTTCCCGTCCGAAGATTTTTTACGGGCTTTGTTTGCTTCATCTGTTCTATTATTTTCCTTAAACTATATATCAGCACATCTTAAAAATGAGACCACAAGAAAAATGATATTCAGGTATCTCCTCCTTTGTTTAGTTTTTTTGCTTTTTGTTTTGTTTTTCAGGCCTTGATAAGTTGAAAAAATGTAGCTACAGCCAGAAATAATTCCGATAAAAAAAAATAAGAAATTTCAATTTATTATTAAATTATTTATTAATCTGAATTTGTGAAAATGTCTTTTCATATAGGGATAAAGTAGGGAAGTGGGGAAGAATAGTGCAAAGATTATTGGTGTTTATTATCAAACTATAGGATAGAGTGATAAAACTATAGGACGTTTGTCATATATAATAAATTTACTCTGTAAGTTTGTCATATTATTATTATAGTACGTTTGTCATATCGACCTTTGTAAGATTGTCATATATCCCGGAGTAGGGGATGTGGATAACTGTGGGTTCGGGAAAGGACAGATAATTAGAGGAATATTAGAATCGTGGTTGAGAGGGAAAAATAATTACAATAATTAATAAATTTAAATTTAATTAAATAAGCTAATTAAAATTAATTAATTAACCTGCGTTTATTCCACTTCTCTTCCTGTGCGGGTGTCATGTATTGGAATTCCTCTTTTTCACTTGTTTAAAGGTACCCATCACTTAGCATGTCGTTAAACATACATTATACGACGTCTCGTAAATCAAGCTTCTCAACACCCTACCTCGTATTTCCTCAATAATTTCTTTCATCTAAAAATATTTTTTATTTTCATTTTATTTATTAGCAAATAAATATACAGAATTTTACATTTCACTTCCCCTTTTGTTTTTAAGTCTTTTTACAATTTTTATTTCCCGCTTCCCCGGACCTTATATCCTGAAATCTGTCTTACCACTCCCCGACCCTTCTTTTTATTTCATACCCAGGTTTACCTACGCCTTTTTATGTTGTTATAACAACATAAAAAGGCTATTAAGCTCTAGAATCGATTTTAAGGCGTTTTTAATTAACATCTGTTGCTAATGTCGTCTATTCAACGTTCTTGTTGAGATATAGGCGTTTGAGAGTTAGAAAAATGGTTTGAAATCATCTAGATCTACTTAAATTTTCGATCTTTTTTCATTTCTTTACATTTACCGTATGTCGTATAATCTTAATATATGTCTAAAATAAATTTATCCTCAAACTTTGACGATGTCATGTTAGATTATCTTGAATTCTGCGAAATTGAGAAAAACCTTTCTCAGAACACTATCAAAATGTACCATTTTTACTTAAGTGATTTTAGTCAATGGTCTAAGGATTTCCTTAATAAAGATATTTTTACTTTAAAAGACATAGATGAAGAACTTGTTAAGAAATACAGAATTAATTTAAATCGTAGAATTAGCTCCAAATCAAATACTGAGTTTAAAAGGACTACTCAAAAGACATTCCTTGTCGCACTAAGAGCGTTTTTGAAATACTTAGTCGTTAAGGAAGACCTTGAAACCATTTCTCCGGAAAAGATTATTTTAGGAAAATCTGAAGATCGTGTTCCTAAAGTTTTAAATACTCAACAAATGAAGAAATTATTTGAAGTTCAAAATTTGGATAGAAAATCGGGTATCAGGGATAAGGCTATTATTGAGACTCTTTACAGCACCGGGTTGCGGGTCTCTGAGCTTGTTGCGTTAAATCGTGACGAGATTAATTTGGATACAGGTGAGTTTACTGTTGTAGGTAAGGGAAAAAAAGCACGTACAGTGTACTTATCTCCGGAAGCTATTAAGTGGTTAAAAAAATATTTGTCAGCCCGTGCGGATCCTTTCGTTCCGCTTTTTATTAGATATTCAGGTAAGAAAATGCAGGAAATGGACTTCGATGGTGAGTCATTAAGGATCAACCCAAGAAGCATTCAAAGACTTGTGAAAAAGTATATTCGAAGGGCAGGCATTTCCGTTGATGCCACCCCTCACACTTTTAGACACACATACGCTACCGGGCTTTTGTCCGAAGGTGCCGACCTTCGTGAAGTTCAGGAACTTTTAGGTCATTCCAACGTTTCTACAACACAGATATACACACATATCACTAATCGTCAGTTAAGAGACGTTCACAAAAAATATCATAAGGACATTGAGACTTCTGGAGGTGCCGGTACTGATGAGGATTCTGTGTCTTCTCTTGGTTAAAGTTTACATGAAAAGGTTCGATTATTTACTATTGTTCTCTACTCTCTAATTATCCCTATAGTATATGATTTGCTATTTCAAGTTTGATTATTTATAATCTCGGTAATATAAAAAAATCCAAATAAAGAAAGGAAAAGAGAAAGTGACCCAAATTTTATTTACTTTAGAATTAGGAAATAAGAGTATTGAGATAAGGTTTGGCGATATTAAAAAAATTTCGGCCAACTCGTATTCAGTAAAATACTCGTCTGAAATCCCTCTTAGTAGGTTGAAAAAATTGGAATCGAAAGAAAATCAATATTTCATTAAGAGAGAGCTTCTTAAGGCTGTTTGTATTTTACATATCAATACAAACTTACCTGGATCTTTTGCTGGGGGTATAGAAGAGGTCGAAATGACTTATGATGATGAGAGAATTTATCTAAAAACAATAGGAGGAAGGAAAAATGCCTAATCAAACGGAAGAGGCAGTCTATGAATTTGGGGTTCCCGTAATAAGGGAAAGTGGAAATGTATATATACCTTATAAAGCCACCCCGCCAATTATAAGTTCCATCGATAATAATTTTATATATATCCTGGACTTAGATAAATCCGAAAGAGATAGATTTTCGGATTTGGAGAGAGCTGTTAATCGTTTTTGGGTTAAGTTTTTAAAGTCTAGGAATTTTCCAGAAGAAAAAATTCCCAAATTGGAATTGAATGGCATAAACACCAACACTCTTCTTTTATTTTTATGGAAAAAAGTCTAATAATTCTATAGAATTAAACAAAGGAAACATCCAAAAATGTTTCCTTTTTGTTTTTAAATTCCCTATCTGTTGACTATTTGTCTTTAAACCAACTCTTTAGAGGCTCAAAACTTCTTCTATGTATTTCACAAGGCCCGTGCTTTTGTATTGCTTCTATGTGCATCTTGGTTCCGTACCCCTTATGCCTATCAAAACCATAAACCGGATATTTTTGATGCATCTCCACCATTATGTTATCTCTAAAAACCTTAGCTATTATGCTTGCCGATGCTATCGAAATGCTTTTGCTATCCCCGCTTATGATATTTTTCTGATGGTTTTTTGTTATTTTGGCGACCTCAAAAGTGTCAGTGAGTACATATTGTGGTTTCACTTTTAGATCCACTATGGATTTGAAAAAAGCCCTTTGCGTTAATTCTGAAATACCTATGCTATCCAACTCCTCTGCTTCGAAAACCTCTATAGAATAGGAAATAGCCTCTCTTTTAATAAATTCCGATAAAAGTACTCTTTTTTTAGCTGATATTTTTTTAGAATCGTTGATTTGGGTGTAAAGTTTGAAATTTAAATTTTCGTCTTGGTCTTTTAACACGTCGTTAATCTTTAGGTACTTCTTTCCTATCTCTTTTTTACCCAATTTCCCCTTTTTTATACCTATTACAGCATTTTCTACCATAGAAGGGGTTGTATCTGACTTATCCTCTACGGTCTTTTCTACTATATCTAATATTTTCCTAAATTCTTCACTGAATATCTTTTCCAAATCCAAAATTACTGCAGAAACTACAAAAGGTCCTGCCAACGGTCCCCTACCCACCTCGTCTATACCGGCAACATATTTAATCCCGTGGTTAAAGAGTTTTCTCTCAAATTGAGTAATTTCTTGAAAATTCATTTTGGGTATATTTTACTACTATAATAGTGTTCGAACTATTCTTCTTCAGCTATTTCCTGTTCTTCTTCGCTCATGATAGCTACTGAAGCTACCTTATCTTTTTCACCTAGTTTTATTAATCTGACCCCTTGTGTGGCTCTTCCTAAGGTTGGTATTTGCTTAACTGACAATCTAATTATCTTCCCGGAAGTTGTTGCTATTAAAGCATCTACACCATCATCTTTTGCTAAAGCTCTTGCTACAATCAATTTACCCGTTTTATCTTTTACTTTATAGGTTAAAATACCGGACCCCGATCTTTTTTGTACCTTGTATTCATCTGTTTTTGTTTTTTTACCATATCCAAACTCCGAAAGTACTAATAATTTAACGTTTTTCTCCTTTTTGGGTATTATTACTGTACCAACGACCCCATCCTCTTTTTTGGAAAGTTTTATTCCTGTAACACCTTTAGCTGATCTTCCCATTGGTCTTACGTCTTTTTCACTGAATCTAATTGATTGACCCATTTTTGTTGTTATAAGAATATCGTCATCACCTGAAGTTGAGTCTACAAAGGTTAAATTATCACCACTATCAAGGTTTATAGCTATAATTCCGGCTGTTCTAATATTTGCAAAATCTTCCATGGCTGTCTTTTTAACAACTCCGTGAGTTGTGGAAAAGAATATAAAACCTTGTTTGCTTTCAAGTTCTTCGCTTGTTTTGGTCAAAAATGCCTCAACTTTTTCTTCCTGCCTCATACTCAAAAAGTTAATTAAAGGAGTACCTTTAGCGTTTCTAGATGATTCAGGTATTTCCCAAATCCTTAATTTGTAGACCTTTCCCGTATTTGTGAAGAAGAATGCCCAATCATGTGTGTTGCAAATTTTTATTGTCTCAACAGCATCTTCGTCTCTTAGTTCTTGTCCTTTTACTCCTTTTCCTCCTCTACCCTGTTTTTTGTAGGTACCTTCCTTAAGTCTTTTAATGTATCCGCTTTCTGATATTGTAACGATACATTTTTCGTTTACGATTAAATCCTCATCACTTAATTCCCCAATTTTTCCTTTTATCACCTTGGTTTTTCTCTCATCTGAGTACTTTTTTCTGATCTCATCGAGCTCGTCTTTTACAGCTTTAATAATTCTCTTAGGTGATCTTAAAAGATCCTCGTAATCTGCGATAGTTTCTAATATTTGTTTTAACTCGTCTTCTATCTTTTGCCTTTCCAAAGCGGCCAATCTTCGCAGTTGCATATCAAGTATGGCTTGTGCCTGTATTTCAGATAAACCAAACCTTTTCATCAAGCCTTCTTTAGCAGCATCTGCATCTTTGCTTGATTTAATAAGCTTTATAACCTCATCTAAATTATCAAGAGCTATTTTTAGGCCTCTTAGGATATGGGCTCTCTCTTCAGCCTTTTTGAGTAAATAAATTGTTCTTTTAACTATTATCTGTTGTCTGTGCTTTATAAATTCTTCGAGAATAGTTTTTAAAGGCATTAATTTAGGTTCATTATTTAAAAGACAAACAAAATTGGAGTTAAAGGTATTTTGAAGTTGAGTATATTTAAACAGCTGATTCTTTATTTTATTGACAACAGCTTCTTTTTTCAGTTCTATAACAATTCTTATTCCGTCTTTGTTTGATTCATCTCTAAGATCTGCAATTCCCACTACTCTTTTTTCCTTTACCAAATCAGCAATTTTTGAAATAAGGGTGCTTTTGTTCACCATGTATGGTATTTCAGTAACCACGAGCTTAACTTTTCCTGTTTTTCCTTCTTCTACCTCCATTTTTGCTCTTGTAACAACCCTTCCCCGCCCCGTTGCGTACATCTGAATCATTTCTTTTTGGTCGTAAATTATTCCTCCGGTTGGAAAATCCGGTCCCAGAATAACTTTAGTAAGGTCTTCTACATTTGCTTCGGATGAAAAATCCAAATAGGCAATCTGTTTTTCAGCATCCTTTTTTGGTGGCTCTCCTATGCTATCTGCCTTTTCGATCAAAATATTTATTCCGTCAATAATTTCCCCCAAATTGTGTGGGGGTATGTTTGTGGCCATTCCTACCGCAATTCCTGTTGCCCCGTTCAATAGTAGGTTTGGTAAGTTTGATGGTAAATAGACCGGTTCTTCATTTTGAAGGTCATTAACTTCAAAATTTACCGTTTCTTTGTCTATGTCAGAATAAAGCTCTTCGGATATTTTCTCCATTTTACACTCTGTATATCTCATTGCGGCCGGAGGATCTCCATCAATACTTCCGAAGTTCCCCTGCGGTTTTATAAGTGGGTATCTTAAACTAAAATCCTGCCCCATTCTAACTAAAGCTTCGTAGACGGAAGTATCGCCGTGAGGGTGGTACTTTGCTAAAACTCCTCCTACCACACTTGCACATTTGTGAAGTTTCCCCGAAAAGCTCATTCCTGATTCTTGCATTGAGTAGATTATCCTCCTTTGCACCGGTTTTAAGCCGTCTCTAACATCAGGAAGTGCTCTTGAAACGATGACACTCATTGCGTAATCAAGGTACGCACTTTGCATTTCCGTAGTTATTTCCGTGTCTAATATATTCGGGTTTTCTACGGTTTCAATTTCTTCTTTTTTATCTATTTCTTTAGCCATAAACCTAGTAATATTAACAGATTTTAATGAAATTTGAAGAGGTTTTAAAGGTCTAAAATAGCCTTAACAAACTCTTTTCTTTCAATCAGTCTATTCGCTTCTCCAACATCATTTTCAAATACAAAATTAAAATGTTCCTTTAGTATACTCTTTATTTCTTCGTTCTCGGACAAAGCGTAGGTTTTTCCCATAGATATGCATGGGGCGTTGAAAAACCATTTTTGATGATCAAAATTATCAAGCACCTCTTTTATCAAGGGTTTGTAGTCATTTACAAATTTTCTGCTTTCCCATAGTTCTATCTGACCGATGGTAATTTTTGTACCCAAATTGGGAAATTCTATTATTTTAATATCATCAAGTACTGCCTGTCTCGGACTTTGATAAATATATTCTTCCTGATCAATAAAATATTTTTCAATCCAATCTTTGGGCATGTCAGCAATCGGTATCAATTCTTCAAACGCTTTAGCATCTCTGGGGGATGTCAGCGCGGCCTTGAAATTTAGAGTATTTGAAACTATAGCGGCGTAAAGCATTTTTGCGCTAGTTTGAGATATTTTTTCTGCAAAGCCTCTTTTCTTGTATTCTTCCCAAATTAAAGTTGCACAAGCACCTATCATTTCTATCTTTGCTTTTTCACCTAGTTTTTCTTTCCAATAATCTTCATAACCAACGTGATGGTCATATATTTCAATAATCTTTTCTTCTTTTACAAATTTAGGAAAAGTGTGAGGATCTGTGGTGTCAACTAAAACGAATTCCATATCTTCTAAATCTTCTTTTTTTGGTTCTGTTTCATATTTAAAATTCCAAGCTTTGATTTCTTTTGTTACGCTATTTGCGGGTTCTTTGGGTATAAATACTGTGGCATTTTTCCCTTCAAGATTAAGAAGTTCGGAGTACGCTATGGAACAAGCTAAAGAGTCCATGTCGGATGTGTATATTGCTTGAGTTACTCCTATTTTTTTCATATTTAATAAGAATACAAGAAAAAGCTAGGTTATGTCTATATTAGCTTCGTGGGCGTGGGT
>CAZGPL010000002.1:17557-23375 GCA_964527375.1 uncultured Candidatus Saccharibacteria bacterium
TTATAAAGAGGGGGGAAAGCTACATAAACGTTACCATTCCCAACTAATTCAGTCATGTGTCTGTAAAAAAATGTTAAATACAAAGAATTTATATGCATTCCGTCGGTATCTGCATCAGCCATTATGATAATTTTGTTGTATCTAAGTTTTTTGATATCGAATTGATCACCAATACCGCATCCTAAGGCAACGATTATGTCTTTAAATTTGTCTGAGTCTACGATTTTATCCAATCTTGCTCTTTCAGTATTTAAAATCTTTCCAAAAATAGGCAAAATTGCTTGAATTTCTCTATTTCTGCCTTGTTTTGCTGTACCACCTGCGGAATCTCCCTCAACAATGAATATTTCCGCTTTTTCGGAATCCTTTTCCGAGCAATCGGCTAATTTACCCGGCAATACTCCCCCGCCCTCAAGTGCAGTTTTCCTAATAACAGTATCTCTGGCTGCCTTTGCGGCCATTCTTGCTTTGTAAGAAAGTATGTTTTTGCTGACTATTGATGCGGCATCTTTAGGATTTTCAGAAAGGTATTGTTCTAGTGCCTCTTTTACAACAACCTCCACTGCTACTCTAGCTGATGTGTTGCCCAATTTTGCTTTTGTCTGTCCCTCAAACTGCAATGATGATGAGTCAAGAGAAACTGATATTATCGCCGTAAGACCTTCTCTTAAATCATCCCCGGACAAATTATCATCCTTTTCTTTTAATAGACCTGATTTTCTGGCGTAATCGTTCACACATCTTGTTAAAGAAGTTCTAAAGCCGGTTAAATGAGTGCCCCCTTCGGTATTTTTTAAATGATTAGCAAAACAGACTACGTTTTCTCTAAAAGTATCGTTGTATTGCATAGCCACCTCTACATTTACATCGTTGTATTCTTTTTGGACATAAAAAGGCTTTTGATTTAGAACACCTTTGTTCTTATTTAAGGCATCTAGATAAGCTTTTATACCGCCCTCAAAGTAAAAAACATGCTTTTGATCAACTCTGTGATCCAAAACCTCAAATTTAATTCCCGCTGTGAGGTATGCGTACTCTTTTATCTGGTTAGCAAAAAATTTAAAATCGAAATCAGTAGTTTCAAATATCTCTTTATCGGGTTTGAATTGAACTATTGTCATATTCTCATATTTCCAGGAATCTAAGTTCATGTTCCATTCTGCATCTTTAAGTTTTGTTGGTTTTTTGAGGTCAATATCCTCTACCGGCCTTATTTTATTACCGCCCTTTTCATACTCTTGGATAACTGTTTTACCATTTCTTCTTGTTACGACTCTAAACCATTCTGAAAGCGCATTAACAACAGATGACCCAACACCATGTAAACCGCTTGAAACCTTGTAACCACCGGCACCAAACTTACCTCCGGCGTGAAGTTTTGAAAAAGCAAGTTCCAAAGCACTGACGCCATAACCTTTTTTAATTTCAAAAGGAACACCTCTTCCGTTGTCGTAAACTGTACATGAACCATCTTTATTAAATTCAACTTTGATGTGATTGGCATAACCGGCTATAGCCTCGTCCATGGAATTATTCACTATTTCGGTTACAAGATGATGTAAACCTTCCTGACCTGTAGATCCAATGTACATTCCCGGCCTTTTTCTTACAGGTTCAAGTCCTTCTAAAACCTGTATTTGATCGGCGCCGTATTCAGCTTGTTTTTTATTTTTTTCTTCCATATATTTTAAAAAAGGCAGAAACTAGGATACCACTTTAGTACTAAAAATCTCAATAGTCCATATATTTTACTTGTAGAATGTGTCTTTAACAATGATTTTCCAGGTATAAGCTCTTTCTAAGAAAGGCTCAAAACCAATGCTTCCAGAGAGAGTCTAACATTTACATTTGTATTTTCCAAATCGTTTCTTATTTCCATCACTCTTTTAAGATTTATCGCGTTAATTGAATTTTTTGGGTCTTTTAATAAGATTTCCCTGCCCTCTTCCACCCATTCTTCCAAAATATTTATTACGTCCTCTTTTTCTTCCTTAGAAATTTCCGAGCACATATCCAGTCTTTCTCCCAATGTCATTTTTAAAATCTTTTTGTATGAAATATCGTTTTCGATATCTTCCTTATTTTCATCTTCTTTAAGGCTCATCAATCTGCATCTTGAAACGATGGTGCCTAAAAGGGAATTTTGGGTTCTTGAGGATAAAATTATCAGAGAGTACACCGGGGGTTCTTCCAATGTTTTTAAAAGAGAATTTTGAGCTTGCGTCGTCATTTTTTCGGAATCGAGTATTACTAAAAACTTCTTTTTGTATGAAAAAGGTTTTTCTCTTAGAAATCTTACCCCTTCCCTAGTTTGTGAAATCCCTATGGATTTTTCTTTTTCATTTAATTTAATTACAAAAATGTCGGGTTTGGCTTCAATGTCTTTTATCTTTTCAAATGTTTTTGCTTCTTCCTTATTTACAATATCAACAATAGTTTTCTCTCTCTTATTTTTATTCCCTCCAAATATTAGCAATGACCCGTTCATGATTAAGATTATACCTTATGAAAAAAGCAAGATATTTTATGAATGTTGTTTAAAATTTAGAATCTAAATTTTGTTGAAAAAATTACCTTATATAAATTCGTTGAATTTGATTAATATAGTTGCTAACATTGTATAAGTAAAAAACTGCCCTATGGATCAAAAAGAAAAAACACAATCAGTAGCCGATGCTCTTTATAATAAAAAGCTTATTAGTTCTGACCAACTTTCCGCAATAAAATTTGAAAGTGTAAACACAGGTCAAAGTGTTGAATCTATAATAAAAGATAGGAATTATGTAAGTAGTGAAGCTTTTGCAGAAACACTGGGAGAGGTTTATGGTATAGAGTTTGTAAATTTAAATGTTGGTCAAGTTGGCCCCGAACTTTTAGACATAGTTCCATTGGATGTTGCAAAAAAATATCGTGTAGTCCCGTTCAACCTGGATGGAAACAAACTCTCTTTAGCAATGTATGACCCATTGGATCTTCAGACGATAGACTTTGTAGAGAGAAAAACCGGATATAAAATAGTTCCTTTTATCACAACCGAAAAAATTATTAATAGAATTTTAGATGAGCAAAAAGGAAAAGAACTTGGTGAAGAAATTACTGCTGCCATGGAAGAGATAACTCAAAATACGGTTAAGATTGAAGAAGGTCAAGGTGAAATTACAGACGCAACTATTAAAGATGCACCTATCGCAAGAGTTGTTGGGATGATACTAGAAACTTCGGTTAAGTCGGGAGCTTCGGATGTTCACATCGAGCCCGGGGAGGATGCGTGTAGATTAAGGTACAGAGTCGATGGAATTTTATCGGAAAAAAGAAAAATACCTAAGGAAATGCATGATTCCGTTGTAGCCAGAATAAAGATTTTAGCAGGTATGAAGATTGATGAAAAAAGAGTTCCTCAAGATGGTAGGTTTAAGGTCCAGGTTGGAAAAACCGAGACTGACCTTAGAGTATCAACTTTGCCTACAGTATTTGGTGAGAAAGTGGTTATCAGACTTTTGAAGGAAGAAGGTACGGTTTTTACGTATAAGGATTTAGGTATGAGAGGTCTCACCTTAAAAAGATTTGAGGAGATGACACTAAAGCCTAATGGGATGATACTGGTCACCGGGCCTACTTCATCGGGAAAAACTGTTACTTTAGCTTCAACTTTAAGTAAGATAAACACAATCAGAGTTAATGTTCTTACTATAGAAGATCCTGTGGAAATCAGAGTTCCGGGTGTTAACCAAGTTCAAGTTAACCCTCAGGCAGGTCTAACATTTTCCGCCGGTTTAAGATCCTTTTTAAGACAAGACCCTAACATTATCATGGTTGGAGAGATAAGAGATGGTGAGACTGCAGAGCTTGCTGTTCACGCGGCACTCACAGGGCACTTAGTTTTATCTACACTTCATACAAATTCAGCAGCGGGGGCAATTCCAAGACTTTTGGATATGGATGTAGAAGATTTTTTCCTGGCGTCAACTATTCTTGGAGTTATGGCCCAAAGACTTGTCAGAAAAGTTTGTCCTTATTGTAGAGAAGAATATGCTCCTCCAAAGGAAATTCTTGATGATATAAATAAAATTTTGGAAGAGATTTCATCAAATACTGTTTTAATGACTAAGGACCCTGAAATTGCCAAAGTCGTAAAAAACATAATGTCAAAAGATAAAATTACATTGTTCAGAGGTACGGGTTGTCCCAAGTGTGATAACGGTTACAAAGGAAGAGTTGGGATATTTGAACTTTTGGCTATGTCAGAAAAGGTTGGTGAGGCAACTCTTGATAAAGTACCTTCAAGTAAGATTGAAGAAATAGCAAAAAAAGAAGGTATGCTTACCCTCATTCAAGACGGGTATTTGAGGGCTCTGGAAGGTGACACTACTCTGGAGGAAGTTATGAGAGTTACCAAGTAGGAATTTTTAGAATATAATTTAAAAGGAAATTTATAATGCAAATAAACGCAACACAGTTATTAGAAAAGATAGTAAATCTTGATGCCTCCGACCTTCATATCTCTGTCGGGGCTCGACCTCATGTGAGGATTAACACGGTTTTAAAACCCTTAGATGAGTATCCGGTTTTGTCGGTGGACGATATTGAATATTTAATGTCACAACTTTTGGATTCAGGTCAGAGAGAACTTTTAGATATAAATAAAGAATTAGATTTTTCAATTGCATTAGGTGAAAAAGCCAGATTTAGAGTTAACGCATTTTTTCAAAGAGGTTATCCATCTCTATCTTTGAGATATATTACTATTGATATACCAACTTTTGAGCAATTACACTTGCCCCCGATTATCAACAGTGTGTGTAATTTGAAGCAGGGTTTGGTAATTGTTGTTGGACCTGCAGGTCAGGGAAAATCTACTACTATTGCCTCAATGGTGGAGAACATAAACAAAACAAGAGCTGAGCACATAATAACCATTGAGGACCCTATTGAGTATGTATTTTCAAATAAACTATCTTTGATAGAGCAAAGAGAGATGTTTTTAGATTCTCATTCGTGGGAAGTAGCTTTGAGGTCTGTTCTAAGACAGGATCCAAATATAGTTTTTATCGGAGAAATGAGAGACACCGACACTATTAGATCTGCATTGCAAATTGCAGAGACAGGTCACCTTGTTTTTACCACTTTACACACCAACTCAGCTTCACAGACCGTAGATAGAATAATATCTTCTTTTGAAGCCGAAAAACAAAATGAAATAAAATCCCAACTTTCTCAGGTCATTGAAGTAATAATTTCTCAAAGGTTGATACCTTCAGCCAAAGAAGGTTCGTTACCTGCTTGCGAAATCATGGTAAAAAGTGATGCTATCGCCAATCTTATAAGAGAAGGAAAAGCACATATGATAGATAACGTTATCAACACTAGTGCCCAATACGGAATGATAAGTATTGAAAAAAGTATTGCCAATATGGTCCTGACGGGTCTTGTTACCATGGAAGATGCTCTAAAGTACTCTACCCGACCAGCGGATTTAAAGAGATTGGTGGAGAAAAAATAAAATGCCGGTTTATTCTTATACAGCTAAAAATAACGCAGGAGGAACAATAACAGGAAATGTTGAGGCTAGAAATCAGGAAATAGCAGTTGAACTGGTAAAAAATCAAGGTTTTACAGTGGTTTCTCTTAGAGAAAAATCCAGCGGCCTTGTGGATGCCTTAACTGATTTTAGAGGTGTCCCTCACGGGGAAGTTGTTACATTTACCAGACAGCTCTCCACAATGATTTCCGCAGGTCTCCCAATAGCTAGGGCTTTAGAAGTTTTATCCAATCAATCTTCAAATAAAAAATTCAAAAAAATTATGGTGGAAGTATTAAG
>CAZGPL010000002.1:23475-28581 GCA_964527375.1 uncultured Candidatus Saccharibacteria bacterium
ACATCCGAATTTACTATTAAATACATCTATCTCATATTAATATTAGTCTTAGGAGCAGTTATAGGAATAAGATCCTTTTTGACTTCTGAAAACGGTAAAAACATTATCTCGGAGGTTGTAGTAAAGGTTCCTGTTTTTGGGAAAATAACACTCATGAAAGATTTTGCAAGTTTTAGCAGAACCCTGTCTCTTTTAATAGGGGCGGCGGTTCCTATAGTTGAGGCTTTAAATATAGTGGCAATAACAATGTCAAGTATGCAATTAAGAAGAGCTATAAATGAGGCGGCAAAACAGGTTGAAAAAGGAAACTCTCTTTCTAGCTATTTCAAAACTAATACATCTTTTCCGTCTTTACTTGGTCAAATGGCAGGTGTTGGTGAGGAGACGGGAAAAATGGATGAGGTTTTAGAAAGAGTTGCTGTTTATTACGAAGGTGAGGTTGATAATTTAGTAAAAGGGCTTTCTTCGGCGTTGGAACCTGTTATTTTGGTTATGCTTGGTACTATGGTTGGTTTTCTAATTATTTCAATAATTACACCTATTTATAAATTGACAAGTTCCATTTAATCTTTATTTGATATAAAATTATTTTAGACACTTGAGATTTTAAAATAAATTTGAAGGGGGGTGAAATGAAAAATGAATAGACAAAAAGGTTTCACTTTAGTTGAAATGTTAATTGTCATCGCCATTATAGCTATTCTAGCCGGAGCAGTTCTTTTGGCTATTAATCCGGTTGCTACAATGCAAAAATCCAGAGATACAACTAGATTAAGCGATTTAGACTCTTTGAGAAGCGCAATAAATATTGCATTAACAGAAAATGAAATTGCGTTAACTGACATGACTGTAGGAGGTCCTCAAAATAGTATTGATGGGACTCAGGCAGTTGATGGGTCCGGTTATGTACCGTACACTCTTGTGGGAACGAGAGGTTTAGGTGGTTACATTTCAACTCTACCTGTCGATCCTTCGAATAATGCTGATTTAGGGCTTATGTATATATTCCAATCCACTGCAGATAGCTACGAAATAAATGCAGTTTTAGAGCACGTTGGTAGCGAAGCAGAAGTAACAGCACAAGAATTGAAGATGCAAACAGATGGAGGCGACAATCCCGCTGTGTATGAGATAGGCACTGATTTAACCATAATGCAGTAAAATTATCGTAGAGATAATGTCTTTGGATTCAAAGATTGGGGGCGCCGCTTAAAAGCGGCGCCCTCTTCTTATTATTTTCACCTCTAAATGATTATTTCTCAATATGTTGCCCAAGAGATTGTTTTTATTAATAATTAGAGCCCTTTACTATGTTTTTTCTTTGATATCAGAACAATATAATTTTTTCTTAGGTTTGGGGTTTTAATTCCCGAACACTTGTTTTTCTACCTCTTCCCTATCAGACTCACTTAGCACATTGATATCACTATTTACTACTTTTTGTTCTGTGATTTCGTTCATATTTAATCCAATATCAAAAACTTTCATAATTTCATTTTGATTATCTTCAGCCAAAATTCTGTTAATAGATATTTTTCCGCATTTAACACATTCGTGTATAAGCATTAACTCTCCCTTTACCTCTACGCCCCATTTATCTACCCTCGGTTTTTTAATGGTGAGTCCTACCGGTTTCATTCCTGTGTTACAACTCGACATTCTATCCCCGGCAACTGTGTTGTCCACGTGTTTTGACCACAGACAATAAGGACAGTGATTTCTATTTACAGTATTGTTATAAGGATTTACTCTTATCCATTTTCCGCAATTTATACAAACGAACCCTTTATTTTTTTCTTCTTCTTTTATATTCATAAATTTATTATATTCTAAAAAATTAAAATATCGGAATTGCAAAGTCTTTTCAAATTATCTTCTTTTAATCTCTTCTATAATGTAAAATAAAAAAATGCAGGCAGTGATATCAATATTTTTATTTATATTCGGAGCTTTTACAGGGTCTTTTTTGAATCTTATTTCTGACCGGCTTCCAAATGGTAGGAAAATAGTTTTTGGAAGATCAATGTGTGACTTTTGCAAAAAAACCTTAAGGGTAAAAAATCTCGTTCCAATCTTTTCTTTTTTATTCCAAAGGGGCAAGTGTTCTTTTTGCGGTGAGAAGCTTTCTTTTTATTACCCTTTCTCCGAAATATTCACAGGAGCTGTATTTATTCTTGCAGGTTATTTATCGGGTTTTGTAAATGTGATTAATTCACAAACGATATTTCTCCTTTTTTATTATTTAGTTATTTTTAGTTTTTTTGTAACTATGTTTTTAACAGACATCAAATATTATTTAATTTTAGATGTTCTTGTTATCCCAGCTGTTGTCTTTGTTTTTTTGAGTTCGGTGATTTTTCGTGGTCTTGACCTTATAAATTTACATAAGAGGCTTTCAAGTGATACCATTGGCGTTTATCTTTTAAGAACCAGTTATTTTACTGATAATCTTGGATATTCTTTGAAAGATCTAGGTTTGGTAATTTTGGGGGCGGTTTTAATTTCGTTGTTTTTTCTTTTTTTAATTTTTATAACTAAGGGAAGGGGTATGGGATTTGGGGATGTTAAGTTAGGATTTTTAATAGGTCTTGTGAACGGTTTCCCTTTAGGGATAATTGCTATCTTTCTTGGTTTTACTTTGGGGGCAGTTTACAGCGTTACTTTAATTTTTATGAAGAAAAAAAGTATGAAGGATACGATAGCTTTTGGACCTTTTTTAATAATGGGTAGTTTACTTACTTTTTTGTATGGCCCGGGTCTTTGGGAATGGTATACGCATATTGGAAATGTTAGTTCGATTTTGGGAGTTGGTTTGTAGTTATTTTTAACGTCTGTTTAACAGAGATGGGTGAAAAAGTAAAAAAATTAATAATTTCTTTAGTTGTTTTTGTAATTTTAATACTGGCTGTAAGAGTATATTTCAAGTTTACTTATTATCCTAACAATCCAAGTCGGTACTTTGTTTATATTGAGAGGGATGATTACAATCCTGTTTTAGAAAATGAGGGCGGGGTGCAATTGGGGCCTTTGAATCCTCCTGCAGGGGGATGTTTTAACACTTGTTACGGTAAGAAAAAAGTTGGAAATTGTGAAAAATATTCAAAGAAGTATGATTATTGCGAGATTGATTGTTATGGATTTCTCTATAACAACTGTTCTAAATCTTGGTTGTGGATTATATTTGGTTCTTTAGTGAAGTAACTCTGGGAAACTAAAGATATTTATTTCAAAGTTGTTATTTGTTGTTGGGGAAGCTGTACTCCCTTAATTGTGGGTGATGTTATTTTACTTTTTATTTCGCTCTTGGGTATTGATATATAGAAAGTACTTCCCTCCCCCGGTCCTTTTGATGTGGCCCAAATTTTTCCGCCCATACCCTCAACGTAAAGTTTTGCTATGTAAAGGCCTAAACCTGTTCCTCCGGTATCCGAAGCTATTGTGTATGAATTGTCGATTCTTCCAAACTTGTGAAAAAGTTTTGGAAGGTCTTCCCTGCTTATACCGGATCCGGTATCTTTGATAGATATAACTACGGCATCTTCCTCCATTTCAATTTTTATCTCTATACCCCCTTGTTCCGTAAATTTTATTGAATTGTCAACCAAATTCATCAAAACATCCCTCATCTTTTCTTTGTCTATATCTACGAAAATATCGGAGTAATTCTCGTCAAACTTAAGATATATTCCTTTACCATTTACTTTTATTTCAAAACTGGTGATTATTTCTTTTATTAACTCACTTAAATCAATTTGTTGAATATTAAAAAACACTTTGTCCTGCTCAAATTTTGAAATATTTAACATATCGTTTATGAGGTCAATCATTCTTTGGGTTCCCTTTGAAGCTTTTTGTAAATATTCAAGTTGTTTCTTTTTTAATTTTCCGGATTTTTGTTGTTCTAACATCCAGAGATAACTTTTAACTATTGTCATTGGGGTTCTTAGCTCGTGGGACGCAACAGTTAAAAACTCGTCTTTCATTTTGTTTATCGCTATCAAATTTTCGTAAGCTTCACCAAGATCGTTTTTTGCATTTTGTAAATTTTTGTATAGTCTTGAATTCTCAAGTGCTATTCCTGCGTTTTCTGAAAATTTTCTAAGCATTTCTTTTTCAAAATCGGAAAGATCGTTTGTAGTTTTTGACATGCTTATTATTAAAACTCCGATAGGTCTGTCCCTTACCATTAGAGGTGTTGCTACATTTAATTCAGTTCCCAACATCTGTTGAAGTTCTCTGGCGTCTTCATATTTCACAGCAGGTCCAAGAAAATCAAAAAGATTTGGAGAAACATATTGTCTTTGTTCACTCATAGCTTTGATACATAAATTATCTTGGTAACCAAGAGCTATACTAGAATTTTTCAAAGACTCTTTTAATTTTTTCATTGTTTTTTCATCTTTTATGGTTTGGGATATAGCGGTCCTAACAAGTTTTTGATAATGCTCGTCAATAAGCCAAAGTATTGCTAGTTCATATCCAAGTGCCATGGGGATTATGTCCGCGATTTTTTGGGACATTTCGTCAAAGTCGTTTGTACCTAAGATTATTTCTATGAGTTTATAGGTGGCGTCTAGTGCTCTATTTTTATCAACAAGAGCTAAAAGCTCATCTTCTTTTAGTTGGACAGTTTGTTTTTCCATGTTTTTTTAAATTTACTATTATAATAGTATCGTATTTTTTAATTTAGGAATAGTTATGTCCGAAAAGTTTAAAAAGAGAATTGAAAATTTTGTTTGTGAGAATTGTGGTTTTGAGGTGGTTGGTGATGGATATACTAACCATTGTCCTAAATGTTTGTGGAGTAAGCACGTTGATGTTTTTCCCGGGGATAGGGGTGAAAGTTGCGGGGGTTTGATGAGGCCTGTTGGTTTAAAAATTGAAAATGGAAAAGAAACGATTGTTCATAAGTGTGAGATTTGCGGGGGGATTAGATTGTGTAAGGTTTCAAAAAATGATGATCGGGATGAGGTTGTGAGGTTGAGTGTGTTGCCGCGTTCGGATTGAGTCTGTGAGTCCGGGCTATGAGTCCGGGCTGTGAGTCCGTCAGCCCGGGCTGAGCCCGGAGCTAGGCTGAGCCCGGAGCTAGGCTGAGCCCGGAGCTAG
>CAZGPL010000003.1:0-27602 GCA_964527375.1 uncultured Candidatus Saccharibacteria bacterium
AAGATTAATTACCCAAAATATGTTAAAATCGTGGCTGAGAAAGTCGCACAGGTAAAACAAAAAACATTTGAAGAAGTATCCGAGCTTTCTTACAGAAACACTTGCTCACTTTTTAAAATATGATACAAAAATTTGTCGAAAATCATGATAGGTTTGTTCACAGAAGCTTAGAAATTGCGCTAGGAGTTTTGACGTGGTCTGTTCTAACCTCTCCAATATGGCTGGGTTTTTTATACCCACCCGCAATTATTCTTATGCTCACTTTCTTAACTATATATTGGACTTTCATGGCATTGAGTCACAGTAAAGGTTTATTTGTAGGTTATAGAATTTACCGTGAGGAGATGGCAATTGATTGGTATCTTGAATGTAAGAAAATTGATTTCTCACAACTTCCCGACAAAGATACCCTTCCTCCAACTCTTGAAGATGTTAGACATATGCTAGTTCTTCCTGTGGTAAACGAACCGGAACTTGTTTTAAAAGATTCCATAGATAGCATATTAAATCAATCTTTTCCTACTTCACAAATATGCCTTGTTTTTACAGTAGAACAGAAATATTCAGATGAAGTTATTTCTAGGATTAAAAAAGTCATAGGAGATAGAGAAAAAAATCTTAGTGACTTGATGTTTTTTGTTCATCCGGCGGGTATTCCCGGAGAGGCAATAGGCGACGGTGGTGCTAACAGAGCTTGGGGTTCTTCCCATGCAGTAGAAGAATTGAAAAAGAAAAATGAAAATTTAAGAAATTACATTTTTAGTAACTTAGACTCTGATCACGTTCTGCATAAACATTATCTATCTAGGTTGACACACTTATACTTATCAACAGATAGAAGAGATAATCATTTTTACTCTTCTGCTGTTCCTCTTTTTGATAATAATCTTTGGAGAGTGCCCCTAATGATGAGGTTGGAAGCCAATTCAGTAACTTTGGGTGTTATTTCAGATTGGGCAGTTTCTGAGGGAAAGGTAAGGAAATGTTTCTCTGCTTTTTCTGTATCTCTGCAAACATTAATTGACGCAAATTTCTTTGATGTTGCGTTGGGAGCCGATGATACAATTTTCTACTGGAGAGCCTTTTTTGCCAGAGATGGTGACTTTGATGGTGTAGCGCATTTTATTCCTTATTCTGCGGATGCTGTAGAAGGTAAAAATTTTATAGATTCACATAAGAGCTTATATAAACAGTTGTTAAGATGGGGTTGGGGAGCAGTAGATTTTCCACTTTCCATAAAGGGATTCATTAAAAATAAAAAGATTAAAACTGCAAAGAAATTCACTTGGTTAGTGAGGCACCTCAAAGAGAGGGTTTTACTTGTCAATATAGTTTTTCTGATAACCTTTGGATTTGCTATTGTAACTTTTGTTAATCCGTATGTAAAACAATCAATTTTTGCCTACAGTTTACCAAAAATAACCAGTTTAATTCTTACCTTAACAATGGTTTTCATGATTCCCGGCATTTATTTTAGGAAAAAATTCTCTGTTCCCCCTCCTGAAAAATGGTCTCGTCTTAGAAAATTCCTAACTTATTTGGAGGGTCCTTTAATTATGATAAATTTGATGACGTATTCTTTTTTCCCTTGGATACATGCTCAGACAATGTTAATTTTTGGCAAAAGATTTAAAGATTTATATCACACTCCTAAGGTTAGGTGAATATGAAATTTAATAAAAGATTAGCTAAAACAACGGAATATGTTCTTACTAAATTAAAAGACCGCAATCTCTCAGGATTTTTGTTAAATACTTTTTTGTCAGTATCTTTATTTATTTATGTATCAATAAGATTTAAGTACGTTAACGACGAGATTCCTTTTTGGTATACAAGAATTTGGGGAGATTTTCAACTGGCCCCGAAGTTTAATTTGTATCTCATACCTTTGGTTAGTTTGACGATAAATATAGTAGGTCTTTTTTTAGCTCTTTTAAATAAATTTTTCATTAGATATCTTGAGGATATTATTTGGTATCTTATCTTCTTTACCAATTTGTTTTTATCAGGATCGGTACTGAGGATAATCCGAATTGCTTCAGTGCCTTTTAAGCCACTTGTAGATCCCCTATACATAGGATTAATACCCGCTTTTTTCTTTGCCTTTGTGTCTATAAGAATCTTTATGCCTTATTTTATTGAATACGCTAAGAGAAAAAAGATTATAACCAACCCAAAAATTCACAATCATCCTGGGATGATACTACAATCACCGTCAGCAAGAGGGGGCGGTTTTGTTTACGCTCTTGTATTTCTTTTTTCCGCAATAATTTTTGTTGGTCTTGAGAAGAATCTTATAGGTTTTTATCTGTCAGTTCTCATGACGGCAGTACTTGGAATAGTTGATGATTATCAAAACACACATCCGAAGTCGGGTTACCGCGTGATGGAAAATCCCGCTTTGAGACTTTTCTTACTTTTTATAAGTGTTATTCCTGTAATTCTGTCCGGCGTAATAATTTATAACGTTAGTAATCCTTTAGGAGGGGTTATAAATTTAGATTACTTTGTTTTTGATATCGGAAAAAATTCTTTCCACCTATTACCTATTTTTATAACCGCCCTTTGGGTTGTTTGGTTAATGAACGTTCTTTCGTGGTCAAATGGTGTTGATGGACAATTTCCCGGCATATTAGGAATAGCATCCGTTTTAATATCTCTTCTTGCTTTAAGATTTGATGAACTAACGGATTTTCATAGAGATATTGCCATCCTTTCTGTGTTGAGTGCCGGTGCTTCTTTTGGTTCTGTTAAGTACAATTGGCATCCCTCGAAAATAATGTGGGGATTTGGGGCGATGTCTGCGGGTTTGGTTATAGCAAGTTTGGCGGTTTTAGCACAAGCAAAAATTGCAGTTTCTGTTTTAATTCTTTTAATCCCGTTTTTAGACGCGATTTTTACTGTAAGTAGAAGATTACTCAAAGGTAAAAATCCTCTTAAGGGAGATAGGGGTCATTTACACCACATTTTGTTGGATAGGGGTTGGGGTGCTAGCAAAGTTGCTCTTTTTTATTGGTTTGCTACTATGGTTTTTGGATTGATAGGCTTGCTTTCTCCCGAGAGAATAGTTTTAAAGTTAACATTTCTCATCATGGGAATTGTTGCTTTTATTCTTATAGCATTGAATTTAAGTTTAAGTCATAGAAAAAAAGAGATTTCTTCGACATCCTGACCGGGGATTTATAGTTTTCTAATTTTCCCATAATAAAATTTAATCTTCTTTTTATATTACTCAGTGAAAATTATGTAGTTATTTTTTTTTGTAAAAATGAGATTACTTATAATAGGGAGTAACAAAGAGGATACGGAAAAACTAATCGAGGCCTTCGAAGATTATTTTATTATTGATACTGCCTCTGACTCTGCTAAATCAATTTATCTGTCGGAATCGAATTGCTATGACACTATTATTGTTAACTCACCCATTGAAGATATAGATTCTCTTGAGGTTTGTAGAATGATTCGAAGTTTAAAAGTAGATTCCCCTATACTTTATTTAACCGACAATGAAAGCCGCGGTGATAGGGTAATGAGTTATGATGCCGGTGTTGATGTAATTCTTTTTAAACCTATAAATACGGAAGAAGTTATTGCACAAGTGAAAGTGCTCACTCGAAGAAATGGTAGTAACAAAAATTGCTCGAACCAAATTTCTTTCGGAAATATAACTTTGGATATGAAAAGTAAAAAATTTATGGTTGACAATAGTCCAATTTTTTTGAGAAGGAAAGAATACGATCTTTTAGAATATTTGATGATAAATAGAGGCAGGACCATTTCCAAAGAGGAAATTTTAGAACATGTTTGGGAAAAAGGATTGGATGTTTTTAGCAATACTGTAGAAGTACATGTCAGAAACTTAAGAATTAAATTCAAAGAAACATTCGGAATTAATATTATAAAAACTTATCGTGGTTTTGGTTATGAAATTGAGACTTGAGAAATGTGTTAAAAAACCATATTATCAACATGATGATAAAGAAAATTTACCACATAGTTAGAACTGCCAGACCTAGGCAGTGGCTGAAGAACTTAAGCGTCTTTGCAGCCCCTTTTTTTGCGGGAACACTTGTAAAACAGGAAGTTCTGGTTTGGTCATTACGTTCATTTGTGGTCTTTTGTGCCGTCTCCTCCGGAGCCTATTTTTTAAATGATCTTGTTGATGCACCAAAAGATCGTTTGCACCCTATAAAGAGAAACAGGGCAATAGCTGCTGGAAATATTTCTAAATTTACAGCTATTATTATGGCTATTTCTCTTATCTCATTTTCAATAATTTACTCTTTTATTTATCTCGACGACTATTTTTCCATGATGTTGTTAGTTTATATTCTTTTACAATTTTCATACTCTTTCTATTTTAGAAACATTATTATTCTTGATTCGTTGATAGTGGCAGCAGGTTTTATAATAAGAGTTTTTGCAGGAGGTTTTGCTTCTAGAACATCTATATCTTCATGGTTGATACTTACCACAATAGGTATTTCAATGCTCTTGGCTTTTGGTAAAAGAAGATCTGAAAAAACAATATTAGCCAAATTTAAAGAGGATTCCAAAGAGTCCGAAACAAGGAAGACTCTTAGGCATTATCCTGACACTTTATTGGACAGTATGATATCTATGTCTTCCGCCTACACCATTCTCACTTATTCCTTGTTTACTTTTATGGTTTCACCGGGAGAAGTAAGCGATATAATATCTTCCATTCTTCCTTCTGTTTTAAAAACTCCTAAGCTGATGATGTTAACTATACCTTTGGTTATTTACGGCATTGCCAGATACCTTTATGTAATTTATGAGAAAGAAGAGGGGGAATCTCCTGAGAGGGCACTTTTGTCTGATAAACCCTTATTAACCTCGGTTGTTCTTTGGGGATTAACAGCCGCTTCTATAATCTACTTTTTACCCGGATTGTGAGATACGAAAAAGTCTATTCTTTTTGAGTATAATCTTCTTCAACTTCTTCTAAATCTAATTCTGTTGTTGATTCCAATTCTTCTAACTCCTCAGCTCTTTCGATATCTTGAGTAAAACCCTTTTCATTATTTTGATAGTATTCCTCTTCCATTCTCGTGATAACTTCTCTTATGTCTTCAGGAACATTCGCTTCAGGATCATTCATCGATCTTATAAAAGAATCTTCCTGCGAGTCTTGAATTCTTTCATCTTTAGCGGAAAGAACCACGGGTGCTTCCTCATAATTTGCTATTCCCATAAATCCGGTCGGAAGAGCAATTAAGCTTATAAGAATGAGTACCAGAGTTGCGTTTAGACTAAGTTGTAAGATTTTTTTCATTCTAATTCTCCCGTTTGGTCCAAATACTTCTTATCGTCGTCGTACTCTTCCTTCATTTCTTTCTTTATTTTCACTTCTTCCTCCAGATCAAGAATGAAAATTAATGTTGTTAATAGGGTTGTTCCTAAGATTATGTAAAAAACCCAGTTAAACATTAATCCCGATAGAGACATTATAGTTGAAACTATCAGAAGTAGGTAGGCATACATTAACCAAATGGCTCCTTGAGTGTAGATTTCGTATGAATTTTGAATAAGAGATTCCGCTTTTATTGAAAACAATCTTGCTGTGATGGTAGGTTTTATATGAGAGTCGTGAAAAAATAGTGATTTGATTATGACGTACCCTAGACCTATTACTAGCATCCCGGTCATGATGAGCGCGGAATAAGAATTTACTTTCACATAATCAGTAGAACTTTGAAAAATAAATCCCGATCTGTTGATTTTAAAACCTATTCCTAAGTACTTGGCTACTAGAACTATCGAGGCCACCCTTGAAGATAGAAGGAGCAGAGAAGGTATTATGGCTTTATCTATTAGTCTAATTAATAATTTGGACAGCATATTTTTGGACCTGCTGTACGTATTTGCTCGGGAAAATTTAGAGCAGGACTGATATCATATTACTACCATGGGAATATTACAGTCAATCTACGATATTCTAAAAAAGCCCTATCTAATGTTTTATTCTCTGTTAGTATTTTTTACCCCTTTAATCTTTATTCAGAATACAAATGAGCTTTTTGAATTTCCAAAAATGTTGTTTGTTTATGTAATAGGATTTTTTGTTATAGCTTTCTTTCTCACCGATATTTTTATAAAACCCGTTAAATTAAAAAAACCTCACTATCTAGTCTCAATTTTATTATTACTTAGTTTTATTTCTTTAATTTTTTCTTCTCACTTTTACACCTCACTTGTTGGGTATTACTCTAGATTCAACGATTCTTTTCTGTCCCATTTAGTTTTTTTTGGTCTTTACTTTGTAGGTATAAATAAATTACAAAAAAATGATTTAGAAAAAATTCTGAAAATTTCACTTTTTACTATTTTTCCTATGAGCTTTTTTGCGCTATCTCAACACTTTTCCGGAACTGCAAGAGCTTTCTCAACAATAGGGCAGCCAAATTGGTTAGCTCAGTATTTAAGTCTTTTGCTTCCTATTGTTGTGTACTTTCTTCTCACTGAGGATGTAGATAAATTTAAAATATGGTTTGCAATTTATGTCTTTGGTTTTTACTCTCTTTGGGTTACCTATTCGGTCTCCGGGGTTTTTAGTTTTTTCATTGGTTTGACATTTTTATTGTTAAAAATTATTAGAGGAAAAGGACAATTTAATGAACTAAAAACCCGGCTGTTTTTCCTTTTGACTATAACTTTATTTGTATCAATTTCTAATTTGGGTATGTTTAAAGATAAAATAAAAGATGTTTTTGTAGATGTTAAAAAGCAATCATATGTGGTTAAAAAAGTGTATGCACAGAAAAACGAGAATATAATTTCGGACCCCGGTTTTATCAGAGTTGAGCTTTGGAAAAGTACTTTAAATCTAATTTTTTCTAAACCAAAGGTATTTTTAATAGGAACAGGTTTAGAAACATTTCCCTATTCTTTTCAACCTTTCAGAAATTTGAAACTTAATTATTCATCGGAATGGGATTTTGTCTTTAACAAGCCTCATAACTTTTATTTAGAAATTTTTTCTGAGTCCGGTGTTTTATCTCTTCTATTTGCCCTATTGCTGTTGTTTAGTTTGTACAAAAAAACACCGGCTTATATTAGTTCCTCCGTTGTTGCCTTTATGATTTCTAATTTTTTCGGTTGGCCCACTGTCTCTACAAGTCTTATCTTTTGTCTGTTTTTAATTTTTTTCGGAGGGGCTTTTGATGATAAAAAGAAATCTAAAAATACTCTCTGGTTAAATAAAAAACCAATAATAACCACACTAATAGTTATTGTATGGTCAACGTATTTGATATTTTTATATAAAATTTCTAATTTCTATCGTGCTGATGTTTACTACGTCAAATCTCAGAAGCTTATAGAGCAGGGTAAAGAAGAAGATGCACTTTTTTATTCAAATAAGGCTCTTGATAAGGTGACTTTTGAGCCTAATTATTATCGTGGGAGAGCCAAAATCAACACCGTTTTTCTTGTTACTGCGGAAGATAAAGATTCTGTAAAGGAAGGAATATTTTCTGATATTAAAAAAGCAGAAGAATTAAATCCGCAAAACTTAGTTACTGTGAGGAACTCCATTCCCATTTATTATTTTCTTGGAGTTGGGGATATTTTTTCAGGGGCGGGGGAGGGTAACTATGATTCAAAATATGTTGATGACGTGAGTAAATTTTTTAATGAAACAAAAAAAGATTATTGGAATGATGCCGGAGTGGTACTTGCGGTGGCAAAATATGAAAAAAAGCTAGGTTTAAAAGAAGATTATGATATTAGTGTTGAGAGAATTAGAGAGCTTAGACCCGATCTTCTAGAATGGCACGAGTTATTCAGATAGCTCAACGTAGGTAGCTGAGACCCAACCTTCTAATGTTTCCGAAACTTTTATCTTAACCCAATCTCCCTCTTGAGCAAGGGTGTCAAAAGTCTCTCCTGAATTAACCTTAGTTAATTCTTTGCCATTTAAGCTCGGTGTTTCTCTGACTCTCAACCAACCCAAAGGAGTGGGTTTGATTGTTGCAGACATGTTTGCTATAGCCTCAACCCCAAGGTTTTTTAGAGTTTCCAGAGCTTGTTTAGCCTCCGGAGTAAGTCCTTCAATTTCGGTAGTACCTAGATAAGCACCTCTTTTTAAATTAATTAATCTTTGGTAATCCTCCTGAGTTAGAATAGCATTGCCATTTGCATCAAAAATACCGCCTTTATAATCAATAAAGTAATCAAACAACATTTCCTTATTAATCCCTACGTTATCAAGATTTATTCCCCTTGTTTGGTTCCAGTAGATAATTCCTTTAACCCAAGCTTGGGTATCCGATGTAACTTCCGGGTTGTTTATGGAGATATTATAAAGATTCTCCGAACCTTCAAACATCGGTACTATTGGTGTTACAGGATATGGAAAAAGTTTTACTGAGACATTTAAAGTGTAATCTTTTTGGATATTTATCCTTACCGTCTCTGATTCATATCCGGCAAGTGCAATTTTTAATTCATAATCACCATTAGTTATTGCGGCGGAAGAAAATGGGGTTTGGCCCACTTCCGAACCATCTATATATACTGTTGCTGCTGACGGTTCGGATACTATTCTGATTGTGTTTTCAGATCCGTCTTTATCAAACCACAACTCCTGTCCCGATGAGAAAGTATCTGAAACCCCCAAATCTCTTACTATTCCTGCTGTGTAGATGACATCTTTTTTGGATGGGAGAAACTTAATTTCTGTTTGATATTGTCTTTTTTCATTTCTTACGGTTATAACGTTGGTGCCGGGTTTGACGTTTTTAGATTCAAAAGGCGTGTCTCCCATGACTTCATCATTAATTAAAATTTGTGCAGTTCCTTCTACAACATTTACTTCCAATCCCGCCTTATTGCCAAGTCCGGTGAGGTTTCTTAATATCTCACCTCCGAAAAAGACCACTAAAGCAACACCAATTACTCCAAGTATATAAATGAGAGCAGTTGAAAAGGGTTTTTGATCATTACTTATTGTTGAGACTGCCATATGTACCTAAATTATCATGATGGTGGTAAAATATCAACATCTAGATTTCTCTTTGCGAGGGCAAAAAATGACCACAAAAGAACTAAAAGAAAAATATTTAAAATTCTTTCAAGATAGAGGACATGCTTTAATCCCCTCTGCTTCACTAATTCCTGAAAATGATCCGACGGTATTATTCACAACAGCAGGTATGCACCCTCTGGTTCCTTATCTTTTAGGCGAAAAACATCCTTTAGGGAACAGACTTGTTAACGTACAGAAGTGTCTAAGAACTGATGACATAGAAGAAGTTGGTGATGATACCCACGTTACTTTTTTTGAAATGTTAGGCAATTGGTCATTGGGTGACTATTGGAAAAAGGAGTCTATTTCATGGAGTTTTGAATTTTTGACTAAAGAGTTGGGAATCCCAATTGAAAAACTAGCTGTGACGTGTTTTTCAGGTGATGAGGATTCTCCTAGGGATGAGGAATCCGCGGAAATTTGGAAATCCTTGGGAATAAAAGAAGATAGAATTTATTATCTAGGAAAAAAAGATAATTGGTGGGGACCTGTAGGGAACACAGGGCCATGTGGTCCTGACACGGAGATTTATTATTGGACGGGTGATGAAGAAATATCAAGATTGGATTCGTCAAGCGATTCCGGTGATTGGGTTGAGATATGGAACAATGTTTTTATGCAATATGAAAAAACACCCGATGGTAAGTACATCCCTTTAAAGCAAAGAAATGTCGATACAGGTATGGGAGTTGAAAGAACCACTGCCGTATTAAATGGACAAAAAGATTTTTATCAAACGGACGCTTTTCAGCAAATTTTCAACGAAATAAAGAAAATCTCAATTTACCCTAACGAGAAATCTACCAGAATAGTAGCCGATCACGTCAGAGCTTCCACATTCATTTTAGGAGATCAGAGATGTGTGGCTCCTTCTAATGTAGATCAAGGTTACGTTTTAAGAAAATTAATAAGAAGAGCTGTTAGACAGGGAAAAAAGCTAGGGATAGAAAGACCTTTTTTAGTTGATTTATCAAAAATAGTCATTGAAAATTATCAAAAAGAATATTCTGAACTTTCTCAAAACGAGAATTTTATTCAAAAATATTTAGGTCTCGAAGAAGAAAGATTTAGAAAAACATTAATTGAAGGCGGTAAGGAATCTTTACGAGAGATTGAATCTAATGAGCTAGAAAAAAGATACATGGAAAAAGTAAAAAAGTTTGACGTCATTGACGTTAGTAAAGCTTCGGTGTCCGCTTTTAATTTATATCAGTCTCAAGGCTATCCTCCGGAAATGTTTGTTGACGATCTTAAACAAAGAATCCATTTAGATACTGACATTGAGAAAATTATCATAGATGATGTTGGGAAACTAATGGAGGCTCATCAGAAAACTTCAAGATCGGGGGCGGATAAAAAATTCAAAGGTGGCCTATCTGATGATAGTGATGAGGTTATTAGATATCACACAGCTACCCATCTTTTAAATAAGGCTCTAAGAGAGGTATTAGGAGATCATGTAAAACAAATTGGAAGCAACATAACTTCTGAAAGGCTTCGTTTTGATTTTCCCCATCAATTTAAGTTATCTGATGAGGAAATTACTAAAGTTGAAAATATAGTAAATGAAATTGTTGATAATAAATTTCCGGTTAACTACAAAATCCTCCCTCAAAAAGAAGCTGTTGCTTGTGGGGCAGTTCATTTGGAGGGTGAAAAATATCCTGATCAAGTTAAGGTTTATTTTATTGGTGATGATCTAGAATCTAGTGTTAGCAGGGAGTTTTGTGGCGGTCCCCATGTTAAAAACACCGGTGATATAGGGTACATAGAAATATTCAAACAAGAAAGGATAGGGGAGGGAAAGATGAGAATTTACGCAAGATTTAAATCCTAACTCCCTAAAGTTGAATTTTCATGTGTTAAAGTGGTATATATATTTCCGAGCTAATTAAAAAGTTAAAGTTTATTTTATAAATAGGAGGCTAATTTATATGACTAGTGTAAATAAAATAAAACCGTTATCTGATTATTTATTGATAGAGCCTCTCGAAAGAGAGACAAAATTGCCGTCCGGTATTGTAATTCCCGATACGGCAAAGGAAAAACCACTGGAAGGAAAAATAATTTCTGTTGGTCCTGGTAGAAGAGATGAAAAAGGGGACATTGTTCCTTTAGGAGTAAAAGCCGGTTCCATAGTTATGTATAAAAAATGGGGTGGTACAGAAATAAAAATAGAGGGAAAAGAATATCTTTTGGTAAAAGAGGAAGATATTTTGGCAGTAATTGAAAATTAATTTATTTAGAAGGAGGAATTTAAAATGGCCGCAAAAGATATTATATACGGAGAAGAAGCGAGAGAGAAACTAAAAAAAGGTGTTGAAAAACTTGCAAAGGCTGTTGCAACAACCTTAGGTCCTAAGGGAGGTAACGTTGCTTTAGACAAAAGCTGGGGGACACCTCAAGTAGTAAATGACGGAGTTACCGTAGCAAAAGAGATAGACCTTGAGGACAAATTTGAAAACATGGGGGCGCAGATAGTAAAAGAAGCAGCTTCCAAAACTAATGATGTGGCAGGAGATGGAACTACAACAGCTGTTGTTTTAGCCAGAGCCGTAGTTAATGAGGGGTTAAAAAACATATCTGCAGGTACTAATCCAATGATTCTAAGAAGAGGTTTAGAAAAAGCCACTCAACTAGTCGTTGAGGAGATTGGAAATATATCAAAGAAGATTTCAAGTAAAGAAGAAAAAATCCAGGTTGCAACTATTTCAGCACAAAGCCAGGAAGTTGGAGAAATAATTGCAGAGGCCATGGATAAAGTTGGGGATGAGGGTGTTATTACGGTTGACGAATCAAAGGGTTTTAACATTGAACTCGAATATAAGGAAGGTATGCAGTTCGATAAAGGTTATCTTTCTCCTTATTTTGTAACTAACGCTGAAAAAATGGAGTCAGTAGTTGAAAATCCATATATATTGGTAACCGATACGAAGATTTCCAACATGCAGGATATGTTGCCTTTATTGGAGAGTTTAATGAAGGTATCGAAAGATTTGGTGATAATTAGTGACGATGTTGATGGTGAGGCACTAGCAACTTTAGTGGTCAATAAACTTCGAGGCGTTTTGAACGTTTTAGCTATAAAGGCTCCGGGATTTGGTGATAATAGAAAAGCTCTTTTGGAAGATATAGCGATTTTAACCGGCGCCTCTTTTATAAGTGAAGATACTGGTAAAAAGATAAGCGGGGTGGTTGTGGAAGATCTTGGAAGAGCTGATAGAGTAATTTCTGACAAAGATAGCTCTACAATAGTTGGGGGGAAAGGTGCTGAAAAAGAAATTAGGGAAAGAGTGAAAATGATAGGAAATCAGGTTGAAAAAGAAACATCCACTTACGAAAAGGAAAAACTTCAGGAAAGATTAGCTAAACTTAGTGGTGGTGTTGCGGTTGTGAAAGTAGGTGCCGCCACCGAAGCTGAGCTAAAAGAACTTAAACTTAGGGTTGAAGATGCAGTAAATGCAACAAAAGCGGCCGTGGAAGAAGGAATAGTGCCCGGAGGCGGTATATCATTTTTAAGAGCTAGAGAAGGTTTGAAGAAATTAGATCTAGAAGGTGATGAAAAAATAGCAATAAGTATTCTTGAAAAAGCTCTTGAACAGCCTATCAGGCTTTTAATAAAAAACACCGGTATGGACGATGGCAAAGTGTTAGCCGAAATTGAAAGAAAAACTGAAGATGAAAAAAATAAAAATATTGGTTACGACGTAGTAAAAATGGATTATGTTGATATGGTTGAATCAGGAATAATTGATCCCGCTAAAGTAACAAGAAGTGCCCTTCAGAATGCCGTTTCTGCAGCTACTATGATAATTACTACTGAATGTCTCGTTACGGAAACGCCTAAAAAAGAAGAAAAGACACCGATGCAAATGCCTGAGGATTACTAAACGGAGATGATTTATCTCTTGAGTTGAGTTAAGTTAGCCTAAGAAATTAGAAAAAGGAGGGGGCCGCTTAAAAGCGGCCCCCTCCTTCCATAACCAAACCTTTTTAACTTTCGCAAGAAGATTTATCTTTTAGCCTTTGTTAGGATTTAATCAAATTCCTTGCAAATATTTTTTTACTTATTTCAACTTCTTTTTTACCTCTATCTTTTTAGGCTTATCAGCTTCAGTTTTAGGGATCGTTATTTTTATTACGCCTTCTTCAACTTCAGCTTGAGCTTTAGAAGAGTCAACTATTCTAGGTAAATTAGTGGAGTAGTTGAAAGAAGTTTGTCGCGATGATTTGTATATGGTTTTCTTCTTGTTTTTCTGTTCCTCGGATTCCTCTTGACATGCATTTATGGTCAAAACGTTACCTTCAATATTGACCTCAATGTTTTCTTCTTTAATACCGGGAACCTGAGCCTCAACCACTACGGATTCGTCTGTTTCGTAAATATCAAGACCTGACGGTGAGTTCCCCGAATCGGACCACTGTGATAACCAGTTTTCATCATCAAAAACAGTGGGCATTCCCCACCTGTTCCATTTTACGATTGCCATATTTATCGCCCCCTTTCAATAAAAATTGATATCTTAGTATATTATCAATCTATCATTGTGAGTGCTAGTTGTCAAGATTTTTTAGAGTGTTTTTGTAAATTTTTTTATATTCTTTAAGTACTCTTTTACTGCTGTCGTTTTTATTAAAATGGATGAGTTTATCGCCTGTAATCTCTTTGGTTATGCTGTTTTTCATATAATAAATTTCTGACTTTTTAGCTATTGATTCTATAAATCTCATCACTCTGTTCTTAATTTTAGGTTTTTTATTATTTTCTTTGGGTAGGTTAATGAGAAAATTTTTGTAATATTTTTTAATCCAAGAATTTGCTTTCATAAAATCAAAGTAAACGTTGTCACGCCAAATGAATGGTTGAATAGATATTATGTTTTGGGCAATATAAAGATTTCTATTCTTTTTTGCCCAAGATAGTTTTCCTTGGTCAATAAATATGTTAGGGCATATTTCTCTTTTGCTGTGGTCTTTGGGGAGTTTTCCCAGTGTTTTTAAGATTAAAAATACAAATCCTCGGGTAACCCACAATCTATTTTTTTCGGTTATAAATAAAAGGTCTATGTCCGCATCTTTTGTTGCGTTTTGATTTGCAACTGAACCCGTTATAGCTATCATTTTTATCCAAGGAATCTTACTAAGAATTTTTATTACTGCTTTGTTTTTTGAAATGATTTCGTCGCTAATTTTTTTTCTTTTATCTACATCACAATTTTTTATTCCTTTCAGAATGTATCTTCCTTTGGTTTTTCTAACTATCCCATATTCTTTCAGTTTTTCCGTCTCTTTTTTTATTTTTTTGAAAGTAAACCTGTTATTTGAGATTAAGAAGTGATTTATTTGATAAAGACTTAAAGGGAAGCCAAAGACTCCTGTGTAAGATAGTGTTTTTATTATGGCTATAGTACAAGGATTTATTTTTCTTTTTCCTTTTTTCATTTTATTTTATATTGTCTAACACTTCGTTGACTATTTTGTCTGCGAGGAAGTTCTTTTCTCTTGGTACGTGAGTGTATATCACTCTCCCGTACTTTTTTTCAAGTTCCTTTGCTTCATTAAAAAGTGTTCTCATTCTCGGTTCTTTGACTTTGAACTTACCGTTCATTTGACTTACTACCAAAAGACTGTCTATATAGAATTCCAGCTCATTTGCTTTAAGTTCTTCACATGTTTTAAGCCCCTCTATCACAGCTTTGTATTCAGCTTCGTTGTTTGTTGATCTCCCGATGAATTTTCCTACTTCTTTTATTACTTTACCCTCGTTGTTTTTAACAGCTACCCCAATTGCACCGGGGCCCGGATTACCTCTTGCCCCTCCGTCTGTATGAATGAATAATTTCATAACGATAATGTCAACGTTTTAGATACTCTTTGATGGATATTAAAATCAATCCTAGAGATAGTCCAAAAATTAATCCTGTTAAACCAAATACTAGGGGGTTTCTGTAGGTTTGTCTCACCATAGGCTCGGGGGATATTGTTTTTACGGATAGTTTATTATCTCCGTTTACGTTAATGTCTTCAAGTTTAGCTATAAGTATTTCATTTAGTTGTGACCACGTCTCTTGAGATTTTTCATAAGATCCATCCTTTACTGTTAACAAAATAACTTGAGTGCCTGTTTTTTTGGTGCTTATTGATCTGACCATTTTCATGTAATTTATGTTGTTTAGAGGGATATTCATTTTCTCAATAAGGGCTTTTAACACGTCCGGGCTTTTAATTATTGCCACAACAGAATCGGTGAAACCAACTGCAGATTGTTGTGCGTAGTATCCTTCATAAGTAAAGAAATTTTCCGATTGATCGATGGACCTTTTAACAAAAAGAGAGCCTGAGGCAATGTACTTTGGGGGGAGAAAGTTTAAAAATATTCCTACAACCATGGCCAAAAAGGTTGTGTAAGCAACTATTTTCCAAGATTTTCTGATTTTTTTGATTATATCTTTTACTTCCATAATATATGTTGATTATAACAGTAAATCTTTATTTTTAGGGATAAGAATGTCAAAATGTAGTGAAGTTACCGCTTAAATTTTGTATACTTGAATTAGATAATTTAAATTGTAGCTAAACTGCCCAGATGTCGAAAAAACAAATAATAACTAAATCATCTCTGATTCCCACGGTTTTAATATCGGGGGGTGCGGGTTTTATTGGGTCTCATTTAGCGGAATACTTACTTCAAAATAAAGCTAGAGTTGTTGTTCTAGATAATTTTAAGACCGGTAAGGAAATTCACGTTAAGCATCTCCTTAATGATAGTAACTTTGCCCTTTACGATGTTGATATAAATGAGGGTATACCTCCCGAGATTCAGAGTGTTGATTATGTTTTTCACCTTGCCGGGCTTGAGGAATACTTTTACAGTAAAGAATATTTAAGTCTGGATTCTTTGTTTACAAACTCTCTGGGGACAAAAAACCTATTGGATCTGGCCAAAAAATCTTCAGCGAAATTCCTGCTAGCCTCTACTATTGATATTTATCAAGGTAGAATTTCTCAGGTCGATATTGAAAAATACTTTGGTTCAAATATTAGTGAGGAGAATCGTTTCAGTCTGATAGAGGCAAAAAGGTTTGCAGAAGCCGTGGTTTGGGAGTACTACAAAAAATACGATTTGGACGCAAGAATTGTTAGACTTCCCGAGGTGTACGGTCCTAGAATGGACATATCGTCAAGTGGTTTTTTAGGTGGATTCATAAGAAATGTTTTAGACTCATCTTCTATAGAGATTTATGGCGACGGTGTAGAGAGGGAATATTATCTTTTTATTTCTGATGTTGTATCGGGAATAATAAAAGCTCAATTCGAAGAAGATACTAAGGGAAATATTTATTCTCTAATTCCCGAGTCACCGGTTTCAGCTTTGGAGTCCGCCTATTTGGTCAGAAGTGTTGCTGATTCTAAATTATCGGTGCAATTTAAAAAAGGTCTTTCCGAATACAGAAATGAGTTAAAAATCCCTGATACCTTTAATCTTAAAGATTTAGGATGGAAGCCAAAGGTATCTTTAAAAGATGGAATCATGAAAACGCTAGAGTCTTTTAATTACACCCCCAATACCCACGCATTTAAACCCGCAAAACTGGTTGAGCAAAAGATAAAAAGTCAGGAGGTGCTTCCTAACGAGATAGTCTCTTTGCAGGGGGTAAAGATAACCTCCAGACCCGGGGATAGTTTTGATAATGATGTTTTTAATTCGAATATTAGAGATGTTTCTTCGGATGAGAAAACTAAGAAAAAGTTTATTATATTTAAAAAGAGACTCAGAAAAGAAAAAAAACCTAAAGTTAAAGCTGATGTTGGAAGAGACATAAAAAGCTTTAGATATAGGGTTAAGGCCGATATGGGCTATGGCTTTGCGATTTTTGCAATTTTAATATCAGCCTCAGCCGTTTTTATAGGCATACCCTCTTTAAGCGCCTATTTTAATATTAAAAAAGGAATATCTTCTCTTGAAAGTGCCAAGACGAGTTTATTGCAAATGGACTCGGAGGGTTTTGGTAACAATACCATGACAGCCTACAAAGGTTTTAAATCAGGTAGATCTTCACTAAAAAGATTAAAGTGGATATTCTCAGTTTTTGGTATTAGTGATAAGTATTTCTCCTATGATAAATTGCTTAGTTCTCTAGTTTTTTCCTCCAAGGCGGGAAATATAGGTTCCGCAGCAATAAAACCTTTGGAATCCGTTTTAAATACTATCCGACCTGATAATTCCTCCACAATTGACGAAGGTCTTTTTGAAGATGCTAAGGTCAGCATAACAAGTGCAAGAGATTATCTTCGTTTGGCTGAAGCAGATATATCAGGAGTGGGCTCGTTAGCTTTTCCTGTAAAATATAGAAGTTTGTTGGACGAGTTTAAGTCTTATCTATTCCAATCTCAGGAGGTTTCTGAATCTTTGTCTGTTGTTATGTCGGGGCTTCCTCAAGCCCTTGGTGTTGGCAAAGAGAGAAAGTATATTGTCTGGTTCCAAAATTCCAATGAAATAAGGCCAACCGGAGGTTTTATAGGTTCGTACGCATTGTTAAGTATTGAATCAGGAAAGATAAAGGATTTGACCATAGATGACATTTATAATCCCGATGGGCAGATAGATGTAAGGAATATAAAAACAGAACCCCCTGAGCCGATAAAAAATTTTCTTAATGAGGAAACTTTATATTTAAGAAACTCTAATTGGGATCCTGATTTCACAAAATCCTCCAAGACTTTCGATGACATATATTTTAAAATCAACGGAGAGACAATAGATGGGTATATAGCACTTGACCTGTCTTTTGTGGAGGGGCTTCTTGAGGTTACAGGTCCGATATTCTTAGCTTCTTATAATGAGGATATAAGCTCTGAAAACATTGATGAGAGAGCTCAGTACTATAGTGGTTTTGATTACAGAGAAGGTTCTACTGATAAAAAATCTTTTTTAACAATTCTGGGGGGAAAACTTCTGGAAAGGCTTTTTTCTCTTGAAAAAGATGATATGCCTAAACTTATGCAGAAGTTGGGTGAGTCCTTAAATCAACGTCATATGCAAATACATTTTTCTAACAACCCAATTAATTCACTTTTGGAGGAGAAAAAATGGAATGGTGGTTTGGTTAAAACCGACGGAGATTATCTTTTTGTTGTAAACTCAAATTTGGGCGGGACTAAGTCAAATTATTACGTTGATAATTCAATTTCCTACGAGATTAATTCTATGACCAGAGATGGGCTTCTCCGAGCTAATCTTTATCTAAATTATAAAAATAATGCAGAAGATGGGGCGTGGCCGGGAGGCCCTTATACTGATTATGTCAGAGTTCTTACCCAAAATGGGGCAAAATTGACAGGGGCAAAAATGATTGAAGATTCCGGAGATGAGGTAGACATTCTTGACAAAGTTTTAACATCTCAGGTTGGTGGATATACTTCTTTTGAAACAGATTTTAAATTGGAACCTAAAAGTTCTTTAAGATTGATACTTAGCTATGATCTTCCTTCATATCTTTCACTTACAAAAGAAGAAAAAAATTATTCATTGTATTGGCAAAAACAATCAGGCACGGGAAATGACAATTTCTCTTTCAGTTTTAGCCCTCCCTTTGGATTGGTTGTTGAAAGCAAGAGTGATAGTTTAAATTACTCTGATGATATGCTTAAAGACAGCGGGGTTTTTGAAAAAGATTTAAATTACGAAATATTTTTAAAGTAATTTCTTGCCGTTTTTAGGAGAATATCACTTGCCGAATTACAGTTCGGGCCATATAATTTGAATAATGCCTTTAGCTGATGCTCCCCAATCAAATAGACAACACGCGGTTCCACAAAATATTATGGATGTGGAGTTTAAGCTTGTAGGTGATTTAACGATGCGTCAGTTTTCTTACCTTTTGATACTTGGTCTTTTAGCATACTTTTCTTATGTAATTATTCCGGGGATATTCAAATGGCCCCTTACCCTTTTTCTCGCTTTATTGGCTTTGGCATTGGCTTTTGTACCTGTGCAAGAAAGAGGGTTAGATGAATGGTTAGTAAATTTCTTTAGATCCATAAACTCACCTACTCAAAGAATTTGGAAAAAAGAACCTCAGTTACCCACGGCTTTTTTATATGATAATTTAGCGGTTGTACGTCAGGAAATGATTACTTTAGCTCCTACTTCAAGCAGAAGAAAGCTCGAAGATTATTTAAGAAGAGGGTCCGGAGAAACGGTTGAGGATCCGTTGGATATTCCTGAAAAGTCTTATATTGCTAAAGTCCGTGAAGCCTATCCTGACATGCCTAAATCTTCGGGGGTTGGGGTAATGCTAGATGATGTTCAATACGAACAAATGCCTTTCGAGGAGCCTAATATAGACGAACCTAGTCCCGTACTAGAGGAGCAAGAGCCTGTTAAAGTTGAAGTTGGGGAGGTGACAGAAAAAGATATTGAACAAAAGGAAACGCCCGAGATATCTGTTGGGGTTTCAAAAGTAGCTGAGACAAAAGAGACAGTTGTTGAAAAAAAGATAGTTTCCGCCCCTGCCAGATCTGATAGGCCGAAGATTATTAATCGCAAATCCAATTATAACGATATAAGAAGGGGTTTTGGTTCCAGAAGATCCGGGGTTTCAGGAGAGTTTAACGTGGGTAAGGGTTCTAGTTTTCAAGATTATGGTTTTATAACTCCTGATATGCACTCAGGTAGAAAATTTGTAAACTTAGTTCCTTCGGATGGTCATATTATATTACCTATAAGAGGTGAGAGAGTTTTGGATACATCGGAAAGTGTTCAAGTAAAAATGGATATAGAAGATAAGGCTAAGAAATTAAAAGATCTTTTGGAAAAAATTCGTGCCGAGGAAGGAATTCCGATAAAGAAAATACCCGACCCTGTTGTTAAAGAGAAAGATGTTGCTGTGGTTGTAGATGAACAGGCCCAAGATGTTGCTGATAAACTTAAAGAACAAAACGAAGGTTTGGCTGATGAGATTCAAAGATTAAAAGGTCAGATTGAAAGAGGTAAATCTATGTCTATGGATACAAACGCTCAGGAACAATTGCTTAAAAAATTGGAAAAGCAAAAAGAAGAAATTGCCTCAAGCTATATGGAGTTAAGATCGCAAGTTCAAGATCTTCAAAAAAAATTAAGTGAGAAAATAACATCTTCTCAGGTAAGTGATACTTCTTCGATGGTTAATGTTAATTTGCCTGTACTTACTACCAGTCCAAATGTAGTCACCGGTGTCGTCAGAGATTCCGAGGGAAAGTTTTTCAGTAATATACTTTTAATAATTAAAAATTCAAGAGGAGATACAGTTAGGGCTTTTAAGACCAACTCTTTGGGTCAGTTTGTTGTTTCAACGCCACTACAGAATGGTACATATACAATAGAAGTAAGTCCCTCTAACAAGACCGGTCGAACCTTTGGTATAATTCCTATAGAAGTTAAGGGGGAGGTACTTCCTACCCTGGAGATTATTGGAAAATAAATATGGCTGCCCAAAAAGGTATACCTACAACTCAAGAGCATTTAGATATTTTTGATATAAAAGATAATCTTTCAATATTGAAAAATGGAACTGTGTGTGCAGTTGTTCAAACCACAGCAGTTAATTTTGATCTTTTATCCGAAATTGAACAGGACGCAATCATCGCGGCTTTTTCCATGCTTTTGAATTCTATTACTTTCCCTATTCAAGTAGTTATAAGATCTAGAAAATTAGATATCTCTAAATATGTTGATAAAGTTAGAAAAGTTGAATCCAGACTTACAGACCCGTTACTGCGACATCAGGCCGAATCTTATAGAAAATTTGTCCAAGAAGTTATTAAGGTTAATGAGGTTTTGGATAAGAAATTTTATGTTGTAATTCCTTCCGGTAATTCTATTTTAGTCGAAAAAGGTGGTAGCGCCTTTGATTGGGTAGCAAGGTTAGCAGGAGCTCAAAATAAGAGGGTAGATGTAAATCTGGAAAAAGTATTACAAGATGGGAAGATTGATCTATCTCCTAAGGTTGATCACCTGATTAGAGAGTTTGGCAGACTTGGAGTTAAGGCGAAGCAATTAACCACTCAGGAGTTGGTGGAATTGTATTTTGATATCTACAATCCAAGTAACATGCACGGGCAAAGGATTAGAACAAATGTTGATGACTATAAGACGGCAATAGTAAATCCCGCAATTATCGAGGAATAATTTTATGGCACTAAATATTTTTGATCTTTTTAGAAAAACAACAAAGGCTGAAAAAAGCGCAAGTGAAACCGGAGAGAAAACTCCTCCACAAGTTTTAGCTGAGGGCATGTTAAATGTAAGAGACATTATTGCACCTTCCGCAATTGAGGTTGATTTTAACGATGTTAGGATAGGAAATACTTATTATAGAACCTTTTTTGTGTCAGGCTACCCCAGGTTTGTCGGTGCTAACTGGCTCTCGCCTGTAATAAACTTTGATCATACATTACTGATGTCCATGTTCTATTATCCTGTCAAATCCAAGGTTATTTTGGATGATTTAAGGAGAAAAATTACTGAATTAGAGGCCACTACCATGTCTAATAGAGAGAAAGGAAAAATAAGTGACCCCGTAGTTGAAGCCGCTCTTGAAGATGCTACTGCTCTTCAAGAACAGTTGGTAAAGGGAGTGGAAAAATATTTTCAATTTTCTTTTTATATAACGATACCTGCAGAAGATCTGGATGAGCTAAATAATATTACGTCAAAATTAGAATCACTTCTTTCTTCCTTGCTTTTAATATCTAAAACAGCGGCTTTGCAAATGGAGGATGCCTTTAGATCATCTATTCCGACCGGAATGGATAAATTACTTATTGCTAGAAATATGGATACAACAAGTTTGGCAACCACGTTCCCCTTTACTTCTTCGGATCTCACAATGGAGGAAGGTATCATGTACGGAATAAACAAACACAACGGGTCGCTCGTAATTTTTGATAGGTTCTCTATGGAAAATGCAAACTCCGTTGTTTTTGCTAAGTCCGGTGCAGGGAAGTCCTACTATGTTAAGCTAGAAGCTTTGAGACATTTAGTATTTGGAGCTCAAGTCATGATAATAGATCCTGAGGAGGAATACTTAAATCTTTGTGAGGTTGTCGGTGGTAATTACATAAGTTTTTCAGCCAATTCCAAACATAAAATAAATCCGTTTGATTTGTCCGGAATTGTATCTGAAGGTGAAAATGAGCTCGGGCAAAAATTAATATCTTTAATTACTCTTTTGAAATTGATGATGGGTGAGCTTAGTTCGACTGAAGAAGCTATTTTAGATAGGGCTCTTATAGAGACTTACAGAATAAAAGGGATAACTTCAGATCCTGATACTCAGGCAACTAAGGAGCCTCCTGTTATGGAAGATCTTTATAAAGTTCTTTTAGGTGGTAGTGAGCCGGAATCAAAAGGTATGGCTGATAGACTTGAGAGATTTATAAAAGGTTCTATGGCCGGAATATTTGATTCGCAATCGAACATTGATTTAAACAGTAGTATGACCGTTTTCTCAACTAAAAATTTAGAGGAGGCTTTAAGGCCAATAGCTTTTTATCTTATTTTAGATTATGTTTGGACGACTATAAGAAGAGATCTCAGAAAAAGGATACTGATAGTTGAAGAGGCTTGGTATTTGATGCAAAACAATGACAGTGCCAGATTTATATATGGAATAGCAAAAAGAGCCAGAAAATATTATTTGGGTTTAACCACAGTTTCTCAGGATGTGGATGATTTTTTGACTTCGGAGTATGGGAAGGCTGTTGTTACAAACTCCTCTATTCAGATGCTTATGAAACAACACCCTGCTGCTATCGATAAGGTTGTTGAGACCTTTTATTTGTCCGAAGGTGAGAAGAGATTTCTCTTATCAGCAGGAGTTGGTGAGGGTTTATTCTTTGCAGGCTCTAACCACGTGGCAATAAAAGTTATGGCTTCTGAAGCTGAAAATAAACTTATAACAACTAATCCTGAGGAAATTATTAAGCTAAAGGAAGAAAAGAGAAAAGAACAGGAGTTGAGTTTAAACTCCGGGTCCGCCAGAGCCATCAAACCGGTTTACAAGCCATATACTCCTCCGTCTGACATGGATGAATACACAACTTTTGACGACAAAGGACAACCAAAAGAAGAATTTCAAGTAAAGAAAATCATGAGTGATGCGGCAAGTAATGATTTTGTTAGAAAAGATGATAAGGTTGTATCCGAATCAGCAATTCCGTCGGAACCTGTACTTTCTACTCAGGGAATAATTGATATAAAAAGTGACTTTGCTGTTCAAGAAAAAACAAAGCCTTTTGAGTCACAGAAAATGGATACCCCACCACAAACCGTGGAAAAACCCTTGGTAAAATCAGCAATAAATGAAGATAATAACAGTGCTTCGAAACCCGAATCTTCTGAAATTAAGCCCTCCAGTTCAAGCTATTCCGTTCCACAAAATACTCCAAAAGTTGATGCAGAAAAAGAGAAGCATTTAAATGTTCCTGAATCCCACATTCCGGAAAAGAATGTTATACAACCACTTTCCCAACAAAATAAAAGATCTCTAGATAATCGAGTGGTCGAGTTGAGGAAAAAAATGCTCCAAGACAACGATGGTTTTTTAAACAGTAGCCCTTCTTCCAAAGATATTATGGATTCAGTTGATGAGATGAGACAGAGAAGACAAAATTCAAATACATCAGATCAATCTTCAAAACCATTAAACATTGATATTAAAACGTCTGTAAACCCTATACCTTCGACTTTACCAAATAACCAATCAGTTCCACCAATAACAACATCTCCATCCCAAACTCCTCAAGTTTCGACACCTTCATCGGGAAATTAGATTTGCATTGGCATTATTATATGAACAAAATCCTTTTGAGAATCCGGTTTGAACGTGCATGGTGATACATTCCCATTTGATCTGAATTCTATTCTTTCGGATTTTATGTTATTTAAAAAATCCAGAAGATATTTTGAGTTGAAAGCTATTTCTATTAACTCCCCCTCGATTTCAGCAGTTAGGTTACTTTCATGTTGTCCGGTCTCCTCTGATAGAGATGTTATTTTAATCTTTCCTTCGGGGTCAAAACGTATTTTTATAGTACTGTTTCCTTCTTTAGCAAAAATATCCGTTAGTCTTACTGCTTCCAAAAATTCCAACGTGCTGAAATCAGCTTTTACTATATGTTCACTTGGTATTATTTTTTTATAATCAGGGTAATCACCATCAAGTATTCTAGTAGCTATCATTGTGTCTTCTGACCTGAATAGAGCCAAATTTTCATCTTGATTCAGGGAGAATTCAATGGGTTCTTGCGAGGACGAAAATATTTTGGCAACCTCTACGATTGTTTTTGCTGGTATAACGACCTTAAAATCATCTACATCCCCCTTCATTTTTTCTGTTTTCTCTGAAAGTCTAAATCCGTCGGTAGCTGTCATTACCAACTTATCCTTAGAGTAGTCCATGTATATTCCCGTGAAAATTGGTCTGCTTGTGTCAATACCTGATGCAAAAGCTACGACTCCTACTAAATCGTTTAGTAAACTTGGTTGAACGATTAAATTTTTAGATTTTTTGGGAAATTCAGGTAAGTCAGGAAAATCTTTTGAGCTACTTCCGTTAAATTTAGATTTTGTGGTTTTTGAGCTCACTATGAATATTTCATCTTTCACTTGTGTGTTGATGGTTCCCGGAGGTAAGTTAGAAATAAAATCTCTTAAAAGTCTTGCAGGTACTGTAACAGAACCCTCTTCTTCTATAGAAGCTCCGACGTATGTGGTGATGGCCGTCTCTAAATTAGTGGCTGAAAGTTTTATCCTACCCTTTTCGATCTCAATCAATACGTTTGACAGAATAGGTAAGGAACTTTTAGCAGGCACAGCATGCATAACCGTTTGAAGACCTTTAGAAAGATTTTCCTGTAGGCAAGAAAATTTCATTTTATAGTTTTACTCCTTTTCTTCTTTTGAACTTTGTCTCTTTGGTTTTAACACAACTCTTCTATTCTCACCCTCACCCGTGCTTTCGGAATATATATCATCGTATTCAGAAACTAACACATGAATTTCGCGTCTTTCCCACGGATTCATTCTTGGTAGTTCAACTTCTTTTTGAAAAAATCTTACTTTATCAATGAAGCCTTTGGCCATATCCTGCAGCTTTTCCGATTTTCTATCTCTATACCCGTTTATATCTACACTTAAGATGGGTTGGACTTGTGTTTTTCTGAAAACTATTAGTTTAAGAATGTTTTGCAAACCTTCCAAAGATTGTCCCCTAAAACCTATCAGAAAATTTAGATCGTCTCCGGAAATATTTACAGAGTAGGTATTTTCCTCTTTTTCCTCTATTTCAAACTCAGGATTAATACCTATAAATTTAAATATTTTCTCCAAATTAGTTTTTAATATTTCGTCTATTTTCATATAAATTAGTGAGAAATTTCCGGGGCAAAAATTCTACACTTCCTTTTTACCAAATTTTAACTTATTAATCCATGGTTTTAGACCTCCCCATCCTGAGAAGAAATAGGTTTGAGCAATCTGAAATATTGTTGATACTAGAATGTATATCATAACCCCGGACGGAAGTGTGATACCGAAGATAAAAAACATTAGGGGCATAACGTATTGATTTTGTTTTTGCATAGCTTGCATAACATCATCTGTTTGACTCGGAGTTTTTTTGACAGCTTTGTTTGCTAATTTTGAATACGGTGACATCATCTTAGTAGCAAAAAACTGAGCCACCACTGTTAGTACAGTTACTATTAAAAGTGGGTCGGGTTTTGTCATATCCAAATACAAAAATTTTGAAGCCAGAGTTTCTCCTTGAGAAAATTTTAAAGCTTGAAAATAAATTCTATCGTTTAGAGTCATGAGATCTGTTGCCATTGTTAAGGTAGTCATTGCTCTATATATTGCTATCATGAGTACAAAAGTTATTATTGTTGTTATACATCCCGCTCCCGGGTTTATCCCGTGCTTTTTAAAAAGCTCCATCTGAAGTTCCGCTTGTTTCTTTTTGTCGTACTTAAACTTTTGTTTTATCTTATCAAGCTCGGGTTGAATATCTCTTTGTTTTTTTGCCATTTTAATTGACGGCATAGTTACCGGAATCAACAGAGATTTTGCTATTATAGTGAAGAGGATTATAGATATTCCTAAATTACCTGTTAGTCTATATAAGATCGTTAGTAAATTAAAAATTGGGTTTATTAAAATTGTATTCCACATAATTTTTTTTCCTTTAAAGCTATTTTACAGGGTCATTCCCTCCTTTGGAAAATGGATTGCATCTCATTATTCTCCAAAGCCCCATTATACTACCTTTTAAAAATCCATACCTTTCAATTGCTTGGTAGGTGTATTCGGAGCAAGTAGGGGTGAACCTGCAAACCTTAATGCCTTTCTCATCAAGAGAAAGATGCTTCTTGTAGAATTTTATTAAATTCAATGCTAATTTCTTCATATTTTGCTTCTACACTGGTTATCTTGGGGTGTACCACGACCCAAAGATTTCCATTGTTAATTTTTTCAAAATTATTTTTTACAATCTCCCTAAATACTCTTTTTATTCTATTTCTTTCCACCGCACTTTTGCTAAATTTATTAGAAACTACTATCCCGACTTTTGTCGGCCCTTCATATTTTTTTGGTGTCAGAAAATAGATGTGAAAATATTTCCCTTTGAAATATTTACCATATTTCCTAGTAACATTGAATTCGAAGTCGGAAGTTAGTCTGTTTTCCTTTTTTAACATTAGAAGATATAGGTATTATCTTTTATTCTCAATTTTTTCTCTACCCGAAACTGCTATTTTTTTTCTTCCTTTAGCTTTTCTTCTTTTGAGAATATTCTTACCGCCGGGTGAAGACATCCTTTCCATAAATCCATGTTTTTTTATTCTTTTTCTTTTTTTAGGTTGCCACGTCCTTTTTGTTTTCGGCATATTTAAATTCCTTTAATAACAGGTGGAGTTTATAAGATATTTGCGGTATAGTCAACAATATGAACGAACCAAAATCTTTAATTAAATTCGATGATTTTAATAAAATTGACATGAGAGTTGGAACTGTTGTTTTCGCTGAGGAGATAGAGGGGTCCGAAAAACTCATAAGGATGGAAGTTGATTTTGGATCACTTGGAAAAAGGCAAATTTTGGCAGGAATAAAAGCCTGGTATAAGCCTCAGGATCTTATGAACAAGCAACTTCCTTTTGTTTTAAACATTGAGCCTAGAAAAATGATGGGTCTTGAATCTCAGGGAATGATTTTAGCGGTTGATTCTGATGATAAGGCCGTAATATTTTTCCTTGATGAGAGTGTCGAAAACGGCGCCCCTATAAGATAATCACATGTCTTCCAAAAGAAATAAAAAGTATTATATAAAAACTTTCGGTTGTTATGCTAATGAAGTTGATTCAGATTTTACGGCGGGTGTTTTGGAGAATTTAGGTTTTGAAGAACTAGATAAAAAAGAAGGTAATGAAACAGCTGAAATTATGAACGCTTTGGAAAATGCTGATGTTTTGGTAATAAACTCCTGTTCGGTGAGACAAAAAAGTGAGGATAAGG
>CAZGPL010000004.1:0-5316 GCA_964527375.1 uncultured Candidatus Saccharibacteria bacterium
AAATATCAAAAAGATTTTGATATAGAAAAATTAAAAAAACAGTGGAAACCCTCCGATATGCTACCAAAACTATACAAAGATGCCGATTTGGGTAATTTTGTAAATTACTGTAAATAAAAATAAATCCTTCTAAAATTCCCCCAACCCACCAAAATAAATCCTAAAAATATGCTAATATCTCTAAAAATATAGAAAAGGAGTAGAAAATGTCCAATCTCATATTATCTTTGGTTGTACTCATTATTTCAGGAGCTATAACAATCTTTCTTTTGCCTTTTGTAAAATTCAAAGTCAACGGAAGAAACAATCTGTTAAAAAAAGATAAAGAAGGTAAAATAGTGGTTTTCAATCATGCATTTGTTCTAGATCCACTTTTCATCGTGTTAATTTTTCTAGGAAGAGGCTTTCGTAGATTAGTTGCTCTAGTAAAGAAAAAACACGAAAAAAACCCTATTGTTACTATAATAGAAGCATTAGGTGGAGTAATAATTGTTGATACCGAATCTTTTGTCTTAGACAAAAAAGCTCTGGAAAGAGTTGTAGAAGCCTACAAAAAGGGAAAAAATATTGGGATTTCCCCCGAAGGCACCAGAAGCAAAACCGGTGAAATGCAAGAGCCAAAACAGGGTATCTTATTCATTCTAAAAAGCATAGGAAAACCCGTCAGAATAGTTCCTGTGGGTATTTCAGGAGCACGTAACATACCATCAAGCATAAAAAATTTTAAGAAAACAATCTTGAAAATAAACATCGGCGAACCTTTTACTATAAAAGTCCCTGAAAACATACGCTCAAAAGAAGATAGATTAGCTCTAATGGATAAAATAATGATACCTGTAGCTAAACTTCTTCCGGAAGAGCAAAGGGGGTACTACAAAGATAAAATATAAAATCCGGAGGGTTTACTTTCACTAAAAAAACAGTAAACCCTCATTTTATTTAAATTCTTTCCTTAGCCTTATCCCAATCAACAATATTCATCCAAGCTTCAATAAAATCAGCCCTCCTATTTTGATATTTTAAATAATAAGCATGCTCCCAAAGATCAATACACAAAATAGGCTTCATTTTTAAAGAATAAGGTGAATCCTGATTCTGTGTACTCAAAACCTCAACACTATCCCCGTTTTTTACAAGCCAAACCCACCCGCTCCCGAACAAAGTTTTTGCTTTCTCAACAAATTCTTCCTTATAAGGTTCAAACCAATCTCTCTCAAAAACTGCACCGGTCGGTCTCATACATTCCCAAAAGAAATTATGATTAGCGTGCCCACCCCCAAAATTCACAACTTTTTGCCTAATATTCTCAGGCACCTTATCCAAATTCCCCAACAAATCCTCAACAGAATACTCAAAAAGCTCGGGATTATCTTTTAAAGAATCATTCAACTTATCAATATATCCCTGATGGTGCTTTTCATAATGAATTTGAACCGTTTCTGAGTCCATAAAAGGCTCCAAAGAATCATAAGAAAAATTAAGTTTAGGTAAAATATACATAAAAAATCCTCCTTCTTTAATTATATATTATTGAAACCCTAATTAGTTGATGAAAATTATATTAAAAGTATAATAAAAACATGGAAAATACAGAAAATAAACAAATAGACAGTAGTGAAAAAGTTGAAGAAAGACCTTCCCCCAAAGTAAAAAAGAACATAAGAGGAAATAAAAAGGCCAGACTGGGAGTAATAATTTTTCTCATGATAGTGGTTGCCATAATGTTCGCTTTATGGGAAAAAGCTAGAATTTTTCTAGCAATAGCTTTTGTAGCACTTTTAGCCGCACTAGGAATGGAAGTCTCAAACAAAGATTATGACGTAGGCCAACTTATTAAAACAAGATCTTTTGAACAATCCGAGGTAGCAAGAGATGAGTCCGGAAACGTCCTTTTTGATATCTTTGGAAACACAACCACGGATACTGCAAAAGGTAAAGGAGCTGATGAATACAATTGCGCTGATTTCGACACGCAGCCCGAAGCTCAAAACTTCTTTGAAAAAGTTGGTGGTTTAGGAAACGATCTTCATGGTTTAGACGGCGATAAAGATGGTGTTGCGTGTGAGAGCCTTCCCGTAGGAGCCAGATAATTTAAAAACAGTAAAAAAACTAAAATTAATTTTCCGATTCTTGTGTTGTATTTTTGTAAACATCGCCATCGCAAGTATCGTCTGACCACAAACCTAAGTTATTAGTTCTGGCATATTTCTCAGCCTCATTAAACCTTTCTTGATACTTTACATCAGGTGGGTAAGAAGAAGAAAAAGCATACCCTTCTTTAACCAATTTTTCATTTATTAGCTCACCATTTAACCATACATAGGCCAAAATCCTGCCGTACCTATCCGTTTCGGAAACATCCTGTTCCAAAACAACTTCCTGGCCGGCCAATACTTCCTTTGTTTTATCACTTGCCTCTTTACCATAACATTGTACCGGCTCAGATGGATGATTTACTTCAGGTGTATCTATTCCAATCATACGTACCGGAGTAGAAACTCCTTTGTAATTAATTCTAAAAGTATCTCCATCAGTAACGCTTAAAACTTTGTATCTAACATTATTTTCTTCCCCAACCTCCGGATATTGGTTATTCTCTTCATCTATCTCATTAGGAAGATTAAAATTACTTTCAACGTAGTCCTGGAATTCATCAAAATTTTTAACTTCTTTCTTAAAATTAGGAAAAATAGATATAAAAATTAAAAATAATGCATATAAAACTAAGATTTTGACCTCTTTTTTCATTTTGTTTTAATATAATATACTAAAAACCTGTAGAATTCTTATACACATGAAAAATATTACTGAAAAAATTAGAGGCGTTAATCTAGGTGGGTGGCTTGTTTTTGAAAAGTGGATCACCCCATCTTTATTTGAAGGTACCGAAGCCGAGGATGAGTTTAATCTACATAAAACCCAATCCGAACAAAAGATACTAAATCACTACAAAAACTTTATTACGGAAAAAGATTTTAAATTCATTAAAGAAGCCGGACTAAATTTAGTACGAATTCCCATCGGCTATTGGGTTTTCGGAGATTTTCCCCCTTTTCCAAAAACAATTGAATATTTGGATTTCGCTTTTGATATAGCGGAAAAATACTGTTTAAAGGTTTTAATTGATCTTCATGGAGCTCCCGGCAGTCAAAATGGTTACGACCACAGTGGGGTAGTGGGCGAGGTAAGTTGGGACAAAAATGTAAAAAATATAGAAACGACTCTACATATAATCACTAAAATTGCAGAGAGATACTCTAACAGAAAAGCTTTATTGGGAATCGAGCTTTTAAACGAACCTCACAAAGACATCGATATAAATTTACTAAAAGATTTTTATAAAAAAGGATATGAAATAATTAGAAATATATGCGGAAACGAGCCCCTTGTGGTAATTAGCGACTCTTTCAGACCTTTCGGGTGGGAAGAATTCTTCCAACAAAAAGGTTTTAAAAACATGTTACTGGATATTCACTTTTATCAATGCTTTACGGAAGAAAATAAAGTTCTTAACTCAAATAAGTTAGTTAAAAAGACACAAAAGGAATGGAAAAAACTAATTAGAAAAGTAGGGAAGAATATCCCTGTAATAGTAGGAGAATGGAGTCTTAACCTAAATTCAAACGATTTTGAAGAAATAATTACTAAGAGCCGGGAAAAGGAAAATAAAAAAGATAGGCTATTAAAAAACTATCTAAGAATCCAAAAAAAGGTTTTTGCTAAATCTCAGGGATGGTTCTTTTGGTCCTATAAGACAGAAGAAATGGAAAAAGAAGATGTTTTGCTGGTTTGGAATTTTAGCAAGCTTTTCCAAGATAATATTTTCAAAATCTAACTGTATGCCGTATCTTCTTGCAATGATATGATTCTAAATGTGAAAAAAGAAATCGGCTTTGATACAGATATATACTTAAATAATCAAATTAAAAGATTATCCCAGCGTTTAACTTCATTTGATAAGCTATACCTTGAATTCGGAGGTAAGCTTTTCTCGGATAATCATGCAACAAGGGTCTTACCGGGATACAGACCAACCGCCAAAATAGAACTTCTTAAGGAAATGGGAAGTATTGACCTTTTTTATTGTGTTTCCGCTAAAGATATTGAAAGAGGAAAAATTAGAGGTGATTCAGGACTTTCATATGATTTGCAAACACTACAGGACATAAAGGATATTAAAAACTACGGGGTAAATGTGAGTGGGATAGTGATAACACTTTTCACCGGACAATCTTCAGCAGAACAACTGAGCAGAAAATTGAGCAATCTAGGGTACAATGTCTATTTTCAAAACGTAATAGATGGTTATCCCAGTGACCTTAATAAAGTTTTAAAGGGTTATAAAAATCAACCGTATATAAAAACGACTAACAAACTTGTTGTGGTAACCGGAGCCGGGGGAGGCTCGGGAAAAATGGCTTTATGTTTGAGTCAGATATTTCATGAAAAAAACACAGGATTAAACTCAGGCTACGCTAAATTTGAAACATTCCCTATATGGGATCTACCACTAGATCATCCAATTAATATAGCCTATGAAGCCGCTACTGCAGATCTTGGCGATTTTAATATTATAGATAACTTTCACCAACAAGAGTACGGTATTGTCAGCACTAACTATAACAGAGATATGGAGAATTTTAAGATTTTGAAAAATATTCTTTCTAAAATAACGGGTGAAAGAAACCCTTATGGATACAAATCTCCTACGGATATGGGTGTAAACGCAATATCATCGGGAATAATAGACGATGGGGTATGTAGAAAAGCCTCAATGGAGGAGATTATCAGGAGATTCTTTATATATCATGTAGAAAAGGTCGAAGGAAAAGAAACTCAAAAAACGGTAAACAGAATAACTAAATTGATGAATAACTTAGCAATTAAACCTGAGGACAGATTGGTTGTTGGGCAATCAAAAAAAGCGGAACAAGAGGCTCGTACAAAAAAAGGGAAAGGATTTATGGGTGTTTACTGCGGTTCTGCAATACAATTAAAAAACAAGAACATAATAACCGGTAAAAATTCCCCAATACTTCATTCAGAATCAGCGACAATTCTCAATGCTTTGAAGTTTTTATCCAATATTCCTGACGAAACTAATTTAATAAGCCCGGAAGTACTGCAAATCATCGGGGAAATGAAAAATATGTTGTTGGGAAGTAAAAGCCCGAGCTTGTCAGTAGATGAAACTTTAATCGTTCTTGCCTCCTGTGCCATATCAAACCCACTGGCAAAATCTGCGATGAATAAATTAAAAGAGCTAAGAGATTGCGAGATGCACTCAACATTTATACTAACGCCCGGAGATGCCGA
>CAZGPL010000004.1:5416-19809 GCA_964527375.1 uncultured Candidatus Saccharibacteria bacterium
TCGTGGGCTAGAACATTAACCAAGTACTCCTCATTTTCGTAAAAAAAGATGTCTATTTTCCTTTCTCCCGAAGTATAAATACCTACCTCAGGGTGAAAGTTTAAAAGATTATTAAAATACCCAACATCTTCATTTAGGTTATCGATTCCGTCATTAACAGTATCAATATTTTTGTTTAACTGCTCAGCGGCGGTCTTAAGCTCAATTCCCTCACTTTCCAGAATTTTTTGTCTTTCTGTTAATTCTTTATACTTATCAGCGGGAGCACCACCTTTACGATTCCAAAATTCAATATCCTCATTCAGTTGTGAAATCTTTTTATTATAAGATTCCAACTCTTCGTCAAATTTCTCGCTAGACATTAAAATAATATCCTTTTTCTTCTCCAAATCATCTTCTATTTCGGTAATTCTACTAATAACTTTCTGTCTTTCATCGTAAACCATGTTTATCTCAAGAGAAGATTCCTCATCATATAGAAAAAGAGGCTTTTCATAAGCATTAGCCCAGATATCGGCCGCCAAGGATACATAATCTTTCAAATTATTTTCTGAAATACCAAATCTATCATCTATTTCCCCTATCCTGTAAGTTACAGGTTTTTCACAAAAAGAGGCATTGAACCAATGGTCTAAGCTATTTAGTATTGAAGATCCCTTAATTAATAAAATAAAGGCTAAAAATACAATAAATATGACGAATAGTAATCTTTTTTTATGCTGAACCATCTTTGTTAATAATATTTATTTGTTAAGGATTATTCAAGCAAGTGGTTAAAAGTAAACGTTATTAAATATAGTGGTATTATATTTTTGCCATGAAAATAAAATACAGATTATCCAAAGATAAAAGATGTAAAAAAATCAACGAAATGATTCAGAAAGATTTTCCCCACATGATCACAGAGAAAAAACCGGATATTCTTCTTGTTTCCGGAGGCGATGGAGCCCTCTTACACGCCATACAAGAACATAATCACTATAAAATTCCATTTTTTGGCTACGGAACCGGTACACTTAATTTCATGATGAACGAGATGCCCATTGATAAATTCGAAATATTTTTGAATAAACTTGAAAATGATCAAGTAAGAATAAATATTATAGAAACAACTAAAATAGAGGTAAATCTTTTACAAAATAAAACAAAAAAGAATATTCAAATTGGTAAAGCAGTCAATGAGGTTGTAATAGGATCTAAGCTAATGGGATACCACTCTTTTTCAATAGACTCTGGCGACGGCTCATTTAATAATTTTCAGGTAAAGGGAACAGGAATATGTCTTAGCACTGAACTTGGTTCTACAGGATATAATTTTAATCTAGGTGGGGCAGTTTTACCTTTAGGAAGCAATCTTTGGTCCATTTTAGGCATAGTGTGCAACCGTTACTTAGAAGATATTCTAAATACAAATAAAATAACAATAAAATCTCTGTCGAAAAAAAATACCCCTTACATATTCTTGGACGGAATAAAGCAGAATCATAAAATAAACTTTGAAGATTCTATTGTTATGAAAAGAGGAGATACCGTCAGGTTAGCTTTTTATGACAAAAAAGAGTTTTTTGAAAAAAGAATTGATATCAGTTCTCGGTACAGAAAATGCTAGAGACCGTAAATTGAGCTTTCATAAGAACCAACATACTGTTCTAAAGCTTTAACAAAATAAAGATTTATAACTACTAAAACTATCAACATTAAGATGGTAATAAAGAGTGAGATATAGGCAACCTTCTTTTTTTCAGAATCCTCATTTTTGAAATATTTGAAAAACCAGTAAATTCCAAACGGAGCCAATAAAACACACAGGGTGTAAATTTTTATCTTTTGGAAAGTTGACAAAGGAACAGTTGACTTAGGAACTTCATTACCACATTTAGAACAAAATTTATCATAGGGCTCTATCTTATTATTGCAAAAAGGACATAAACCTCCCATACATAAATACTACACTTTTTTTGTAACTATGATGATAATTTTTACAACAAATAATTCTTGTGAGAATTAGTCTATATCAGTTATAAAATTTCTAATATATACAGGGTCGCTAATAAAAATCTCCATTTTTGTAACACATGGACATTTTTCTACTGGAAAATTGTTACCCGATGTTTTTGTTTCAAAGTAAAAAACATAGGTTCTTAAATAATAGCCGTTAATTTTTACGTAACCAAAATAATCATAGGAATTATTTGAACCTTTGAAACTCTCAGAAGCTCCGGAGATAAAATAGCTATCATATTTTCTACCCAAAAACCAGCCATTTTCCAATAAAATAGGTTTTACATAAGACTCGTACAAATCGGCCCCGGCCTTAGAGTAATTTGGATCTATATCATTTATTTCAGTTTTAAATATTTTTCCGGAGACCCTAATAAGAGATTTTCTGTATTGACTTGAACTATTGACGGAATCGATTTTCTTATCGGGTGAAAGATACCTATCGTCATATACGATAGAATATCTGGATAACTGTTCTTCGTTGGGACTCTCTTCTTTCCAAATAAACCCACTGGGAAGCTTGGGTACTTTCCAATCGAATTCACGGTTTACCACAGTTTCTCTTAAAGAAGGTACAAAACTTTTATGAATTAATGCTTTTATAAGGAAAAAGGCCAATACAGATAAAATAACTGCTGAAATTAATAAGCTCAAAAGTTTTCTACTCATAGATAAATATTAGCACAGTTTAGAAATGCTTTAATTACCATATGTTACAATTAAAAAGAACGTTTTAAATAGCATGGATAATAAACTGCCTAACTCACAATCTAAAGGACTTTCAAAGGAAGAGATTGAAAATAGACAGAAAAAGTTTGGTCTAAATCTTTTACCTGAAAAGCCACCTCCAAGCAAATTTTCAATTTTTATTGATCAATTAAAAAGCCCTTTGGTTTTTGTCTTGTTGGGGGCTTCATTAGTAACTGTTGCAATAAAACATTTTTCAGATGCTTTTATTATTTTAATTGCGGTAGGAATTAACACTGTACTTGGATTTGTTCAAGAAAATAAAACTACCAACGCACTGGAAGCTTTAAAAAAGTTTATATCCACTAAAACTACTGTTCTAAGAGACGGAAATAGAGAAGAAATAGAAACAAAATTTCTCGTTCCCGGCGACATTGTGTTTTTGAAACAGGGAGATAAAGTCCCTGCTGACGGTTCACTTTTATCAGCTAACAGATTTTATGTTAATGAGGCAGTTTTAACTGGGGAAAGTTTACCTGTAGAAAAAAGCGCTAATGAAAATGTTTTTATGGGAACTACGGTTTCATCTGGTCAAGCTGTGATGAGAGTAGAAAGCATCGGGGCTAGTACTGAGATGGGAAAAATTGCAGATAAAATACAGGACAAAGACGAAATTACACCTTTCCAAAAACAACTAAAAAAATTTAGCCATCAACTTTTGATATTCATAGGCATAATAATAACTCTAGTTTTTATAATTGGATTACTTAGAGGCATAGAGCTATCGGAAATATTCATTACGTCTGTTGCTCTTGCTGTATCAAGTATTCCTGAAGGTCTCCTAGTCTCATTAACCGTTGTATTAACCATAGGAATGCAAAAAATATTGAAAAGAAAAGGTCTTGTCAGAAAACTTGCAGCCGCAGAAACTCTTGGGGGTGTTTCTGTTATTTGTTGTGACAAAACAGGAACGTTAACCATAGGTCAGATGGAGGTTGCAGATCATAGCGGAAACCAACAAGATCTGGCACTTCAAGCTTTGATTGCAAATGATTTAGATGACCCAATTGTAATCTCTGCTCATAGTTGGGCAGAAGGTAAAATCGAAGATCAATCAAATACATACAAAAGAATAGATAGCATCCCTTTTTCTTCTAAAGAAAGATTTTTTATGAGTCTAAACAAGTGGGACGATGCTACCAATATGATTTTTGTGAACGGAGCCCCGGAAATGATTTTAGAATGGACCGATTTACCTCAAGAAGAAAAGGCTAATGTAATTTCATTGATAGAACAACTCACACACCAAGGTAAAAGGGTGTTGGGATACGCTAGAAAACAAGTCGGCAATGAAAAAACCAAGCTTGAGATAAATGATGCAAAAAAAGATTTAATTTGGATAGGTTTGCTTGGTTTTTCTGACCCTGTAAGAGAAGGGTTAAAAGATGCATTGGAGAAAACAAAAAATGCAGGTATAAAAACTATTGTTATTACAGGTGATTACGCCAATACCTCTAAGTTTGTACTATCACAGTTAGGTCTAGGTGTGAGTGAGGAAGAAGTAATTCTTGGAGATGAGCTTTTGAAACTTTCTGATGAAGAATTGACCGTAAAAATTAAAACGGTTAAACTTTTTGCTCGTACTACACCGGATCAGAAATTAAGAATTGTTGAAGCTCTAAAAAACAACGGGGAAGTAGTAGCAATGATAGGTGATGGGGTAAATGACGCACCTGCTCTACATAAATCGGATATAGGAATAGTTGTCAACGAAGCTTCAGATGTATCAAAAGAATCTGCTGATCTTGTTTTGCTTGATTCAAGTTTTGCAACAATAGTCAGCGCTATAGAAGAGGGGAGAGCAATGTTTGAAAATATCAGAAAAATTATTCTTTACCTTCTTTGCGATGCTTTTGAAGAAATATTAGTTGTTCTTGCCGGAATAGTTCTAGGATTACCATTACCTGTCACTGCTGTACAGATACTCTGGATAAATCTTGTTTCAGACGGCTTTCCTAACCTCTCACTCACAATCGATCCAAAAAGAGACGACATAATGAAAGATAAACCTCGGTCACCTAAAGAACATATTGTGACCGGTTGGATGTTAAAACTTATCTCTTTTGTAAGTGTGGTAGCGGGAATAATAGCTTTCTGCTCTTTCATTTTTGTTTTCAAAAACTCCCAAAATATTGTTTTAGCCAGATCAGTTACTTTCATTACTATTGGTATAAATTCTTTAATATATGTTTTTTCAGTCAGAGCACCAACTAGATCTTTTCTAAACAGCCATATGTTTGAAAATAAGTGGTTAATAATTTCAGTATTAGCAGGGTTTTTACTTCAAGCACTACCTTTTTCAACAAAATTTTCAAGAGAATTCTTTAAGATTGAATTAGTCGGACTCAATTACTGGGCTATGGCTCTAGGACTCTCTATTTTGATGTTTTTTATAGTGGAAATTTTTAAACACTTTTATCAACCGAAAATATTGAACGAATAAATTTCATCAGATTTTTTAAATGCCATAACATCGTAAATGACTAAATAGTCTGGGGTGGGAATTGATTATTTCAAAGACTTTGCTAAATCAATTAAATCAACATGGCTTGAATCCACAGTTGAAATTGATATAAGAACCTTATCCTTAGTTAAAAAGACCAAATTTTTATTTTCCTCTCCGTAGGATAGTCTATTTTTCACAAGGTATCCTACGCTATCCAAAGCTTGAGGTATTGATACAGTTTCGCTATTAGAGTAAACCCCCATGTCATCCTCTAAAAATTTACTTAAAGAAAATTTTTCATCTACTCGCACCTGTTTTAAAACGATTGGTCTTGATTTAGTTAAATCAATAGATTCTTTATACGCAAAATCATAGGTGACTTGAACTGCATCGTTTTTCCCCGCCATTTCCCTGTTAGGGATATAATTTGACAAATAGACCATTCCCAGGGGAATGGGATCCGGTCTGTAAATGTGAAATCCGGTCCTTGATTGAGCTATTTTATACCCAAAATCATCCGACCTAGCTTTAGAATAACTTCTTGTGATAACAAACAATGTTGGGGCCATGAACAAAAGAACAAAAATCAAATATACTTTTCTATCTCGAGAGCTCATTGTTTGTTTTGGAAGATGGAACTTTTTATAAGAAAAAATTAAAATAAATAAAATTGCGAGTGAAATGAAAAAAGCAGGCTCACCGAAAATTCCTATTATGATTGTCGATGCTTTAGAAGGAATGCTTGGTATGTTTTGATTAAAAACTATCGGATCAGCCGAAAAATAATCGGCAACAGAGGACATTAATTTGTAATTGATGTAGGAAAGAGATACAGGTAGAACCAAAAGAGTTATTAATGCAAACCAAAATGATGATTTAGAACTTACTTTTACCTTAAAAGAAGAATAAAGAACGATACACGCTGAAAGAACAAAAGCCATCACAACCCAACCATATAAAGGAAATTCACCTAAAAAATAGTGCATTGCGCCTGTTGTTTGAGAGTAGTAGTCCACAACGGACATTATTGCTATCATTAACCCTGCCTTGTACATGAATAAAAAAGTCACTACTATCATGAGTAGTGAGATTACGTTAGCTATAACCTTTGGTTTATCACCTATGGGTGCTTCTAAATTTTCAGTATATTTTGTAGCAGGATGTGAAACCTCAGAATCTATAACAAGAACTTTATCTCTATCTTTTATCTCAACATCGAAAGGAGTGTCAGGGTCAATGCTGTTTACTTTTTCAAGAGCTTCCTCAATATCTTCTATAACCCAATTATTATGTGTTAAATCTCTCTTTATTTCATCTTCATCAATATTTTTTGCCTTTTGGGATTTTATATATTCGAGCAGTTCTTTTGTAATCATCTATGTTAATTAAACATGTGTTTTGATAATATTTCAATATAATCTACATATTTTAAATTTGTTAAATATGAATTATTACAAAACAAATAAATTGATAGCAAATTTAATGCCAACTTCCACAGTACCAGGACAAACTGTTTTTTTTGGAGATGTATTTGAAAGAAAACCTGATATTTCAGAAATTAAAAGCGTTGTAGTATGGTGGGGAGGATTTTCCCTTATTACAGTAATAGTGGCAATAATTATTTTGAAAAAAATAAAAAATGACGAATGATTTAAAGGGTCTGATGATATATTTGTTAATAACCATCTTGGTCGAACTAGGTACTTCTTACTTTATTTTTTCTAAACTCAATAAAAAGAAACTACTTCTAACCATAACAGCATCCAATCTTCTAACAAACCCTACTTCAAACTTTATACTAAAGTTATCTCAAGAACTTTTTAATCCCGAAATCTCCTTCTTTCTATTTTTTATCCTAGAGATAACAGCAGTTATAATAGAGGCCATTATTTTGCACAAATACATGAAAATTAATAAATTAATCTCCATTTTATCTTCAATTTTATTCAACTTTCTTTCATTTTATCTTGGTGGTATGTTATACCAACTTATCAAATAATCAACGCCCCTTGCTTGTTTAAATATAAATTTTTAGTAATCTATTAGAAGTAATTTGTTAATATAAGGAGGAATTTATGCCGGAAAAAAATGAAAATGAAGTAAAAAGAATGCCTTTGTTGGGAGATTTGTTCCCTAATATGAAGGTAGTTACAACCAGGGGAGTATTGGAACTTCCCAAACATTTCGCGGGTAAATGGTTTGTACTTTTCAGCCACCCGGGAGACTTTACACCTGTTTGTACCACTGAGTTTGTGGCATTCCAAAATAAAGAAAAGGAATTCAATAAATTAAATTGCGAACTTATTGGTTTGAGTGTTGATCAAGTTTTTGCACATTTAAAATGGGAAGAGTGGATTAAAGACAACTTAAATGTGGAAATTAAATTTCCGATTATTGCTGATACAGGAGCTGTTGCTGAAACATTGGGATTAATTCACCCGGGAAAAGGTACAAATACTGTTAGAGCTGTTTTTATAGTTGACGATATGGCAAAAATTAGAATTATTTTCTACTACCCACAAGAATTAGGAAGAAACATTGATGAAATAATTAGAGCTGTAAAAGCAATGCAGATAGCTGATAAAAACAAGGTTGCGATGCCCGCGGATTGGCCAAATAATGAACTCATTAAAGATAGAGTTATAATCCCACCTGCAAATACTGTAGATTTGGCGAAAGATAGGATAAAAAGGTCAAAAGCCAGGGAATTTGAGTGCTACGATTGGTGGCTATGTCATAAAAAGCTTGGAGCAGAGAAAAAGTAATATTTCCGAGATTCTGGAAAGAGGCCTCTGTTTAAGACAGGGGCCTTTTTGTTTTATAAAAAAATTTTAAACTGAAAAATAGGGTAAGATAAACTTAAGTATAATTAAAAATAATGAAGATTAATATTAAAATCCATCCGAGTTCTAAGATAAAAAATTTAAAGAAATCTGATAAAGATGACATATATGATATCTACGTAAAATCTCCGGCTAGGGAAAATAAGGCAAACACAGAAGCTACAGAGATACTTTCTGAATTCTTTAATGTTCCTAAATCATCTATAGAAATTATTCACGGACTAAAATCTAAGAATAAAGTTGTTGAGGTAATAGATAATTTACCTTAACTCTTCTAAAGCCGGTAAGTTATCTCTCGGAGCACCAATCATTCTCTCAACCTCCAAGAATTTTTCAATAACTTTTTCCTTTGTAATTCCTTCTACATTTAATCGAAGTAGAGGCTGCGTATTTGAAGTTCTTAAGTTAAATCTCCAATCTTCAAATTCCACCGAAAGACCATCTATTTTCTCTATTTTTGCACCCAAACTTTCGTAGTGTTCTTCAATTCTTGAGATTATAGAAATTGCGTTCTCAACTTTATAGTTTACTTCTCCTGAATTAGGATATTTATCAAACAAGTAATCTACAGCCTCTGTAAGTTCAAAACCCTCAAAATACATATTTAGCATTTGAGCTATAGTTATCATTCCCGAGTCGCAATTATAAAAATCACGATAGTAAAAGTGAGCACTTGCTTCAGCGCCAAAAAGAGCTTGTTTTTCTGCCATTACCTGTTTAAAAAAAGAATGTCCCGCCATCGACTGAAAAGTTTCAGCTCCTAAAGCACCTGCCTCTTTTACAAAAGGCCACGTTATTCTTGGATCATGAATTATTTTTTTATTTTCACTATTTAAAAGCAGATTTTTTGCAAGTAATACTCCAACATAAACACCGTCAGGTCTTCTACCTTTCTTATCAATAAAAAAGGCCCTATCAGCATCTCCGTCTATTGCTATTCCAAAATCAGCCCCAACTTCTAACACTCTCTTTTTTATTTCTTCTACGTTTTCCTCTTCCAAGGGATTAGGTACGTGGTTGGGATAAGTACCGTCTGGTTCAAAATACATTCTGTCAATATCAAGATCCAAATCAGAAAAAATATAATCAAAAACTTTTCCACCAATACCGTTACCTGCGTCAACAACTATTTTTAGCATTTTTCTTTTTTCAGTTTTTAAGAACGAAAGTACTTTTTCCTTGTACTCATACATAAAATCTTTTACATCTAAAGTGCCCTCAACTTCAGATACCTTTTCATATTTTTCTTCCAGAATGATTCTTTTTAAATCCATAAGACCGGATGTTCCACTTATCGGTCTAGCGTTTTTTGTTACCATTTTGCAACCATTCCATCCGGCCCCATTATGAGAAGCAGTAACTACAAGACCACCATCGTAAATATCAGAATATTGACCCGTAACAAAATAGAGTGTTTCCGTCGGTATTTCTCCTATATCCACCACATCGCATCCCATTTCAACAATACCTGCCATCATGCTTTTTTTCATCTCAATACTTTCAGGACGGATATCGTGTCCGACAACCAATTTTCGAGGTTTAAAAAAAGACACGTAGGCTTTACCTAAATTTTTATAAAATTCTGCGTTTAGTTCATCGGGGTATCTACCTCTAACATCGTAAGCACGGAAAACTGAATCAAGTATTTGTTTATTCACGATTGCTCTCCTAAATAACTAAATATACTTCTAAATCTCCGGCGTTCTCCTTCAACGGAACTTTCTTATCTTCCAGTTTTTTACCATTTAAAAATAAACCCTTATCCGTTCCTCTTTCTACCTTAATATTGTAATGAGTATTTTCGTAAGAATATTTCATTTCAAAAAATTTCCATTCCCTTGGAATAACCGGTTCTAAAGTAAAATGGTCAAAATATTTCTTAAACCCTATAATATCTTCTATTGATACCCTATATAACCACCCGGCAGAACCTGTGTACCAACTCCAACCACCTCTTGCCATATGTTGCTGGTTCGAATAAATATCACCTGCCATAACATAGGGTTCTGATTTATAAATTTTTACACTCTCAGGATTCAGAGCTCTATTTATAGGATTTAGAGTATTGAAAAGCTCGTAGGCTTTATCTCCATTTTGCATCATTGCATAAGCTTTCATTGCCCATACTGCTCCATGAGTATATTGACCACCATTCTCACGAATACCCTCCGGGTAACCCTGAATGTAGCCGGGGAACGGGGTAGAATCCTTAAAAGGCGGCGTCAGTAGTTTAATAATCTTGTTTTTCTTATCTTCCAAATATTTCTCATGACTGATCATGGCTTTTTTCATTTTCTCAGGTGACGCCGCCCCTGAAATAACACTCCATGATTGAGAAATAGAATCTATACTGCATTCGTTATTAATTTGGGAACCCAAGGGAGTACCGTCATCATAATAAGCTCTTCTGTACCAATCCCCATCCCACCCATTTTCATTTATTTTGTTTTTCAAATCCTCATATATATTTTTGTATCTTCCCACATCACCTCTCCTATCAGTTTTTTCAAGTATTTTTGAAAATTTATCTATAACGTTCAAAATAAACCAACCGAGCCAAACACTTTCACCTCTCCCCTCATCTCCAACACTGCTCAGACCGTCATTCCAGTCACCGGAACCTATTAAAGGCAGACCGTGAGATCCGAAATTTAATGATTTATTTATAGCTCTAATACAATGATCTAACACATTACCTCTCTCAGCCGAAACATTTGGAACAGCATAAACACTTTCTTCATGAGGTTCAAGATTTTGCATTTCCAAATATGGAACTTCAATGTTAAGAATTTCAGTATCCCCGGTTTTTTCTATGTAGTAACTAACAACATAGGGTAACCACAAAAGATCGTCGCTTATTCTTGTTCTTACCCCCGCCCCCGATGGATAGTGCCACCAATGTTGAACATCTCCTTCTTTAAATTGGTGAGCACAACACATAGTAATATGCTGTTTAACCCTACCTGGATCTGTATATATTAAAGCCATAACATCTTGAAGCTGATCTCTAAATCCAAATGCCCCTGCCGCCTGATAGAAGGCAGTTTTACCTTGAACTCTGCAAGACAAAACCTGATACAACATCCAGTTGTTTATCAAGTAATTGAACTTCTCATCAGGAGTGTTGACAGTAATTGCAGAATTTACTCGTGCCCATCTTTGTTTGACATTTTCAATACTTGTCTCAACCTCCTCAGGATTAGTGTATTTATCAATTAAATTATTAACTGTTTCAATATTTTCGTGCTGACCCAAAACATACACGACTGTGGCTTGAGAATTTCTGGGAACTTCAACTTCAGTGGATAACACACCGCATCTATCCGAGACAGATTTAAAACCGGTTATACCTCGTGTATTGTTGTAAACCCACAAAGGAGTTTTCTTTGAACTCCCCTTACCAAAGAATTTTTTTCTATCAGATGTTGCGGCAACAACTCTTCGGTTTGTTGCCATAAATGCAATCTGATTAGTAAATCCTACGTTAAAGGGATTTTGTGCGGTAATACTTTTTCTGGTCGGATCAAATTCGATCTTTAGATTTTCCTGATCAAGACTCCTATGTTCTCCCAGAACAAATTCGACATAGTAAGAAACAGCGATGGTTTTGGTGTAATTGCTTTTGTTTTTTAGAATAAGTCTTAGTATTTTCACAGGGTCCTGATTATCAACCAACACTCTTAATTTATGTTCTATATCAGAACTTTCTCCTTTGAATTCGGAATAACCTTGAGTATGAGTAACTTTAAAATCACTATTCTTGTTTGGAAGCGGAGTAGCAGTAAATACTTTTTCTGAATCGACATCTTTTAGATAAATGATTTCTCCTTGAGTGTCACTGACAAAATCATTTGACCATGGTGTAAGTTTATTTGACTGACTATTTATGTTCCATGTGTAACCTAATCCTGATTCTGTAACCATGGTCCCAAAATTTTCATTAGATATAATGTTGGACCAAGGTAGTGGGGTAGGATTTTGAGGAGATAGTTCCATAATGTATTTTTTCCCGTCAGAGGAAAAACCCCCAATTCCGTTGTAAAGCTCTAGTCCTTCGGCAACATCTTTGAAGGGTCTTATACTTTCAACAAATTCTTCTGCGGGAGTTTCTTTAACAGAAACCATTTCGGGTTCAGTATATCTAGATGCCAGATTTATCTGCTCGTCTAAGGAACCCAAAGAAGTGTCAAAAACAACTTTTGCCAAAGCCAATAAAGTAAATCTCTCTTCCAAAGTCATATTTATTACATTTAAAACATACACCCCCGAGCCTTTGTACGGGTGCGATAAAGAACTTTCTACAACCTCATAAACGTCTTGCTCCAATGTTTCCTCATAGCTAATCTTTTCATCAACAATAAAAACCAAGTCAAAATTGAATCTTAAAATTCTGAAATACTCATGAAGCAGAACCATATTTCTGACAAGTTCAATGTTTTTACTATTAACCTTTACAACCAATATTTTGTTATCTCCTGAAATAGAAAATCTGTACAGCAGACTTTTTCCTGCGGTATGGTCAATATTTATAGGCTCTTTTAATCTGTAATCTGGATAAACTAGTCTGGAAGCAACTTTCTGGAATAAAATTTCCTGCCTAACGTCAATGCCAAGATGAGTTCTTTTTGCCTCAACATAATGGCTATTCAAATATTTTAGCTCTTGCATTTGCTGTCCCGTAAAGAGAAGTTCTCTGGCGGCTCTTATCTCATGAAGATTGTTAGCATAACCATAGATAAAATGAATTTTTTTAGATTCCCCAGGCTTTAGATCTAGTTTGTATCTAACACTAAACACCGGGTCTAAAACTGTACCTATACTATTTGTTAGTGGAGAATTTATCGCAGCTGGATTTTGAATATGTTTCATCCTACCAATGAAATTTTGCCTGCTAGTCTCATAGGAATCTATCTGTAAGCCAGAATCATCAGAGAAAGCAAAATGGAATGCAAATTTCTCAATATCTCTTATATTCCTTTTCTTTCTTTTAGCTATCAAAACCCCATCCTCGTAGTCAGTTTCCAAGAATAGTTTGTTGAAAACAGGATGAGATATACCTGCTTTGTACTCATCTAACATAATTTCGCTGTAAGTTGTAACTTCATACGATTTATTCTCTGAAGAATTGTTTATCAAAGTCATTTCCCTTATTTCAAAATTCTTTTCTGGAGGTACAAAGACATTCAAAATTGTTTCAGTTTTTGAATCCATTCTTCTAAATTCGGCATATTCGGGGTAGAACTTTACCTCATATTCATCTGGTTTTACTGAAGTAGGTTGGTAGGTTGCTGACCAATAATTTCCTGATTTTGTTTCTTTTATAAAAACGTGGTGTCCTGAAACATCTAAAGTAAAATCTTCGTCATATCTATTTAAAAAGACGTCTCTAAATTTGCTATACCCAGCCCCCGAATTTGATATCATGACTGAATATTTTCCATTCCCGTAAACTTGGGCAATTGGGAACAATGTATTGGGCGTGTTTGAATATCTTATTCTTTCTTTTTCATATCTTCTTACGGTGCTTAATTTTCTATCAAAACCATATTGATTTGGCTCAACAACATTTGATACCTCAGGTATTTTTTCATCCAACAGTATTTCGCATGATTTGATGTAATCATTGTCATGAAGTCTGTTACTCATTATCCTGTCATTTAGAGCGTTATTTATTGAAACCATGCTCATACCTTGATGATGGGCGGTGTATATTTTAACGTTCTCCCCAACCTTAGGTTCCTGGGTCGATCGGTTAAAATCAATAGCTTCATAAAAACCATACTGCCCGAGAGCTCCCATTAATTCTAGAGAGTGAAGATTTTCTTCTGCTTCTTTTGGATTTACCATTAAAGCTAAAAATGAAGAATAGGGGGAAACAACTAAATCCTTAGCATCATATCTTTTCAAAGCAAGATCAGGTACCCCCATCATTTTATATTGATAATTTGTATCAAAATCAAAGGCGTCAAAATTTGATTCAGATATTCCCCAAGGAATACCGTTTTCTTTTGCATACTCTTTTTGTATTTCAAAAATTTCCTTTGTTGTTTGAGTAATAAATGTGTTGTCTTTCTCATTAAATAAAAGGGTGGGTAAGAGATATTCAAACATAGTTCCTCCCCAAGACATTAAATAGAACTTTCCTTTTCTTATCCTCACCGGCCGAGATAGGCTGAACCAATGTTTTACCTCAACCTGATCTAAAGCTATAGCCGCATAGCTGGCAATACGGGATTCAGACGCTAAAATGTCGTAGTAACTAGTATCTCGTTGTTTAGATGAAACATTGTATCCAACTGAAAATACGGACATGTTTTTGTTGTATAAAAAAGTAAAGTCTGTTTTTCTATAAATTC
>CAZGPL010000004.1:19909-25695 GCA_964527375.1 uncultured Candidatus Saccharibacteria bacterium
AATACGGACATGTTTTTGTTGTATAAAAAAGTAAAGTCTGTTTTTCTATAAATTCTGTTAACCAGATGTGATATTTTAACGAATTTTTTAGATAAATCTTGTTCTTTTTTCTTCAAATTTTCAGAAATGGCTTGGCAAGCTGACTCTAAAAGCATCAAAGCTACAACAAAATTCCCACTGTCAGCCGTAGATATATAAGGATTTAAAGGTTCAAGTTTTTTTATGTCATACCAATTAAATAAATGACCTTTAAATTTGGGGAGTTTATAAATGGTCCTGATGGTTTTTTCCAATCTATCAAATAAATTTTCTGCATTAACAAAACCAAGGTCATATGCAGAAAGTAAAGATAATAAATAAAAAGCGGTATTAGTTGGGGAAGTTCTATAAACAATTCTTTTCGAAGGAATTACCTGAATGTTATCAGGTGGTAAATAGTTGCTCTCTTCGTTTGTAAATTCGTCAAAAAATGACCATATTTTACTTGCGTAAAAAAGAATTCTCTCCTTATCTTCTATCTGTTCGGATATTTTAATTTTCTTGAAGGGCTGACTCAATTTAAAAACAAAGAAGGGAGAAAGAGTCCAAATTGAGATTAAGAAAGTATTGGAAATAGTCAACCTATCTAACAAAAAAAGAACGAACAAAACCAACATGTTTATAAATACAACCTTTGAAGATAAGAAATATTCGACTATATCATTTTCATTTCTGACCTTTTCAGCCTCACTGTGACTTACCCATTCAAGAAGATGTCTTTTTACCATCAAACGATATAAAGTTTTAAATATTGCCACAGATTTTCCAACCCCAATGACCGCACCTATTAAAAAGGAAGTAAAAACCTGTACAATTTTATTTTTTACAAACAAATAAGAAAGCGTGATTTTTTCTTTAAAAGGCATTTTGTGGTCAAAATATCTCTTAATGTAAAAACATTCAAAGAATAGGTGGACAAAATAGAGTAGGGTAACATAAATAGTAACGAAGTTTGAATTTGTAAAAATCCAACCCAAAATATAAAGAGATATAAAAACAGGTACCACCAGACTTCTTCTAAGGTTGTCAAATATCATCCATTTAGAAAGAAGGTCTAAAGGACTTTTTCTCTTTCCTCCACCACTTGTGGGTATCAAAGGACATAGCCATGGTATAAGTTGCCAATCACCTCTAACCCATCTATTATCCCTGGATACGTAACTATGGAAAGTTGTTGGAAAATCCTCGACTAAACTTGTATCTGAAAGAAAACCCGCTTTAGCAAAACAACTTTCCAGAAGATCGTGACTTAAAAGAGTATTTTCAGGGAAGGTATTAACTAACGTTTCATTTATTGCCCTAACATCGAAAATTCCTTTTCCCATAAAATTTGATCGGTTAAAAACATCTTGATAAATATCAGAAACAGCAGAGGAATAAGAATCAAAACCACTGTCAGCTACAAATATTTTAGTAAAAGGCGAAACATTTTCTGTTTCCGGTTTTACTATTATTCTTGGCTGTAAAAAGGAATAACCCCTGGAAATGATTTTTTTAACTTCATCCAAAACAGGAAAATTCAATGGGTGTGCCATTGCTCCAATCAGCTTTAAGGCAACATCTGCAGGAATCATTGTATCCTCGTCAAGAGTGATAACGTATCTAATTCCTCTAAGTTTTTTCAAATCACCGTCAATCACAGAAAAAGTTGTTTCCACGGAACGCTCCGAAGAAGAAAGCCATTTAACCAATTCCATGAGTTTGCCTCTTTTTCTTTCCCAACCCATCCAGACACCTTCCTTATCATTAAATAGCCTTTTCCTGTGAAAAAGATAAAATACTTCAAACCCCGATGCTCTATGTTTTATATTTAGTTGCTTAATCTTTCTTCTTAAATAAGAAAGATTAGCCCTGTCCTCGGCTGATTCCTTATCTTTGGAATCTTTATAATCACTTAGAAGAGCAAAATAAACGTTATTAAACTTATTTGATAAAAATCTTTTTTCCAGATTTGAAACCAATATGTCTATTTGATCTCTGGTAGAAAACATGCACGGAACAGCTACAAGTGTCTTATATTCTTCGGGGACAGTGCCCTTTATCTCAATTTTAGGCGGTAAAGATGGAGGCAAAAGCCAAGTAAAAAGCTTGTTCATGAAAAAAATTCCGATATTAGATGCCGGTATTAACTGTAAAAGAATCCCAAAAAAAGAGATAACGATGTTTCCTGTTATTTTGTGAAAAATGTAAAAAGATATTATTGAAACTAGAAAAGTGACCAATAAACTCGCTCCCATATAAGTAATATTGGGATTTTTTCTAATCCAATCTTTTAATTTCCCTTTAAAAGGAGGTTTGTAACCGATACTTTTGGAAAATTGAAAATACCCATCATCGATTAAGTGGTAACCTACGTGTCTTTGAACTCCGATATTAGATGCTAATGAAGCTTCAATAACTTTTCTGGCTATTTCCGATTCACTAAAGTTACTGTTAACACTCATGTCTTCAATAATGTGTCTATACCTATCTCTACTTATATCGTCCATCACTGGATAAATGTTGCCCGGATCTTTCTCTAGGGTACTTTCTACTATACTTACCTTTGTAAAAAACTTACTCCAATTTATAAATGAAAAGTCCCTAACGGAACTAACGGCGTTGTTTAGGTTTTGTTTAAGATCAAGGTCCCTTAAAACAGTAGCTCGGGTGAATTCTTCAAGATTTAAATCTTCTTCGTGAATTTTTCCTTCAACCAAACGTAGAGCAGATTCAACTCTATAATCTAACTCTCTAATATCTTCCAGAACAAGAAGTAGTACATGGGGATTAACTTCAATATCACGTAATACTTTTTTAACTCTCTTTACAGGATTTTTACCCTTATCTAAATCAGAAGATATTTCTTTAACTATACTATCGGCAAGCTTACTATTTTCAATTTTTTCTTTAATTTCAGATCCTTTTTCCAATATAGAATGTAAAAGTTCGTATTTAATAATTGTCGGCAAAACCCAAAGCTCTAAACTAGATAAAGGATATATTTTTTGGTATCCCTTCAAGAAAGGAATTAGTGTATCCTCAGAAAATTTGTGAGACGATGCTTCTAAATATTTTTTGGCAATGTAGTGAATTTGATAATATATTTCGTCATATTCAGAAAGAGGTAATTTCCTTAAAATTTTTGGTTTAAATGTTTCACCCAAAACAGAAGATTGCTGACTAATGAGGTAATAATTGTCTAATATCCATGAGGAAGATAAGGGTACTATTTCCGGATTTTTTTCATATTCTTTTACAAGATATGAGTATAAATTATTTATTTCCTCAAAAAGATTTCTGTAGTCAAGCTCTTTATTAGATTTAAAGCTTGGAAATAACCTTTTAGAAGGAAATTTTTTCTTTATTGCAATGTCTCGTCCTAGGGCATAAAAATTTATCTTACTTTCCATAACAATTCTCCACGTTTATTTTACAATAGATCCCAGTCGATTGCATGGTTTATAGTGACATAAAACAATGCTTACCTAAGCACCAAGTAAATTGAGGTACTAGTATTTTGAAATATTTTTTTAGACAATTTTTGTAATTTATCCTCATTCAAAAAAAATCCGTACCGTGACCTTTCAAAACTACTAATTATAATGAAATCCACTTGATATTTATCTAGAAGCTCTCTTGTTATTTCCAAATCATAACCTGTATATATTTCTCTAACATCTTCTATCCTTTTCCTTATCGGTCTATAGCTACCTCTCCAAGTCCATTCATGAATGTCCCAACCAATCACAGTTGGCCATCCTAAAAATGTAGAAAATAATGAAGTGTCCCTATAACTCTCCCCCCTAGCCTCGAGAATCACTTTCTTCTTATCTTCTAGGGGAAGGTCATTTTTTAAATTCAGAAGAAATAAAAAAGCTTCATATTCAAGTGGATATGATTGTTCAAACCAATGTAGGCCGGAATCCAGACGTTCGAGGTGTCCTCCCTCAAAATAGGACTGATTTATTGCCATTATTGGATAAAAAGAAGTTAAAATAAAAATAAATAGAAATAAAATAGCTATTACAATCTTAGGTAGTAATTTTTTAACTGTACTTACACACCAAACGATAGTTGGTCCCGAAAAGAGTCCTAGCCATAACCATGTCTGCGTAGTTACTTTAAACACAGTGTTAGCACGTTCCCACTCACCACCCCATAAAATATCTTTAACAAAAATTATTTCGGTCAACGCAATCAAGAGAAATGAAACTGTAATGTTTACTAGTAAAAAACTTTGTTTTTTCCACTCTAATTTTCCTATTTTTAAAAAAACAAGAATATAAATTAGAAAAATAGAGACATAATGACCCCAAAAAGAAAGCCATGTTAAAAGTTTAGAACTGTTTTGGACAAAAGAAATACTAGAAGTAGGAGTTTTAAAGCTAGCTAACCAAAGAAAGGATGTAAAATATGACATTACAATTAAAATTATTACATGTATTAACAATTTCTTAAGGCAAATTTTTTCGAGAAGTGTTTTTAGAGATAGAACAGAAACAATCAGAAATCCTAGAGTTATCGCATCCCATGTATTAGTCATAACCGACAACCCAATTGTAAAACCAAGTAAATAAATCAACTTCGACTTTATATCTTTTTGTACCCAAGCGTTATAAATTAAAAACAAAGTTACTGAGCCTATTAACAATCCCCAAACATGTGAGTGCAAATCAGATTCAATAAAACTGTATAAAGGCGGTTCAGTTATAGTTCCGGGAATTAACCTAGTTACATCTGAGTAAGTAAAATTTTTTCGAAAAATAATTTTATTAACAGGAGTATGAAAAACACCTGAAAATAAAATAAAATACATGCTCAAAATTGCTGAAATATAATTTTTGTAGCTCTTGGATGATTTTATAATGTAGGTCGATAAATCGAATGAAAGCCTAAACATGCTACTACCCACCATACCAAAAACAATAGATACTAGTAAAAAGAACCCAACTTCTGATGGTACTCCTGAAAAAAATATCAGAATATAGCCCATCAAATGTCCAAAATAATAGTAATTTAAATCAAGACCACTCATCCAAATGTCCTCTAAGGGTAAATATTTCGTATTTTCCATTATCCTAATAAATCCAAAATCCATGAGACGTTCTATTTGATGTATCTCTATTTTATAAGCTTTCACATAAGAGCAAAGAAAATAAAGCAACAGAAAGACCACCTCAGAAACAAAAACGTGTTTAAAAACTATTTTCTTAAGTGGTTTATATTTTATGAGAAAGTATAAATTTAGACTACCCCAAACTATTGGAGAAATAATTAACTGAGACGAATTAAGACTAACTAGTTTAAGTGATGAAAGAAGAAAAGTCGAATATCCTACAAAGAAAAGTCCTATAATTTTTGAGATAGAATAACCTTTATCAGATACATGATTGAAAAAAATAGAAACAATTGGCCAACTAATCAAGCCTAGAACAGTAACGACAGCCCATAAAGAAATAAACCAAATAATATTGTCCATTGTTTCTGTAAAGTATAACAAAATATTTTTTAATATTTGAATTCCAAAGTTTCTAATTCTAGATGCGCCAGTAAAATGTAAGATGTAAATGATTAATTTCTACACGTTAGGAAATGTTTTAAAAAGATTGGGGTCTTTTAAAGCCTAAGGCCATAATTTAATGTTATACGAAACACTATGGATATTTATTCGACAGTGATGTTAAATATTACTATGAAAAATATACTAGCTTTTTTTATAATAGGCCTGCTAGGTTACGGCTTGTATTACGCAATAGACGAGTACA
>CAZGPL010000005.1:0-1471 GCA_964527375.1 uncultured Candidatus Saccharibacteria bacterium
AAGTTGAAAAAATGGTAAAAGAATCAGAAATGCACGCAGATGAAGATAAAAAGAGAAAAGAAGAAGCAGAAACAAGGAATTTAGCTGACGGGCTTTGCTATACTGCAGAGAAATCCTTAAAGGACGCCGGGGATAAAATTCCCGAAGATCTTAAAAAAGAAATAGAAGAAAAGATAAAAGGTATAAGAGACAGTCTTCAAACCGACAGCGTGGAATCTTTAAAGCAAAAAACACAAGAATTGTCGGATAAATTACAAAAGGTCGGTGAGCATTTATACAAGCAGGGCGACCAAAACCAGCAAAATGAACACCAAAATGACTCTAAAGACGGGAACGAACCTAAAGATGGGGATGGAGATAAGAAAGACGAGCCTGTCGAAGGTGAGATTGTTGAGTAAACAAGGAAAATTGTTTAGATAAAACAGAAAACAATTTCTGCTGCCTAAAATTTAATAAACCCAAAAGGAGGGGGCGGCTAAAAGCCGCCCCCTCCCTCCTTATTCCTCGCAAGCCCCCACCCTATCCAATCTTAAATTCTCTTATATCGAAGCGGTATCATCCATGTACGATTCCGTATCTTCTTCTGTATCTTCCACTGTTTCAGTGTAGGTTTCCACACTTTCTGTGAAACTCTCATCAGCACTTTTCTCAACGGTAGCTTCCACCTCTTCTACGGCAGGGCTAGCAGAAAAATCCGCAGCAGAAACAGGAATTTCTAAAGGAGTATCAGTATCGTTTGAAACAACAGGTTGCACAGATTGATCATCTGTAGAACTTATCGGAGTATCGTTTTGATCATCGCTCGTTGGTTGCAAGTTATCATCCATCTAAAACAACCCCCTTTCAAAATAATTTTTTTAAACTAAATTTAGTATATCAAAAGGTTGACTACACTAGTAATTAATGATTATATTAAAGTAAATTTAACTGCCCAAAATTGCACCCCTGTGCTATTTAGGGCGAGAAAGCTCTAAATGGAAACACTACAAATAATTCAAACTTTGTCTATTATATTAGTGGCCCTTTCAGCCTCTGCAGTTTTTATATATTTCATTTTTGTTTTAAAAGAGGTGAGAGAAACTATTGAGGAGACCAAAAAAATAGTGGAAAACGGAAGAAAATTAACAACGACTGTAGTTGCGCCTCTAACTTCATTAATGGGTTTAGTAGGCGGTTTATCTAAAGGAATAGACGCTATAAGGTCTATAACCGATATTTTTAATCATGAGGAGGACGAATATGAAGAATATTAGTAGATACCAAGAAGAATTTGATTACCAACCAAAGTCTAGTAAGAAATATCGCCCAGTGAAGAGACCTGAGAAAGGTTCTTTTTCAAAAGGCTTTTTATGGGGAGCTGTAATTGGCGGTATTTTTGGGGTTCTTTTTGCACCCGATAATGGTGAAAACACTAGGAAAAAAATTAAAAAAACTGCAAAAGAATACGAGGGTAAGGGCAAAGAAGCACTAG
>CAZGPL010000005.1:1571-23756 GCA_964527375.1 uncultured Candidatus Saccharibacteria bacterium
CAAATACTATTATTTTTTCATTGTTTAGGTGATAGAATATCTGTATGCCCGATACTTCTATTGACCCACAATCTAATAACAACATTGTTCGCAGCATATATCCCCATACGGAGAATAACCTGCCTCCAGAAGACCCGGAAAAAATTTCCGGTATTTCTTCTAAAGATGCTGAAACGTCTCTTGTCCCCCCACCTTGGTATGAGGCTATAAACAGTCAACCAACAGAGACAAATCCTGAAAAAACAATCGCTCCCCAACCCACTCCGGAAAATCCAAACCCGTACAACTTACCAAACGGAAACATTCCACCGGAATCTCAAGCAATCAAATCTTTAGCTCCCACCGTTCCCAAAACACCTGTCGGAGAAAACAAGACTTTGGAATCTTTAAAAAGCACGGACCCAGTGACCACGGTAGCAGATACTATGGAAGAAAATTTTATAAGAGCACTTGTGAATAATACGGAATCTTAATTTAGATTAGTAACTGCCCATGTTAGAACAACCAACAGAAATAATAGAAAAATCAGAACCGATGATAGCACTTGTGATATTTCTCCTATTCTTTGGAATATTTACAGTTACAGCAGTGTCCTCGTGGCTTAGAAAAAAGAAAGAAAAAGAACAGCAATACAAACTAACTTTTTTTCAAATTCTGATTCCCAAAGACAACGAAATAGAAACTAAAGCCGCGGAACACATGTTTTCAAACCTTATGGGTTTTAGAAAAAGTCCCTTTAGAGCTTTTTTGGAAGGACAGTACAGAATTTCCTTCGAGATAATCTCCAAAGAATCGGGCATAGCTTTTTATGTTGTAGCCCCAAACGACATCGCATCCATTGTGGAAAAACAAATAAACGCGGCATACCCATCCGCGGAAATAGACATAGTTACTCCTCCGGAAATTTGGGATAGAGGAAAATATACCAAAGTAGCAAAACTAGGGTTAAAAGGTCCGGGATACTACCCCATAAAACAATACGAGGACCTTAAAAACGATTCAATGAGCTCTATAACATCAGCAATGAGCAAAATGAAGGAAAATCAAGTTTTAGCTCTTCAGTACATTATCCAACCAGCCAATGACACTTGGAGATTAGCAGGAAGAAGTTTTATTGGCAGGGTAAAAGCAAAAAACGCTAATCCTGAAAAAAAGTCTAATATTGACGAAAGCTTTTTAGAAGGAATAGAAAATAAAATAGGCAACCCGGGCTTCTTCGCAAAAATCAGAATTGTCTCTATTGCCGAAGATAAAATACAGGCTGAATCACAAATTAGAAATCTAATAAGTGCTTTTGAACAGTTCACAGACATGTCTTACAACAGATTTGCCAGAAAAAGTGTAATGAGACCTAAAAAATTTATAGACGAATTCATATACAGAAGAATAGATATTAAAAGATTTGTACTTCCGTTTTTTTGGATACAGATAAAGTCTAACGTGTCTATCTTAAATAACGTGGAAATGGCAACAATTTTTCATCTGCCTAACAAAGAAGTTACTACACCAAATATAATCTGGCTAGGAGCAAGAAAATCATCTGCACCGACAAACCTGCCTGATGAAAATGACGGGGTTTTCCTTGGTTGGAGCGCTTTTAGGGGTGTGAAGAAAAAAATATTTATTAGGGATGAGGATAGGGCCAGACATCTTTACATAATAGGACAAACAGGATCAGGAAAGTCACAACTGATGATGTGGGTGGCTTTACAGGACATAAAAAGAGGAGAGGGAGTGGCAGTAATAGACCCCCACGGAACAGATGTTAATGAGCTATTAGAAAAAATACCCCCGGAAAGAAAAGAGGACGTAATACTTTTTGATGCCGCTGATAGGGAAAGACCTCTCGGGATAAATATGTTGGAAGCAAAAGACGACACTGAAAAAAACATGTTAATAAACTCATTCATAGCTCTCCTATATAAGCTTTATGATCCAAACCATCAGGGAATAATGGGACCTCTTTTGGAAAGATCAATTAGAAACGTCATGTTAACCGCCATGGTAGATCCTGAGGCAACAATGATAGATGTACTAAGAATGTTCATAGATGAAAAGTATTCCAGAAAATTTCTTGATAAAGTTACAGACCCCTTAGTAAGAAGGTATTGGACTGATGAAGTCGCCAACACTTCTCAAAATAGAAAAGGCGAGACCATGGGATACTTTGTATCAAAATTTGACCGAATAACAACCGACAACACAATGAGAAACATTATCGGCCAAAAGAAATCCTCTTTTAATTTTGATGACATTATGTCACAAAAAAAGATACTTTTAGTTGATTTAGCTAAAGGAAAACTAGGGGAAGAAAATTCAAATTTTATTGGACTTCTTCTTATACCCAGAATACTGTCCGCCGCTTTAAGGAGACACCAGTTGTCCGGTGATTTCCCCAACTTTTTCCTACATGTTGATGAATTTCAAAACTTCGCAACTCCTGATTTTGCTACCATACTTTCGGAAGCAAGAAAATACAAGCTAAACCTTACTGTGGCACACCAATTCATAAACCAACTTACAGATGAGATAAAAACAGCTATTTTTGGAAACGTAGGTACCACGTGTGCCTTTAGAGTAGGTATAGATGACGCAGAATACTTGGAGACACAGTTCGAACCTACTTTTACAAAGCAGGACCTAAGTAGCTTGCCCGTAGGAAACGCTTATATGAGATTGCTTGTTAAAGGTCAGCCCTCACCACCGTTCTCGCTTTTTATAGATAAAAAGAATGATCTTGATTCTGTAAAAAGGGATCCTGCTGTGGCCAGAGAAATAAGAGAATTATCCAGATTGAAATACGGAACACCTGTTGAAGAGGTGGAAGAATTTATAAATCGAAGGCTCCAGGAAGATACCCTACCCGACCTACCACCTGAAACATCACCTTTTTCAAAATTACCTTTTTAAAAATTGGAACAATTGCAATATTATTTGTATAATCAATTTAATGTTTAATCTGCCGTTTCATAAAAAAGACCAACAAGACCCGAACAAATTTCTTTCATTGAACATTAACGCAAGAGATGTTAAATGTCTCGCCTTTTACTACGATGGAGGAATATTTAAAATTATTGGAGCCGGAAACAAAGAAGTACCGGAAGGAAGTGTAAGAAACGGTATGATTATAGACGAGCCTGTGGTTGTAGAAGCTATAAAATCTGCTGTTGAAAAAGCTACGGAGAATTTAAACGAACCACTGAAGGATGTTTTAGTTGGTGTTGACGGGGGGATAACAACAGGTCTAGCCACAACCGTGAGAATGAAAAGATCCTCTAACGACCCTATAAAACCCGAGGAGCTTTACCAGCTTTACGAGAAGATAAAAGAAACTGCAAAAGTACAGGCTAAAAACAAATTGTTGGAAAGCACAGGCGACCCTGAAATTGACGTAAGCTCTGTAACAACTTCAGATATCTACATAAAATTAGATGATCAAAAAGTTCTATCTTTAGAGGGAAGCACCGGAAAAAATATTGAGATAGCTGTTTTTAATTCCTTTGTACCGTCTTTTCATTTAAAATCCCTTCAAAGCAACATAAAAAAGGCGGGTTTGAACATAATAGCCGTTGGGTCACAAATGTACTCATTAGTTGAATGGATAAAGTCACCACCTAAAAAAACATACGATTTTGTCTTGATAAATCTTTCAGAGGATTCTACGGATGTGGGTGCTGTTTTCGGAGGAGGAATTACTTCGACCAGAACACTTAACATAGGTTATATGCATTTTATAGAAACAATAAGCTCAAAGATGGGTCTTTCTAAAAAAGAAGCTGACAATATTTTAAAGATGTACAATGCAGAAAAGCTTTCCGAAAGCGAGGTATCTTTGGTAAAGGCTTGTTTGAACGAAGTTCTGGAAATATGGCTAGATGGACTAAAAATATTATTTGAAGAGTTTCCGGGGGTTAAAACCTTCGCTCCCAAAGTATATCTCTCTGGATGTGGGATGGACACTAAAGATATTATCCAAACCATCGAGGAAGTACCGTGGACAACCACAATTCCCTTCAAAGAAACTCCTGAATTTAATAAAATATCATTTACGGATACCGAGGAAATAGTAAACTCGACAGAAAAGAACCTGTCTACCGACTGGGTTTATATAGCATCTACTTCGTTGATATATAAGGAAATTATGGGATTTTAAAATGGTAAAAATTGAGATACAACAAACAGACAACGTTTTAGAAGTAATAAATAAAATAAAATCTTCTATCGACCAAAATATTGAACTAAACATTCCTGAAGAATCGGTCATTTTTGAAAACATTCTAAATCTTAAGCTTATCCAACAACAAACTGAAAAAATGGGAAAAAGCGTTGATTTTATAACGGATGACGAGTTGGGGAACGTACTTATAGAGTCACTTTCGGGAAAAGATATTGAATACATACCCGAACAATTTTCAGAAGAAATGGAAGAAAAAGTTGAGTTTAAAGAAAGATTTAAATTACCAAGTATCAAACTTCCTAGTTCACAATTTTTTGACCCTATTAAAGCCAAAAAAAGTATATTTCTCTTCTTTTTAATTCCGTTGGCATTAGTGGGGGCTTTTATATATTACGGGATGACTGCACCAAGAGCGAAGGCCTCAATAACAGTGGGATCACAACCTTTCACAAGAAGTATAACAATAAAAGTTAAATCTGAAGAGGCAACAAATGTAGAAAATATGCTATTACGAGGTACTTCCCTATCAGCAAATGTGGAAGAAAGTATGGAAAAAGAGACTACCGGTATAAAAATAATAGGTAAAAAGGCAACAGGAAAAGTAATAATATATAACAGAACTACGTCGGATATTGAGCTAGAGAAAGGCGACAAACTAACGTACAAAGGAAAATCCACGGACCTCCACTATTTTATAAAAGAAGACATAGAAATTCCCGCAAGTGAGCCCGAGGACCCTTTAATACCGGAAAGTAAAATGATTCCCGGAGAAAAAACTGTTGAAATTGAAGCAGAAAATATTGGAGATGCTCACAACATTGAGGAAGGTAAAACATTGGAAATATCAGATTACGACAAAGACGACCTAGTAGCCAAAAGTGATGAAGATATATCGGGAGGCAAGAGTGAGGAAGTTAAAATTGTTACCGAAGAAGATAGAACTAACCTTTCAAAAGAATTGGCGTCAATCTCTTTAAGAAAAGCTGAAGAAAGTATAAAAAATAAGCTCGGGGGTAATCAAAAGCTAATAGAAGGGTCTGTCGAAACAAAAATTATAACAGAAAGTTTTAGTGCAGATATTGATGAGGAAAAAGAAAAAATATCCCTAACACAATCAGTGTCTGCCAAAGCTCTGGTTTATACCGAAAATGATTTAAACAGTTTTATAGACGGCTATTTTAAAAACGTTATACCTGCAAATCACTACATGCCTGAAAAAGATAGGGAGATAAAGGTTGAGGTTTTAGGAAAATCTACCAACAGTGTTTTAACTTCCGAAGAAGCAGACATTCAAGTTACACTACGGTCTATTGTTATACCTGACATTAAAGAAGACCAGGTTCGGGAAGATTTAAAAGGCAAAACAAACGAAGAAGCCAGGAGTGTAATTGAGGGCTTAAAAAACGTGGAGTATTACGAATTTAGCATAGCTCCTGTAGTACCTTTTTTCTCTAAAGTTCCCAAAGACGTTGATAAAATAGAAGTTAAAATAATAAAAGAGGATACAGGGGAATCCCTATGAAAAAACAAAAAAACGAAACACTGCCCTACGATTTGGGTATAGATTATGGTGAAACAAACATAGGTCTGGCTATTGGAAATAAAGGAGTAGTATCACCGTTAAAAATTGTGGACGCAAAAAATGAGCACCATGCGTTATACGAAATTAACAGGGTTGTAGTGGAAAATAAAATCGGAAAAATTATTATGGGGATTCCGTTATCACCTGAAAATAAAGAGACAAAGAAATCAATAGAAGTAAGAAGGTTTGCTAAGGTGTTAAAAACTGTCACAAAAAGACCTGTGGTGTTTCAAAACGAGTTCGGAACTTCAAAACTTGCTCTCGAGGAAGCAGTTTTCCAAGATATTTCAAAGAAAAAAAGGCGCACAAACGATCATTTAGCGGCGGCGTTAATTTTGAAATCCTACTACAATAATCAAGAATAACAAAGTCTGGAATTGAATAGGTTTTAATTATAAAATTTAGTCATTATGGGGTTAAAGATCTTTTTATTAATTTATCTGATATTGGGCTTTATTTACGCTGTTTATATTGCTATTAAAAAAACGGATAGGTGGTTTTGGTTCCCCGTAAACTGCATTTTTGGTCCTATTACAGTAGTATTCTTAATTTATGTAACTATTAAAGGGAAAAAGTTACCTACAGATTGGTAAAGAATGAACAAAAAGTATTTTGAAAATAAAAGAGCGGTAATATTTGACCTAGACGGAACAGTATTCAAGGAAGCCGAAGAACTGAGAAAGGAATCTTTTGAAAAGGTTGTAAGAGACGAGAAACTAGATTACATCAACCCCAAGCCATATTGCATAAGTGGTTACTCATCCGAGACAATATGGGAAGCTATATTAGATGCGAACGAGGTAAAAGATAAAAAAATTAATGATCTTGTAAATAAAACCGCGGAAGCATATTTGGAAATAGTTAAAAATACAGAAATCAAAACAGCAGAGGGTTTTTGGGATTTCTTTTACGAGTTGAAGCAAGAAAAAAACTTTAAGATTGGAATTACATCAAATACCCCAAAAGCTATTCAAGAAATTGTTATGAAAAAACTGGAAATTAACGGTATTTTTGATGCAGAAATCTTTGGAGACGATGTAAAAAAACTTAAACCTCATCCGGAAATTTACAAAAAGATTCTAAGGCTACTAAAGGTTAGTCCTAAGGAAACCATAGTTTTTGAAGACTCGATACCCGGGGTAAAGTCTGCTGTGGAGGCAAAAATAGATACATTTGTTATATGGGATGGAGTTACCAGAAAATCTCTTTTTGAAGATAAAGTGTTTGATTTTTCCCGTGACTTTATCCCCTATCCCGGAACCCTAGATGAAACACACGAAGAATACATAATGAAATCTTACACACAGGCTTTAGAAAATAAGGAACGACAATAAATAAAACCTTCTCCCTATAATCCACATTGCTTGATAATTGTGGATAACTTATGTACCCTGTAACCCTAGTGTAAAACCAAAAAGAAATTTGTAATCACTACATAAAGGTTAAAAATCTGCCTGTAAATTAATCTTTTTATAAAAATATGAAAGAAAAAATATCGGATCCAATTGAATTTTGGAAAGCAGTGCTTGGGCAAATTGAAATGGACATCTCCCCTATGGTTTACAAATCTATAGTATCAAGAACCAGAGGAGAAGACATGGACGACGTCTCTATAATAATTTCTTGCGAAGACAAATTTATTCAAAAAAACCTATCAACTAAATATATTGAAATAATCGAAAACGCTGTTAGAAAGATTTCCGGAAAAGATTTGAAAATTAAGTTTGTCATCACTAAGGATAAGCCACAAAAAGAAGATAAGGATGAACTCGGTCCTCTATTTTCACAACAAAAAGACATAAAAACCATCCAAGAAGAAAAAAGGCTTAAATCAAATCTGAATCCAAAATTTACTTTTGATAACTATATACTTGGGAAAAACAATAACCTAGCATACGCTATTGCTACAGCTATTTCAGAAAAACCGGGTGAATTATATAACCCCGTATTCATCTACTCTAAGGTCGGTCTGGGAAAAACTCATCTAATACAAGCGGTAGGAAATAAAATAATTGAATCTAAACCGGGAATGAGGGTTATCTACACAACAGGAGAAGCTTTTACCAATGAACTTATAGAAACAATACAAAGTGGAAAAGGAAGAGGTAAATATACAGCCAATCAGTTTAGGGAAAAATTTAGAAAAGCAGATGTATTATTGATAGACGATGTTCAATTTATAATAGGCAGGGAGTCAACTCAAGAAGAGTTTTTTCATACTTTTAATGCTTTGTACATGACAGGAAAACAAATAGTAATAACCTCGGACAGACCTCCAAAGGATTTTGAGAGCCTTGAGGAAAGAGTCACATCGAGATTCAGTAGCGGAATTGTTGCGGATATACAAATGCCGGAAATGGAAATGAGAGCCGCTATACTGAGAGCAAAAAGGGATGAGGAAAATGAAAATATTCCAAACGAAGTTATAGACTTTATCGCTGAGAGAGTAGATTCAAACATAAGAGAGCTTGAAGGAGCTTATTTACAGGCTGTCACCTATGCCAAGGCCACGGGAAGTAATTTGACTATAGAAACTGCACAAAGAGCACTAGGAGGGACAGTAAAAGAAAAGCTAACAAAAAATGTAAATGTAAACGAAATATTAAAAGCAGTATGTTTGTATTATTCAGTAAAAATCCAAGATGTGAAAGGTAAAAGAAGGAATAAAGAACTGGTAATTCCCAGGCACGTTGCAATGTACTTAATGAAAGAGATAACAGACATGCCCTTCATGTCCATAGGGGAGCTTTTAGGAGGAAGGGATCACACAACAATAATGCACGGTGTTGATAAAATACAAGGGGAAATAGCAGAAACAGGAAAAATCACCCAAGATGTAATAAATGTAAAGCAAATATTATTCAACAGTTGAAATGGGCATAACTATTATTTTTCTGGGGATAAAATAAAATGTAAAATGATTGTGGATAAATTAATTAACTTATCCACAAGAATATCCACAAAAAATCAGTAATTATCAACAAAGGAAAAGTCTCTATCTACAACCTAAAATAAATAATAATAGTTAAAACACTTTAAATAAAGCCAAATAAACTTTCCCACAAAAACAAAGTGTTAAAAGTACCATAAAGAAAAGGTATTAAAGGATATTCACATATACACAACTACTACTAATACTACTTCGTATTTTATATATAAATATTATATGAACACTGTTGTGGAAAAATATCAAATTAATTAAGGTATAATAAAAAAATATAAGATTTGTTTATTCTGCCCCACCAAGCTATGTTATCTAAAGAAAGATTATTGGATATTTCTAAAACACTTTTTCTTTTATTAGTTTTTTTCATACCTGTAAATTTAGGTAAGCATTTTGAAATTATTGATTCCTATGTGAGAGGTGTTTTGGTTGATTATTTAGTACCTACAATATTTTTACAAGATATATTAGTTTTTATAATTTTAATGTTTTGGCTTTTTAGTTTTAATAAAAACACTTGGAATAAAATTTTGAATCTTTTAGACAGAAAAGAGATTCAAATGATTGTTCTTTTTGTATTCTCTGTCCTTCTATCATCTTTATGTTCACAGAGAATTGCTCCTTCTTTATATGCTTGGTTTAGGGTTTTTCTGTATTTTTTATTATTTTTATACATATTGTTGGAGATTCCTGTAGAAGAGTATTTTTTTAAAATTCTTAAACTGATAGCCATTTCAGTTATATTTTTAAGTCTTTTAGGTATTTTTCAGTATATAAATAAAGGATCTGTGTTTAATAACTATTTAGTTCTTGGAGAGCAACCGTATTCTTTCTCAACCTATGGCATAGCTAAGGAAATTTTTTTAGGGACGAGAGTAATACCTTCCTACGGGCTTTTTAGACACCCTAACATTTTTGGCGGATATTTAAGTCTATTACTTTTATGGATATTTCCTTTCATAAAGAAAAATTTATTGTATTTAATTTCTTTTTTGCTTGGAACTGTAGTTTTATTCTTCACGTTTAGTTACACATCTTGGTTTGCTTTCATTTTAGGTATTTTTTTAACGTATGTTTTTTCACTAAACCCTCAAAAAATAAAGAAAAGGAAAAAAATTATCGTTTTTTTAATCTCAATATGTTGTGTATTTTTAACAATAGTTCCTTTTGGGGATTATTATTTAAAAAGTACTAATCAAAGTATTTTAAGGAGATCTAATTTTAACAAAGCTTCTTTTCGTATGATTAAAGATTTCCCATTTTTCGGGGTTGGTCTTAATAATTCAACAGTATTAATGGATGATTACAATTATGAATCCAGAGATATTAGATTTATACAACCTGTACACAACATATTTCTTTTAATTTTTTCTGAGACAGGTGTTTTATCTTTTTTACTTTTTCTTTCGTTTCTTTATATAACTGCAAAAAAGCTAATAAATTCCAGTTATTTTCATTTATTTTTAATTTCATTTCTTCAAATAATTATCTTAGGAAGTTTTGATCATTACCTTATAACTATTCACCAAACTCTTCTGTTGTTTTGGATTGTTTTTGGGTTGGCTTTACAATAGTATTGGATTTTAATTTTTAAGCTGTATATAATAAAAAGAATGAAAAATAAAATTTTTACTGCCATATTATTATTTTTGATACCTTTATTTCTAACTGCTTGTAGTCTCTCCGACATTCCTTTTATTGGAAAGTATTTTAGTAGCTCTCAATCTACCATTACAGGTCCTGTAAATCTTAGTGTGTGGGGGTTATGGGAAAGTGAAGAAATAATGAGTAAGGTTGTAACTGATTTTCAAACTGTTAATTCAAACATTACCGTTAAATACGAAGATAGATCTATTGTTATAAAGCCTGATCAATATAAAGAAAACGTTATAGGTAGATTAAAAGAAGGTGCAGCTTCCGACGTTGTTTTAGTTCACAATTCTTGGATGCCTTTCATCAAAGATTATTTAGAGCCTGCTCCAACCGGAATGTTAAGTGCACAGGATTACTCCCAAAGATATTATCCTGTTATAACAGAAAGTGGTGTAATAGACGGTAAAGTGTACGCCCTACCTTCTTATTACGATGGTTTAGTTCTTGTTTACAATAAGGATCACTTTGAAGAAATAGATCAGGTAACACCACCCACAGCTTGGGAAGAATTTAGAAGAATAGCTATAGCCCTAACGGTGAAATCAGAAGATGGTGAATACGTAAGAGCCGGAGCGGCAATAGGAGCTGCAGATAACATTGATTTTTTCTCTGATATTTTAGGATTGATGTTTGCTCAGGCGGGAGTATCTGTACCCGACTCTCTTGATAGTAAGGCGGCCAGAGATGCGTTGTCTTTCTACACTCTTTTGATGAAAACCGACGGTGTTTGGGATGCTTCGTTGCCAGAAGCTTCTAAAGCTTTTTTTGGAGGAAAGGTTTCTATGATATTCGTTCCCAGTTGGAATTTATTGGATATTATAACAGCGGGTTCCAATATGAACATCGGTGTGGCTGTAGTTCCTCAAGCCAAATTAGATAATCCTGTTGCGTGGGGGAGTTTCTGGATGTACGCAGTTCCAAAATCTTCTGCTAACAAAGACGCCGCTTGGAGATTTATTGATTTTATCTCTCAAGATCAACAACAACTTGCAATTTACAGCGAGGCTTCAAAATCCAGAGTTTACGGAGCCCCTTTTGGGTCCGTAGGTTTATCATCTCAATTTACATCTAATCCTTCCGCGAAGATTTTAAAGCCTGTTTTAGATTCCGCTCCTTATGCTAAATCCGGTTATTTCACAGCAAGGTCAGGGAATGCTGCCGAGGTAGAAGCTTTAAGAATAGCAGTAAATTCGGTTATAAACGAGCAAGCAACAGCAGAACAGGCGATGAAAACCTGTAAACAAAGTTTAATGGCAATACCCAGATAGGTTTTGATTGATTTTTATTTTATTGATATATTCTCAAAATGATTATATTCGGTATAGAAACATCTTGTGATGAAACTGCAGCTGCAATAGTTGAGGATGGGGTTTTTGAGATATGTAGTGTTGTTTCTTCCTCAAAAGAATTTCATGAAAAGACAGGTGGCATTGTTCCCGAAGTTGCTGCCAGAAAACAGGTTGAGGCTATGGTTCCTGTAATTTCAGAGTGTTTTGAAAAATACAGGGATTTGAAAAAATATGATGGTGTAAACCGCTGTTATGAAGATATAGACGCTGTTTCTGTAACCGTAGGGCCCGGACTGATAGGCTCTTTGATAGTAGGAGTTGAAGCCGCCAAATCATTGGCTTTGTTTTTAAAAAAACCTATTATTCCTGTTAATCATCTTGTTGGTCATATTTACGCTAATTTTTTAAAAAGTGAAAATAAAAACGAAAGAGAAATAGAGTTTCCTTCTATAGTTCTGCTTGTGAGTGGTGGGCACACAGATTTGGTTTTAATGAAGAACCACGGAGATTTTGAATATATTGGAGGGACTACAGACGATGCCGTGGGTGAGGCTTATGATAAAGTAGCAAGATTGTTAGGTTTGTCGCAGTATCTAGGAGGTGCTCTTCTCTCTAAAAAAGCTCAGGAATGCAAAATAAATACGATAGAAGGTAGATTACCTAGACCAATGGTTGATCAGGATAATTTTGATTTTTCTTTCTCCGGTTTAAAAACTGCTACCAAAAGATTGATAGAAAATGAAAGTTTTCCTGTGGAGGTTGTTGCAAGAGAATTTGAAGACGCTGTTGTCGAGGTTTTGATTAAAAAAACTATGAAAGCTGTAAAAAAATACGGTGTTAAATCTGTTTTGTTGGGTGGGGGAGTTTCTGCTAACACTTTTCTACGAGAACGTATCAAGAATGAGTGCGATAAATTAGGTGTCAAATCTTTCGTTCCTCCATTAAGGCTTTGCACGGATAACGCTGTGTACATTGCGAGCGCAGCGTACTTTATGTACGCAAGCGAGCAATATGATTTTAAAAATATTCAACCTGATCCTTCGTTGGGGATTATGGATTAGATTTTGGTTTGTAACAGGTTCTATTTTAGAATATATAGCAGTTCTTCAGCAGATAAGATTTGTGTAGTACTTTCTGTTCTCTTTTTCAGCTCGACTTTATTTCCCGTTTTTTGTGAAATCACTACTCTATATGGAATTCCTAAAAGATCACATTCAGCAAATTTTTGTCCAGCAGTTATTTCTTCTCTATCGTCATAGAGGACTTCTATTTCATTAGATTTAAGTAATCCGTAAACGTTTTCAGCGGTCTCTCTTACTAACGGGTTCTCATCTAAATTTAATCCTATCAGCATTACTTTGTATGGAGATATATTTTCTGGCCACACTATTCCTTTCTCATCGTGTTTGAGCTCTACAATGGTGGCAAGGACTCTTCCGGGGCCTATTCCATAGCTTCCCATGATAACCGGTTTCTTCTCTCCGTTTTCATCTGTGTAATAAAGACCTAAAGCTTCAGAAAATTTAGTTCCCAGAGGAAATATATTTCCAACTTCTATTGCTTTTACCTCTTCTACATCTTTTTTATTTACATCGATTTCCTTTAAAACCTCATCATTAAAAACCTCCTTATTTATAGCTATTTTCTTTTTTCTGTCCAAATATATTGTGTCTTCTCCGCTGTCACAAACAGTTTGAAATTCATGACTGAATTTGCTGAAGCTCCCACCGCTAGCAAAAGTTAGATATGTGTCGTCTCCTATTCCTAACCTTTCCCATATTTTTATGTACGCTTGTTTTGCCCTTTCGTAATATTTTTCATGATCTTCTTTTGTTTTATCAAATGAGTACAAATCTTTCATCAAAAATTCTCTTACTCTTAGTAAGCCTCCTTTTGATCTAACTTCATTCCTAAATTTTGTCTGAAATTGAAATGCGTACAGAGGTAAATCTTTATAGGAGTCTATCTGTTGAATCATAAGGTTTGTTAAAGGTTCCTCGTGGGTTATTGCTAAACAAGTCTCTGTTCCGTTTTTAAATTTTGTTTTGAACCATATATCCACTACAGCATCGTCATATCTTCCGGTCTTTTTCCACACCTCAGGATTTTGAAGTGCTGTTAAAGACATCTCTTGACCGTCTATTGCTTCCATCTCTTCTCTAATTATTTGAACGATTTTGTTTAAAACCCTAAGACCTAAAGGTAAAAATGTGTAAACACCGGATATTTCTTTATGAATAAATCCTCCTCTCAAAAGAAGTTGAGCACTTATACTTTCTTCATCTTTAGGAGCATCTTTTTTTGTTTTTCCTATTATTTGGGAGTAACGCATATACGGTGATTTTATCACGCCTTAGTTTCTTGTGATAATAATTGACTTATCAAGGAAATAGAGTTTTTGATTTTTGTTACCCTGTTCACTATAGTGTCGGATAATTCTTCTTGAACAGAGGTTAAAGAATTAAGCCGATTTTCTTGGGCAACAAGCTCGTCTGAATATTGATCGATTCTTTTCTTGATTTTTCCTGCTAATGTTTCACTAATATCTGACACCTCTTTTTTTTCACCAGCGTCAATTATTAGAGATAACTCTTGAGAAATAAAATTAAAAACTTTTTTATTTTTTTCGAATTCATTTTTTTCTATCTCAACGGCGTCCAGAATTTTATAAGTTTCAATATGTATAGTGTCTGCCATTGCATCTATTTCGTGCGGAGGGGTTTCTCTATTAATTTCCTTTAAATTTTTTATTTCTTCTCCGGGAACTTTCAAACTCTCCCTGTCTTTTTTTGTATCCTCTGTATTTTGTTTGTATTTATCCAATAAAACTAGTATTTCATCCTTATTGATGTCGTTCTCATTTTCCTCCAGGATTTTATACAAATCTTCTAATAAAAATTCATTACTTTTATCATAACCTGGGTAATCTTCATTTCCCACATAAAACCTTTCTTTCATAGAATTAACCTCTTCTATGTCAGCGCTTATCAAACCGACAACTTTTTTGATACTGTCGAATTGGTCGAGCAAAAATTTTTCCTCACCTTCTTTATTTTCGCCTAAAAAATCTTTTTCCATAACGTAATTTTAACTCATTATAAAACTATTGTTAATAGAAATTTATTGTCCCTCCAACCTTTTTCTGATAACATCAGCCTATCGGTATGGACAAAAAATACGATCATAAAATTCAAGAGCCTAGAATCCAACAAAAATGGGAAGATTCGGGTGTGTTTGTTGGGAAAATAGAACCAGATAAAAAACCCTTTACCATAGTTCTTCCCCCACCCAACGCTAATGGAAAATTACACACAGGTCACGTTTTGATGCTTGCAATCGAAGATATTTTAATTCGTTGGAAAAAAATGCAGGGTTACTCTACCCTTTGGCTTCCCGGCACTGACCACGCGGGTTTTGAAACCCAGATGGTTTTTGAAAGATATTTAAAAGAAAAAGGAAAATCAAGATTTGATTACGATAGAGATACGTTGTACCAGGAAATTTGGAAATTTGTTGAGGAAAATAAGGGAATTATTGAAAACCAAATGAAAAGAATGGGCCCCGGCTTAGATTGGTCTCGATATACTTTTACTCTTGACCAAAACGTTGTTGATACAGTTTACGCAACTTTCAGAAAAATGATTGATGAGGGTTTAGTTTACAGAGATGATTACATTGTTAATTTCTGTCCTGAGTGTGGAACTACTTTTGCAGATTTGGAAATTAGGCACAAGGATAAAGTAAGCAGTCTTTATTATATAAAATACGGTCCGTTGGTAGTTGCTACCACGAGACCGGAGACAAAGTTCGGGGATGTCGCTTTGGCTGTAAATCCTGATGACGAAAGATATAAAGAGTACATTGGGAAAGAAATTGAATACGAAGACCCTCTCGGAAAATTTACTATTCCTGTAATTGGGGATAAATACGTTGACGTATCTTTTGGTACAGGTGTTTTAAAAATTACTCCTGCTCATGATAAAAATGACTACGAAATTGGTATAAAGCACGATCTTCCTGTTGTAAGCGTTATTGGTTTGGACGGAAGGATGAATTCAAATACAGGTAAATATTCCGGTATGAAGGTTTTGGAGGCAAGAGATGCTGTTGTAAAAGATCTTCAGGAAATGGGAATGATAGAAAAAATTGATGATAAATATGAGAATTCAGTTACAGTTTGTTACAAAGGAGGTCATGAAATAGAGCCTACAGTAATTCCCAACTGGTTTATAAAAGTCGAATCCTTAAAAAAACCTGCTTTGGATGCGGTTTTAAAAGGAGACGTAAAAATATATCCGAGATGGAGGCAAATTACTTATACAAAGTGGATGGAAGAGATGCGAGATTGGCCGATTTCCAGACAAATAGTGTGGGGAATTAGAATTCCAATTTGGTACGATGTAAACGAAAACCCAAATCTTCAAGTTACGTTTGTTGCTAGGAGCGGGGAAAGAATCTCGGGACGTATAGAAGATCTGCTAAAAAAATATGAGTTTGAGGAAATAAAAGAAGGTTTGCAAAATCTAATTGCGCCAAAGGATGCCAATTTCCGGGCTGAGCCCGGGGCTCAGCCCGGAAATTTACTTCAAGAGACAGATACATTTGATACGTGGTTTTCCTCAGGACATTGGCCCCTTACTACCCTGAAATACCCTGATTCCGATGATTTTAAATATTTTTACCCTACTTCCGTTATGGAAACGGGTTGGGAGATTATTAGATTTTGGGTTTCCAGAATGATAATGTTTGGAATTTACCTAACAGGTAAGCCTCCTTTTAAAGACGTTTATTTGCACGGTTTGGTTCGTGCAATAGACGGTAAAAAAATGAGTAAGTCCATGGGAAATGCAATTGATCCTTTGGAATATATTGAGGAGTTCGGGGCTGACGCTTTGAGAATGGGGTTAATTTCAGGAACAGCAAATGGAAGAGATTTTGCTTTCCCCAGAGATAAAGTAATTGCTTATAGGAATTTTGCAAATAAATTGTGGAACATGGCTAGATTTATCTTAATGATGGCCGAATTTTTAAAAGAAAAAGATGGTTTGGATATTAAAAAATATGAAGAAGATAGCGCTTCTCTAAATGATACGGATAAAGAAATTCTTTATAACCTTGAAAATTTAGGAAAAAAGGTAAATGAAAGTCTTGAAAAATATAGATTTTCCGATGCTTCTGATCTTATTTACCAGTTTATGTGGCACGAAGTAGCTGATAAGTATATTGAAAGTGTTAAAGACCTTTCTCCTGAAGAAAAAAGCGTGTCTCTGGGCGTTTTAATGTATGTTTTCAAAAGTGGTTTAAAACTACTCCATCCTTTTATGCCTTTTGTTACCGAAGCTATTTGGGAAAACCTTCCAAAAAGTGATGATGAGCCCGAACTTTTGATAAACGCTCGGGGCTGAGTCACGGGCTGAGCCCTGTGCAGGGCTCAGCCCCGCACAACACTACCACAACAACACGTAAGTCTTTTAATTGAAAATTTAGATGTAAGGGCTCAGCCCTGATTTTCTTCTTCTGTTTCTTCTTCTTTCTTCTCCTCTGTGGCTTCAAGCCCTGCTATAGCCTCTTCCTCAGAAACAGGAGCCTCTTCCACTTCTTCTTGAACCACTATCTCATCTATTCTTACGAGATCTTCCTCGGGATCAATGTCCGGTATGGAAACTTTTTCTTTGTCGTAATTCAATTGCGAGACATTTATACTTTGACCAATTTCTGTCAATCCTGAAACATCTATAGTGAAGCTGTGCGGAATATCTTCAGGAAGAGCCTCTACAGTAATCTCTTGTATCAGTTGTAGAGCTATTGCGGCACCACTTTTAACAAGTTCGTTGTTTTCCTCGCCAATAACTTCAACAGGCACTTGGGCCTCGGTTCTAATCGTTAGGTCGGGTTTATAAAAACCAACATGAGATATTTTAGTAGTGACCGGATTATATTGAACATCTTTTACTAAAACTTTAAATTTTTCTTCACCTGCTACAATATCAATAAGGTCGGTCTCCCCTGTTTGTCTGTAGGTTTTATCAAAACTATTATAGTCAAGTGTAAGATTTACAGAATCTATGCCTTTTCCAAATACAACTGCAGGTATTTCACCTTCTCTTCTTAAATATTTAGTTTTCTTTCCAAGAGTTTCTCTCTTTTTAGCTTGTAATTGCATATGTTCCTTATAGGCATGGGTATTCTACGTATAAAAACCCGTGCGGTCAATATTTTGATATTCTATCAGAAAATTTAAATAAATTAACCTATTCCTCTACATTTAGCTTAAATATCTTATTCGAATCAAGAACAAAGATAGTTTTTTCGTCTTGTGTCACAGAAATGCTTCTAATATCGCCCCACAAACTATCGTCATCGTTTTTATATTGTGTTATAAGTTCACCATCTTCGTTTAAACTAACTATACTTTTGTTACCTTTATCTGCGATATATATATTTTCAAAATCCAAATCAGCCACTATTTTTACAGGGTTTTGAAAGCTTTTTTCCAGACCGCTAACTGAAAAATCTGTTTTAGCTCCCCCCGAATATTCTACCAATTCCCCGTCATTTTTCAGAATATACACACTGTATGCTATTGCCATCGAAACGGCATCTTTAAAGTCAGGGTTTTGTCCCCACAACGTTCCTTCAAGCTTTCCGTCTTTTATGGAACTTCTAGTTAGAATGTCGTTTGATATGGAGTATATGTATCCTGAATATGGATACGTGATATTTAAAGATTCAACCGCATACGAATCTACTAGCTCTGATTTTTCAATGTCATAAGTTTTATAACCTTCCTCATCGTTAAAAGTTAAAAGGGAGTTAGATTGTGCTAAGGATTTTATTCCAACATAAGAGTTGTCCTCTGTCACAAAGTTTGGGGCAGCGATGTCTGAATGATATATTTTCCCTTTTTCTCTATCCACTACAATTAACTTGTTTTCCACCACCTGAATTTCTGTCGGATTTGACTCTGTATCAGCAATTTTCAAATCATAGAAAATTTCCGGAGAAACTCTTTTTATTTTGTACTCCTCGTCTTTGGACCTATCTTCTTTTTCAACAGTTACTTCTTCAATTTTTATTTCGTTAGTTTCAGTCGGAGGCACCTCCTCTTTTTCTTTAAATATTTTTGATTTAAATGCGAAAAAAACTGATGTTGCAAGTATTACTGCTCCGATGCTTAAAAATAACCACCCTTTCGATTTCTTGTTTCCCTGGCCTGCAGTTTGGGCAATTTTCCTTGTGAATAAAACCATTTTTCGCTTAGGTATAATTTTACCCATAATCGTTTTAATGTCTTCCAATAAAGGTCTTACAATTTTTAGAAAATTATTTAATACGATGCCGGTTCCTGCTAAAAATTTCTTTAATACTCCGGTAACCTTTTCAAATTTTTCTCTGTTTCGACTTTTGGTTACGGCACTTCCCAGGCCTAAATCAATTTCTTCTTCTTGTGCTGATGTGTCTAAAGTAACTTTTACTAAAAGACACGATTGGTCAGGCCCCATGTCGTTTTCTGAAATACTTGAAGATAAAAGTCTTTCAGTAGGAAAAGCGTCCGAAAAAGATTTTGTGCAGAATATGAATACTTCGTCCTCGTTTATAATTTTTGAAAAAGAAGAAAAATTACCTTCAGATATCATTTCCATCGGGGAAAGCTCCCCACCCTTCATCAAGGACGAGTCCATTTCTCCGAATCTTATAACGTAAACGACATTTCCCCACAAAATTGCTGATATAAAGTTAAAAGCCGTTCCTTGGGAATCTGCTATCAAAGTATCATTTGAAAGTTGAGCTATTTTTTGTTTTACCTCGGTAATGGTTTTTTCCATAGATTGAATAGGTGATATATTGTCCGATTGATAGTAAGAATCGTGAAGGACATCGTTGATAACTTTTATTATTAGCTCGGTATCAAAATTTGAAGATCCAAATATTTCAAATATTGCGTAAATGGTGCCCTTTTTAAGTATGGATTCTCTATCGTCAGGTATTATTGAAAAACATTTTGAAAAAGAATTACTAAATTGGGGTAATTTAGGATTAAGCTCTTGAGTTTTCGCAATGAGTTTTTTTGACATTTTATACTCTTATGGAAAGCAAAGTTATGATGACGGCTATTAGGGAAGCAAAAGTATGGATTCTCGCAATTGTTATAAAAGATTTCTCGTAGGGTGTTTTTAAATTTAAATTCATAACTCTTATTCTTCTTGATAAAATAAAAGCAAAGATAAAGTAGATTACCATTATTGCCAAAATAATAGCTTCTCCTACAACAGCGCCAACTTTTATCAACTGTTCTGATTGAAGATTATTAAAGTCCATGTTTTTTGTGTCCTTCCTTTGAAATCATATCGGAAATTGAGTCTCTTACTACGGAAGGGTTGTCTATTAGGTGAAATTCAAACTCTTCTCTTTCTGCGGCGGTTTGTATGTGAATAGATCCAATATTTAAAACCTGTCCGATTACGGAGGCCATTTTTGACGTCACGTCTTGAATGTTGTTTAAAGGTGTTTCAGAAATATTTGTGCATCCTTTATCTATGTCGATTATCTTTTTATTTGTTACCAAAAGTACTTCAAAATACCAATTTAAAAAAGATTGAAAAATATATCCGAAAAGAGATATATACCAAAACAAAGTAAATCCTAGTATAAACAATCCGTTGAATACCGTTACACCTTTATACTCTAGCTGACGTAAAAAAGGCATAAGAAAAAATGGGGTGAAAAAAAGAATCATCGAAAATATTATCCATCCGATGGTAGTGATAAGACTCTGTCTAATTAGTAGTTTAACAACCTCGTCTTGGTCTTTACCTTCGTAAGAAGTGTTGTGAGGATTTTTTATTATAGATCTAAGGAATATTGGCTTATTCATTTGGGTAAATTATAACATGTTTAGGTCTTTCCGGGCTCAGCCTAGCTCCGGGCTCAGCCTAGATCCGGGCTCAGCCCGGAATATTTCCTACTTTGTCTTAAACTCGTAAAGCCTGCTTCTTATTGCTATGTATCCCGGCGCTCTTAAATTAAAAACGGTTTTAAAAGTCGGACCGTCAAATGAAACTGTTCCGCGGTTTGTCTTGAATGTAACCTCGTAAGTAAATCCAGAATCATTTATTTTTCTACCAACATAACTTACAGTTTTATAAGGATCTCCATCCATATAATCATCAGCTACTTCGGCCATTTTGTCGTGTGAGTATGGTTCCCCACCCCAACATTTAGATACCGGGGTTATGTGCCCTTTTTCTCCGTCACTACCTTTTGTGTAAACGACGTAAGCATTTAATATATCTGCCATTTCTTTTTCTTTAAGCCATGGGTGAGACAAACCGCATTTGTCGCTGTCGGAGCTAATACCTTTTGTATACCAAGCAACATAAAATATTGGGGATTTAGCCTTTTTCTCATAAGCATCGTTTGGCCAGTCACCATCGATATCCCATTTTCCGATACTTTTAATATATCCGCCTGTTGTTGATGAGTACCAACCATAACCAGTTTTGCCGGTATCTCCTCCAATTATTCTATCTTTCGTATCGTCAACTGCTTTTTTCCAAGAACTTGGTGGGTTTGAGGCCTTGCTGCTTGAGAAAACCTGGCACGCTTGAGTTGTGCAAATACATCCTCCATCTTTTACTCTTCTGTATGCATAAGACCTAGCTGCAACAGCCTGTGCCTTTAAAGCTTCTTCATCCCAGGAACTTGGCATTTCTGCTATTCCATATAGGTACTCCTGAAATTTAATTTTACCCTTACCTTCAACACAAATTTCTTTTGGAAAGCCATCTTTTTTAGTTGATTTTTCACCATAATAGAATTTTAGGATCTCGTCATAACTTTGACCTTCATCAGCTCTTGCTTTGGCCCCGTACTGACTCATACCATTATAGTGTGTCCAGGCACCATAGGAATATACTGCAAATGCGGGTTTAAAATCAGGATCAGGAATTTTGTATGAACCCGATTCGTAGTCCCCGACTGTTCCCCCAAACTCACTGTATTTTAAAGATAGAATTTTACTCTGTAGTTTAGCCAATTCTTCTTCATACCCTTCCTCTTTTTCTTCTAGTTCTTTTTTCTCTTCTTCTTCCGATATTTTTTTAATTGCCAAATCATTTTTTATCGATATTAAATTTGCCTGGGCTTTCTCAAGTTCAGCTTTTAAACTTTCTGATTCTTTTTTATTTTCTTCAAATTGTTTTATCTCTGAATTTAATGCTCCTATTATGTTTAATGTTTCTTCACTTGTAGCTTTATTAAAAGCGTATATAAATGCGGAGAGCTGAAAACCTGTTAGGTTCCCCGTGTTTTTCGTGAAGAATAGTTCTAGGTCACTCAGAATACTTTTTTTGGAGTAGTTTCTTAGGAGGTTGTTTCTAAATGAAATTTTTTCAGATAGTTTTTCGTTTCTATCTTGTAGGTTTTGATTTATTTCTTCAAGTTCTTTTTGAGTTTCGTCTATGTTGTTTTGAACACTGTTAAGTTGAGATTGAGTTACGCTTAGCTGTGTTGATAGTTGGTTTATCTCACTTAGTGTTTC
>CAZGPL010000006.1:0-22343 GCA_964527375.1 uncultured Candidatus Saccharibacteria bacterium
GCTTTAAAAAGTGCGGGTTTAAACATAGTATCAATTTCCGATCAAACCCCCATGCCTCATAATGGGTGCAGACCTAAAAATAGGAGAAGAATTTAAAAATGGCTAGATATATTGGACCAAAATGCAGAATGTGCAGAAGAGAAGGTGTAAAACTTTATCTAAAAGGTAAAAGATGTGAAAGTGAAAAATGTCCTTTGAATGATAAAAGCCAAGCTCCCGGACAACACGGAACAAGCAGAAAAGCACTATCAGAGTACGGAAGACAATTAAGAGAAAAACAAAAAGCAAAGAGATTGTATGGGCTTTTGGAGAGACAGTTTAGAAATTACATAAAGGAAGCTTTAAAAGCAAAAGGAGTTTCAGGGAATATTTTAATGCAGAAGCTAGAATCAAGACTTGATAATCTTGTTTACAGAAGCGGTTTTGCAGTGTCAAGAGCACAAGCCAGACAAAACGTTAGAAGAGGTCTCTTCACTGTAAATGATAAAGAAATAAACATACCTTCAATGCAAGTTAAAATTGGTGATATAATCAAGCCCGTTAGTTTTGAAAAAATTAACTTAAGAGAAGGCTTCATAATGCCCGATTGGTTGGAAGTAAATATGAAAGAAAAGAGCGTGAAGTTTGTCAGATTTCCAACTGAAGACGACCTTCAGGAAAAAATTGACGTTCAATCAATAATTGAGTTTTATTCAAGATAATTTTAAAGACCCCGTATGTGCGGTGTCAAAGGAGGAAATATATGGAAGTTACAAAAGAAAATTTGAAAATAAACACCATCAAAGAGGAAGGAAACGTTGGGGTTTATTCTTACGAACCCCTGCCAACAGGTTTTGGTCACACCCTTGCAAACGCTTTAAGAAGAGTCCTTCTTTCTTCTATTAAAGGGGCGGCTGTAACACAGGTGAAAATAAACGGTGCAAGTCATCAATTTACGACTTTGCCCGGAGTTAAAGAAGATATTGTAGAGATAACATTGAATTTAAAGAAACTTAGATTCAAAAGTCATTCCGACGATCCGGTCGTTGTCACAATAAATAAAAAAGGTGCCGGTAAAGTGACAGCAAAAGATATTGAACTAACATCCGACATTGAGATAATGAACAAAGACCAACATATTGCCACACTATCAGACTCAAAATCAAAAATTGACATGGAATTGGTTATTGAACAAGGGATTGGATACTCCCCAATGGAAGACAGACAAACTTCAAAAGTTGGAGTAATAATTCTAGACGCGTTATTCTCTCCAATAGTAAGTGCAAACTATGACATTGAGCCTACAAGATTTGGCGGAAGAACAGACCTAGACAAAATCACTTTTACGATAGAGACAGACGGAAGTATAAGTCCAAAAGATGCCATAAAAGAAGCTTCTAAAATATTGAAAGAATATTACATGGACTTTCAAGAATGGAAAGCGGAGGCACCGGAAAAAGAAATTAAGGAAAAAACAAAGCCCGGAAATAAATTAAGCGAAGACTTCTCAGTCGAAGAATTACCTTTACAAACTAGGACAATAAATGCACTGAAAAAAAGCAAGATAAATACCCTCCACGAGTTAGCCAAAAAAACAAACGAAGAGCTTGAAGACATTAAAAACATAGGTGAAAAATCATTGCAGGAAATTAAAGATCTTTTGGATAAGGAAGGTTATAGAAAATAAAGGCAAATTATGAGACACAGAGTTGTAAAAAAAACATTAAGCAGAGATAAGGATCATAGAAAGGCACTTTTATCAAACCTTTCATCTCAACTTATTGAAGAGGGAAAAATAAATACAACTCTGGCTAAGGCCAAGTACATGAAACCAAAAATAGAAAAATTCATCACAAAAGCCGTAAAAGCACACAAGTCTGATGACAAAATAAAAAAATTTAATACAGTTAAACTCCTTAGAAAAGAAATAAGATCGGAATCCGCAATAAGAAAATTGATTGAAGAAGTGGCTCCTAAATTTGCAAAAAGACCCGGTGGTTATACAAAAATAATAAAAACCGGAAATCGAGATGGGGATAACGCTTTAACTGCGAGAATAGAACTAGTTACCGATCTTGAAGAAACCAAAGAAAAATTGAAGAAAAAAGTATCTAAGTCTGAAAAGAAAAAAGATGAAAACAAAACCGAATAAAACTACATTTTTAAATATTAAAGATAAAAAAGAGGAATGGCATTTAATAGATGCTAGTGATCAAACATTGGGTAAAGTAGCTGAAAAAATAAGCATAATTCTAATGGGGAAAGACAAAGCTCAATATACACCAACACAAAACTGGGGGGATAAAGTGGTAGTTATAAATGCAGAAAAAGTAAAAACAACCGGAAAAAAGATGAAAGATAAGAAATACATTCACTACACGGGATTTCCGCACGGACTAAGAACCGAAAAACTAGAATCATTGATAGCAAGAAGACCTACGGAAGTTTTAAGAAAAGCAGTTTCAGGAATGTTACCTAAAAATAAACTTAGAAAACAAATGTTAGCTAATTTACATATTTACGCTGGTGAAAATAATCCTCATCAAGCACAATTAACAAAATAATGGCTGAAAAAAAAGAAAAGAAAAAAGAAATAAAGGAAAAAACTGAAGAAAAATTAGAAAATGAAACTATGGAAGAAACAAAAGTTCTAGAAGAAGACAAAGATATTGAAAAAAACCAGAAGAATGAGAAAACTAAAAATTCTAAAAAGGAGCTAATTACAGGCACCGGAAGAAGAAAAACAGCAGTTGCCAGAGTTTTTCTTTATCAAACAAAAGGTGAGTTCATTGTAAACGGTGATAAACTCGAGGATTATTTTTCATCCGATATTGACAAAATAAAATGGGAGAAACCATTTCACGCTATAGGAGTATCGCATCCCGAGGCCAAATTCTCCGCAACAATAAAAACTTCCGGTTCAGGAAAGTCCTCACAAATGGACGCTCTCGTCCTGGGAATCTCCAGAGCTTTGGCAAAAATTGATACTGAGTACGACAACATACTTAGAAAACAGGGTCTCATGACCAGAGATTCAAGAATGGTGGAAAGAAAAAAGCCATTCTTACATAAAGCAAGAAAAAGACCTCAATACTCAAAGAGATAATAGGTCAATCTTCTAACTCATTTATATCAGATAGAAATGTTTTTTCTATGTCTCTAATAGTATCCTTAAGGTTTTTCAATTTTTCTCTCATTTGATCCTTTTTACTTCTTTTTAAATGTAAGAAAGTTACATCATAAACCTGGGATATTGTGTCCAAAACCTTAAGTGTAGGCACACAACGACCACTCTCGTAAGCCGAGATAGTTTTTCCGGATTTCCCAATCCTATTGCCAAACCTCCTTTGAGAAAGGTTGTTTTTTATCCTAATATCCTTCAATTTTAAGGCTATATTCTCTTCTTTTTCCATATTTCTATTCTAAATAGAACAATATATATTGATACAAAATTGATAGTGATATAAATTTTACAATACGAAAATAATATGAAGATTAAAGATTTACAAAAAGAAGAAAAACCAAGAGAAAAGCTTATAGATAAGGGGGCAGAAAACCTTACTGACGTTGAATTATTAGCTATAGTACTAAGATCAGGCGGAAAAGACAAATCCGCCACTAATTTGGCCAGAGAGCTTTTAGAAAAATTTGATGGTCTAAAGCCACTTCTCTCAGCTGATGTAAAAGAGTTGACTGGTTTTAAATATATAAACACAGCAAAGGCAACAACAATAAAAGCCTTGGAGGAAATTTCTAAAAGATTTTTCTACCAAGAAAATAAAGAAGAGAAATACGTAAAAACTCCAAAGGATGTCTACGATATTGTTAGAAAAGACATCCTAAACAAAGAGCAAGAATTATTGTTTCTGATAACTTTGGATAGCAGAAATAAACTCATTTCGAAAGACATAATATCTAAAGGAACTATTAACGAAACATTGATCCATCCCAGGGAAATATTTAAAAAAGCGCTAGTGAAGAATGCTTACTCAATAATACTTGTTCACAACCACCCGTCCAATAAGTCAGAACCTAGCGATGAAGATATAAAAGTTACTCGAAGAATATTTAAAGCGGGAATAGACATGGGAATACCGCTAACAGACCACTTGGTGGTTACCAATAGTGACTTTACAAGCATGAAAGCTCAAAACCTAATTAATTTTTAATAAATTTTAAGAAAGGAGGTGAAAAAAAAATGAAAAGGAAAAAAATTGCTTATTTGCTAGTGTCTATGGCAATAGTGACGTCTATAATAGCAGGAGCAACTTACGCAGCCTTTACAGACAAAGCGCAAGTTTTGGGATCAACATTTACCGTAGGGAGTGCAAATCTTGCTTTTCTTGAAGATTTAGCACTAGGAACAAACCCATCCAACTATAGAGAGGAGCTCACAGGACCGGCTTTTACAAACATAAGTCCGGGATGGACTCAAGACTATTTAGTAAAACTCATCAGTTTAGCGTCATCAGAAATAAGTATATCCACAAATGCTTATTATGAAACAATTAACGATCCGGAAAGTCTTAGAGAAATCATATTCGTTGAGATTTTGAAATGGTATGACACAAACCAAAACGGTATTCTTGACGAAGGTGAGGAGGGGCCAAGTCTTGGACAAAAAACAATAATTAAGTGGAAAACGGAAGGATTTACCCTTGGACAACTCTTTTACGGTCAGACAATGGGCTTAATATTGAGATTTACATCTCCGGTTGTTAGCGAAACCAAACAAGGCGCTAGCGCACTATTTGATTTCCAATTTAACTCGATTCAACTGTAGTAACTATATTTTACTGCGACCTCCCGACCCTTACGGGTCGGGAGGTCGCGAGCTATAAATGAAAAAACTATCTTATGTATTAACCATAACTGTAATATCTTTTTTAACTTTCTGTTTGAATAAAACAGGATTTAAAATACTTAGAGTAATCTCTAACTCAATGGAGCCAACAATAAACAAAGGCTCCATCCTAATCTCGAAACCTTCTAAAATATATAAAAAGGGAGATATAGTATCCTACAAATCTCTCGGAAAAAATGTCCCAACCACACACAGAATAGTTGAAATAAACAAAATTAACGGCGTTTACTATTTTCAGACAAAGGGAGATAAAAATCAGGTGAAAGATCCAAACCCTGTATCTGAAAAAGAAATTTTAGGTAAAGTAATCTTCATTTCTCCAAATTTGACCCCACCGGAGTATCAAAGGTCTTTTTATTTTGCCATATTTATTACTAGTATCATATTAAGTGGCTTATTATTAGGTCTTTTGTTAGGAAGTCATTTTCACTGAGAAACAAGTGAGATATACCGAAATATTAAGATTTCTGATATTCTTTAATCATATGCCCTATCAAATTAAACTGCCTCACAAGTTCCTTTATTGGTTCTTTATAAAAATACCCCTGAAAATACTGAAAATGGGTAGGGTTCTAATGTCAACCGTAAACAATCAAATATCTTTTGTAACTAACATGAGGCTGTTATTTGTACCTTTATTCGGAATTGGAAATTTCACCGGCAGGGTAATAAGTTTTTTTGCGAGAATAATAATGCTATTTTTCGGCATGATTTTGATGTTCTTCATGATAGTCGCAATAACGGTATCTCCTTTTGTGTGGTTCTCTATTCCATACTGGATATTTAAGTATCTAGCACCCCTCTTCACCACACTTTATTTTATTTTTCTTTACGTATTCTGGATTTTAATAAACATCGATAAACCTAATAAGAAGGTTCATGAAGTATCCTCTGAGAATGAGAAAATACTTGCGTTCAGACCCGATGCTAGGCGTCATGTAATTTTGGGAAAAAACGATTGTAACCTAATACTTAAAAATATTCTGAAAGAGGAAAAGGTAACTTTTCTCTTGAAAAAGTCGGAATTAGAATCGGAATCTGTTTTTAACAAATTTTTAAACTCCCCTACCATAAAAGTAGAAAGTGTTGTAAAAGAAAGCTTCGACAGAGCTAAAGAAAATAAATCCAGATACGTGGAAATTGAACACGTTTTTCTATCAATAATAGAAAATATCCCAAATATAGAAACCGTATTAGCCACCTACAATTCTAGTCCGAGTATATTAAGGCAGTGTGCCTTTTGGATAATTGAAGAGAAAGAGAAGCTTTCGGGTATATATATGTGGCAGGATGATTACCGTATACCCCCTGCAGGAGGCATAGGGAAAGGTATGTTGGGTAGAGTAACCCCAAATTTAGACCGAGTTTCTGTAGATATTACAAAAGAGGTTAAAAGAGGAAATGTGGAAAAAATTGTGGGAAGAGAAAATGAGATAAAGAAAATTTCCGATATACTCGACGGAGATAAAAACGATATTTTAATTGTAGGGGAATCAGGAATAGGAAAAACTTCTATCATAAGAGGTATAGCGTATAAAATCATGACAGGAATAGAATATAGAACGCTGAAAAATAAAAGGATAGTAAGCTTGGATATTGCTTCGGTAATATCTGGAGGTGGTGGGGTCGGAAATGTAGCTGAAAAGCTAGTTACAATTTTGGAGGAAGTGGAAAGTTCGGGAGATATAATTTTATTTATTGATGAAATGCAAAATCTCGTTACTGGAATGGGTGAAAAGGGTGGCTATGAATCAACCATTTTGTCGATGTTGGAGGGGTATATATCTAAAAAAAGAATACGCGTCATAGGTGCTGTATCTATGTCAAACTATAGAAAATACATCGAGCCAAACGATGCTGTTGCACGACTATTTCAAATAATCAAAATTGAAGAAAGTTCTGTAGAAGACACCGTATTAATATTAGAACAGATTTCTAAAAACATAGAAAAACAACACGGAATAACAATTACCTACCCGGCTATTCTTACAAGCATTAAACTAACAGAGAAATTGATAGGGGACAAAGTTTTGCCGGATAAAGCTATCGACCTTTTACAAAGAACAGCTACAACAGTTAAAAATTTTTCAGGATACCTCACTTCCGTCGAAATAGAGAGAGAAATTTCAGAAATGACAAGTGTTCCCATGACGGCAATTGATCAGAATGAAGCTGATAAATTACTAACAATATCTTCTGAGATGAGAAAAAAGGTAATAGGACAGGATCAAGCGATTAAAAAGATTGAGATAGCCTTACAAAGAGCGCGAACAGGTATGAGAGACGAAAGCAAACCAATAGCAGGGTTTTTATTTGTGGGTATGACCGGAGTAGGAAAAACCGAAACCGCTAAAGCACTTTTAAACAGTTATTTTGGAGATAGTGAAAATATGATTAGGTTAGATATGAGTGAATATCAGCAAATTGACAGCATAAGCAGAATAATTGGAACACCTGATGGATCTACAAGCGGCACATTAACTGAGAAAGTGAGAAATAAACCCTTCAGTCTAATTCTAATAGACGAAATCGAAAAAGCGCACCCAAATATTTTACAAACTTTTTTACAACTGCTTGATGAAGGAAGATTGAGTGACACTAATGGGAATTTAGCTAATTTTACAAATACAATAATAGTAGCGACAAGTAATGTAGGAACAAAATCTATACAAGAAATATCAGAAAAAGGTGGTAATTATCAAGAAATGCAAGAATCTACTATGATTGAAATAAGAAATAAATTTGCCCCCGAGCTTCTAAACAGATTTACGGCAATAATCGTTTTTAACCCACTTTCGATAGAAAATCTTAGGGAGATAACTAAAATAATGCTTGAAAGAGTTAAGGGCGTAGCAAAAGAAAAAGGGGTGGAAATTAACTTCAAGCCCGAGCTTATTGATGAGCTCATTAAAAAAGGTTACAGCCCGGAGTGGGGAGCTAGACCTCTGGCACGAGTTATTGAGGATTCTGTTGAATCTTATATAGCTGTAAAAATGCTAAAAAAGGAAATAAACTCCGGAGACAGACTTATGTTAGGAAATGAGGTTTTTGGTATATAATTCAACCCATGCAAGAGTTCCAAAAACGCATACAACAACTGAAAAAATCCCTGGATATAGATAAAAAAAGACAAACAGTAATCGAATTAAAAGAAAAAATGGAAAAAGAAGATATTTGGCAAGACTGGGAAAGCGGAAGTAAAATTTCCAGAGAGTTAGCCGTTTTAGAGAAAGAGTTGGAAGAGTTTGAAATGTTGGAACTATACGTCCAAGAAAATGATTTGGTTTTATTGGAAAACGAAATAAAAAAACTGGAATTTAAAACTTATCTCTCCGGAAAACATGATAAAAATGACGCAATTTTATCCATACATGCAGGACAAGGTGGTACTGAAGCTATGGATTGGACCGGAATGCTTTTAAGAATGTACACAATGTATTTTGAAAGAAAAAATTGGAAAGTAGAAAAGATAAACGAAATCCAAGGTGATGAGGCAGGAATTAAAACCGTCACATTGGAAATTTTAGGAGATTATGCTTATGGATTTCTAAAGAAAGAAGCAGGGACTCACAGACTTGTTAGACAATCACCTTTTAATGCAGACAGCTTAAGGCAAACATCTTTTGCTTTGGTGGAAGTCATTCCGGTAATTGAAGATAATAATGAAGTGGATTTAAAAAACGACGATTTGGAATGGGAATTTTTCAGATCAGGAGGAAAGGGAGGACAGAATGTCAACAAAGTCTCCACTGCGGTAAGATTAAAACACAAACCCTCGGGAATAATTGTGGAATGTCAGGAAGAGAGGTATCAAGGTAAAAACAGAGAGAAAGCCCTTAAAATTCTAAAATCCAAACTTTACAAGATAGAAGAAGAAAAAATATTGGAAAATGAAAAAAATCTTAAAGGTGAGTACAAAACTCCGGGGTGGGGAAATCAGATTAGAAACTATATTCTTCACCCGTATAAATTGGTGAAAGATTTAAGAACAAACGTTGAATCAACAAATCCTGATGCTGTTTTGGACGGATACTTAGAAGATTTTATAGAAGCAGAAGTGAAACTAGGTATTTAATGTTAAAAATAAAGAATTTCTGTAATTCTTAACTCTGATATTCGTCATCACTATCAACTTGATTTCTTGGAAAGTTTTCCCCTGCAAAATCCTCTGCGTCGAAGCCAAAATCCTCATCTTTTTTGGATTCTCTAGTAGGAATATCATCTAAAAGAACTTCCCTACCTTTACTTCCGGTAACTTCCTTGCCGATTATTCCTCTCTGCTCCATCTTATCTATTAACCTTGAAGCTCGGGCAAAACCGATGCTTAATTTTCTTTGTAATAAAGAAGAAGAGGCTTTTTCAGCTGAAACAACAATCTCAACAGCATCGTCAAACAACTCATCATCAACGTCATCGCCCCAGCTTGACTTGACGGTCCCGTTTTTTGAAGTGCTTACAGACATATTGAAAATATCATCTTCATAATCAGGCTCTATATCTTGTTCTCTTAAAAAATTGGTAAGATTAGCAGTCTCTTTAGGGGTGATAAAAACCCCCTGAACTCTGACAGGACTTGTCGACTGTGGAGGTACAAAGAGCATATCTCCCTTTCCGAGCAATTTCTCTGCACCCGGTGTATCAATAATAACCCTAGACTCAATTTGACTTTGAACCCTAAAGGCAGCTCTGCAAGTTATGTTAGCTCTAATCAAACCTGTAATAGCATCTGCCGAAGGTCTTTGAGTCGCGAGTACTAAATGGATTCCTGAGGCACGTCCTTTTACGGCTATTCTAATTACGTCTCTCTCAAGATCTGTAGGATTGGTTCTTTTCATAAGATCTGCAAACTCATCCACTATCATTACTATATATGGCATAACTTGAATACCGGATTTTTCATTATAATCATCAATATTTCTGGCTCTGGCTTTATCAAATAACTTATATCTTCTCTCCATTTCTTCGACCGTCCACTTGAAAACGGACGGTGTTTGGTCCATGTCCGTAACAACTGGTGCTAAAAGATGAGGGATATCAGCATAATCTCCAAATTCAACACCCAGTTTAGGATCAATTAAAATAAATTTTGCCTCTTGTGGAGTAGCTCTAAAAAGTATTGAAGAAATAATACTGTGGACAAAAACTGATTTTCCTGTTCCGGTAGAACCTGCTACCAGAATATGAGGCATCTCGCCGATGTCCATGACAATAGGCTTGCCTGAGACATCCTCACCAATAGCTACGGCAAGTTTAGATTTAATATTTTTCATCGGAGTTGACTCTATAAGAGATTTAAAATATACCGTTGACCTATTTCTATTTGGAACCTCAATCCCTATAAGAGATTTACCGGGAATAGGAGCTTCAATCCTAACTGAACCGCTAGGAGAAGCAAGAGATAAAGCAAGACTCTTATGGAGGCTCACAATCTTTTGAATACTGTTGGCAGATTTGGGTTTTACTGCGTATTGAGTAACAGTGGGTCCAACTTTAACATCCTCCGGAGCTATGTCAACATCAACACCGGAAGATTTTAGAGTGTCTTTTATCAGTTTTATCCTTCTTTCTATTTCAGAAGTATCAACAACTCTAACTACAGGTTCTTCAAACAAACTTGCGGGAGGGTAATTCCATATTTTATCCGAAGGAATTATCGGATTTTTTGTTGCCATTGTGGGAACTAGCGAATTGATGTTTTTAGAACCTATCGCTAGCTGAGGTTCAGACATAGTAGGTATAACTTCAAAGATAGGAACTTGTTCCGCGTTTTTACTTCTATCCATGGGTTCAATGTCAATACCCTCGTCTCTATCTTCCAACATCATCGACGAAGAAGTATCAAACTCTAATTCGTTCTCATCAATGGATTTTTTCCTAAATAATGATTTTATACTCTCTAATAAACCTGAGAAAAACTTATTGTTAGAAAAGAAATCGAAAATTTTTGCAAAAGACATGTTAAATAATAAAAATATAGATCCTAATAATGATAAAAATAGCAGAACAGAAGCTCCAAAGGTGCTTATACTTGAGGATAGAAAATAAGAAAGTTTGTAACCGATCAAACCTCCTCCTCTACCTTCCGATGCAAAATCGTAAGAGTTATCCTTTGAAATAAAAACATGAAATATACCTGATAATGAGAAAAGCAACAAAAATAGACCGACAAAAACCCGAGCCTCCTTGTATCTTTTATCAATGCGATCAAAAAACAAGATTCCAAAACTTCCCATAATCAATGGGATTATTATTGAAGGACGGCCAAAATATAATCTTAAAAATTGCTGTATCTTAGCATTTAATGAGTATGAAGGGGCAAAAAAGGAGATGAGAATTAAAAAGGCAGATCCCAAAAAAATAATTGAAATAATAGACCGTACAGTCTCCGGTTTTACATTAAACCCGATCTTGAATTTTCTTCTTCTACCCCTGGACATTAGCTCTATAATAGCACAAAAAGATATTTTTAAGAAATAATTGCAACCTACATTGTTATAAAATGAACAATAATCATAGGTGACATTTTAGTCTCTTTACGTAAAAACTTAGAAATATCGTTTTCCAATTTTCTTTTAGTATCGGAAGGGTCCTTTTTTAATGCCTTGGAAGCGTTAAATCTTTTTATTATAAACTTCTTTGATCTATCCATAAGATCTTTAGAATCTTTAACATAAATAAAACCCCTTGTTATTATCTCCAGCTTATCTGCAAGAACCTGACCTTCTTTGGAAACAGGTACGGCAACGACAAAAACCCCGTCAGAACATAGCTGCCCCCTATCCCTAACAACAATTGGGTTTAACTCATTTAACTTATCCCCGCTAATGTAAACGGGCTTTGTTTCGTAATGCTTACCTTTTTTTGCTACACCATTTGAGAACTCAATAGAGTCACCTTCAAGACACTCAAAAACTCTGTTTTTCTGAATCCCCATCTTCATCATGGTATTAGTGTAAGCTCGCATCTTTGTAATAGTTCCCCCAATGGGAATGTGATATCTCGGATTAATAAGTTTAACCATCCTCTCAATATCTCCCCTAACAGCGTGTCCTGAAACGTGAAGATTATTTTGTATTTCACTGTAAATTACTTCACAATTTTTTAAGGTTAGATTATCCATAACTTTTTCAACAGTTATATCTGCTCCGGGAGGGTTTGGATCAGCAGAAAATATAACCATAGGCTCCCCTACTAAAGAAATACTTTCGTGCTCACCCCTGCTTAATCTGTCTAATGAGGAACCGGGTTGACCGTAACTACCTGCTACTAAATAAACTAAGTCTTTTTGTAAATGATCCCTCGATGTTTGTTCTTTAATAAAAAAATCATCAGGGAAAGGTAAATAACCCAATCTTCTTGCTACATCAACCATCTGCTCAACAGACCTACCACTAGGAACTATTTTTCTTCCAACATTAACAGCGGCGTTCATTATTTGATACATTCTGGAAATATTTGAAGACATAGTAGTAACAATTATTTGTCTGTTCCCGGCTCTCGCAAAAAGATCGTGGAATGTATTGGTTAAAGTGCTTTCGGATTTGGTATGACCTTCGGAAGTTACTCCCAAACAATCCGAAAGAAGGCATAAAACACCTTCTCTTCCCAATCTCTCCATGGTATCAACATCAGCAGGTTTATCTAAAACAGGATTTTCATCAAATTTGTAATCAGCTATGTGGAGAAGAACACCTTCGGGGGTTTTTATCACCAGACCCATGGATTCAGGTATAGAATGGTTTATTCTAAAAGCCGACACTTTAAAATTTCCAAGATCAACTACACCGGACTCCGGGGTAAAAAGATGATAACTAAAGTTTTTTCCTACTTCACTAAAGCTTTTCTCTGTTAGCTTTACTTTTATAAACTCGCCAACTAATTTACTAGCATAGATTGGGACATTTGGAAGTTCAGTTAAAAGGTTCGGGACCGCACCAACGTGGTCTTCATGACCGTGAGTAATAAAAACTCCTTTTATTTTGTGTGAATTCTCTATTAAATAGGTAAAGTCGGGAATCAAAGTATCGACACCGGGCATATCAAAAATGTCCGGAAAACCGATACCACAATCTACAACAATTATATCGTCATTGTACTCATAAACAGTAAGATTTTTATTTACCTTCTCTGTACCTCCTATCATTATTACTTTAACATTAGGTTTTTGATTATTATTTTGATTTTCTTGCATATTTTTATCAGCTTCTCTAATAGGCGCAAAAGCGCAGAAATTAAAAGAAACGTAACAATTAATTCTACAGGTCTAGGATTAATTGTCCATCCGAACTTTCTACATTTTTATCATCAGAGCTCAAAGATTCCCCTGAATTTGTTAGCTTTTCAGCTTTTTCAATCATCTCGGGAATTCTCTGAAAATCTTTTTTAAATTCTTGTAAAACTCCCGTACTTCTTAGTGCCGCGGCAGGGTGATAAACAGGATATATGTAATATTTTCCTGCCTTTATCAAGTTACCCCTATCTTGAGATATTTTCCCATTAGGATAAAAATGGTTCATTGAATATCTTCCCAAAGTCACTATTAAAACCGGAGACATAATCTGTAGCTGTAAATCCAAAAAAGGAGAGCAGGCGGATATCTCATCCGGAAGTGGTTCTCTGTTTTCGGGAGGTCTGTGTTTTATAATATTTCCTATCCATATATCTTCCCTTTTGTACCCTATTTCTTTAAGAGAAGCATCTAATAATTTACCGGCCCTTCCAACAAAAGGTTTACCGGATATATCTTCATAGTACCCCGGAGCCTCACCTACAAAAACTACTTTTGAATTAATATCCCCCTCCCCCGGAACTGCGTTGGTAGCAGTTTTATATAATCTACACTTAGTACAAGATATAACACTTGCCTCGATATCTTTTAACAATTTTTCTTTTTCCATAAACTATTGCGGGAGGTAATATTTTAAATTTTCAGCCGTAATTGTAACTTTAGTTGATGTACCCTCCACTATTTCCCTAGCTACCTTTCTACAAATGGCTTCAAGAGTTCTACCTAAACTTCTTATACCTGAGTCAAAACCAAAAGGTCTTACGATTCCAGGCCAAAGATTAGGATCTATCTCCAACTCCCCATCCTTCAAACCCGATTTTGCAATTATTTGAGGCATTAAATAATCTCTGGCAATAACTATCTTTTCTTGGTCGCTATAAGAAGGCATTTTTATTATCTCCATTCTATCCATCAAAGCTGTAGACAAAGTACCGGTTGTATTTGCAGAACATATAAAGAGGACATTAGAGAGATCTATAGGATAATCAATATAGTGATCCCTAAAAGCTACATTTTGCTTTGGATCTAATATCTCAAGAAGAATAGCCATAATATCCATTCTTAAACCCTGCTCACCACTGGCTTTATCAATTTCATCTAGAAGTATCAATGGATTTTTAACATCTGTTCTTATGAGAGATTTTATTATTTGACCGGGTTCTGCTTCCTGAAAGGATTTTGCCTTCCCTCTTAACTCCGTGGAAGAACCAATACCTCCCATTGCGATTCTCTCGAATTTTCTACCCAAAGTCTCGGCAACAGAATAGGCCAATGTTGTTTTACCAACACCTTGCAAACCGACAAGCAAAAGCACGGGAGATTTGGATACAGCACCCTCACCTCTTTGGGTTAGAAGTATAAGGGTAGAAAGATATTCTAAAATTCTATCCTTAGAATATTGCATACCGTAATGATTTCTCTCTAAACTTTCTTTTGCTCTCTCCAAATCTAAAATATCTTTTGTTTCCGCAACCCATGGAATAGAGATTACAGTTTCAATGTATCTAGACAGGGTGTCAAATTCAGTGGCGTAGTGACCGAGATTAGCCATCCTATCAAGTCTATCTAGCATCTGATCCAAACGTTCTTTCAAATCCTGAGGCAAACCTTTAGTTTCCTCAATCTTTTTATTTAAAGTATTAAGCTCTTCTATTAAAAAATCCTTTTTTTCCATTATTTAATTACCAAATAAGATATTTCCGCATCTTTAAAAGTTTTTAGCACAGATTTAAATTCTTCGGAAGTAGTAGCTCTCTCCAACTCTTCTGTAATCCCGTCACTTTCGTTTGTGGTTCTAAGTATAAATATCTGACCTTCTTTAGGCAATAAATTTGCGACAGATATTAAAACAGGGTGCATAGATATACTCTTTATTACCTCAGATTTAGCTAATTTAACGTCATCTATGAAAGCCGGGTCCGAGGATATAATAAGAATATTATCAATTCTGTCAGTAAAAATGTTACTAAATTCCCTGATTTCCAAGTTTTCGTCTTTTAAATATACCAATACAACCCACCCACTTTTCAAACCTTTTACAAAATAAAAAGCAGAATAAAACATCTCTGTGTTACCCTTTAAATTCTCAGTTAATGTGAAAAAATCTCCTCCCAAAAAGCTAAAGTAGGGCTCTAGAGTAGAAATATCATTAAATTCCAGATAAAGTGGGGTATCATAAGGAACATAATCTCTGATTTTGTATTGACCAAAATTACCGGACGCAATACTTAACCCCATTTCCAAAATTTCCTTATCCTCCACTTCTTCCGTAGCAGGTTTGACAACATTTTTATTTACATTAGGAACAGAACTCTTCTGAGTAAAAATCTTCTCTCTTACCCCATGAAGTATGTCTGACTTGAAAAAAAGGAAAAAGAAAATACTGATGAAAATTCCCAGAACTATCCCCACTACAACGCTTCTCATGCTTACCAAAGGAGCTAAGCTATTCTTATAGTAATCGTTTTTAAATGATTCTTTTTTCTTGCTTACGGGTCTAACTTCTCTAATATTTTTGTAATCTTTTTCTTTAATTTGAATTTTTTCGGGCAATATTTCACCACAAAACTCACAAAAGTAATTGCTACTATCAGTAAGAATAGATTTACATAAGGGGCAGGTTCTTTTCATCAACATCTATTATAAAACACTATCAGCATCTATTCCATACTTAACAAACAACAATTTATCTCCTTCTGTCTCTGTTATTTCTATCAAAGGGTCTTCTGCCTCCTCTATCATTCCCTCTAAAACCGCCGTTCCTACCATTATTTCTTTCAGTTGGAACATAATTCGGGTCCTCGGCGGCTCTTTTTGAAAGACTGAACTTACCCTCATCCCCGACGCTTATTACTTTTACCTTTACAACATCGCCAACTTTAAACCACTCATCAACATTTTCAACAAATGTATCAGTTATCTCACTAACGTGAAGTAACCCTACTTTTCCGGGTAAAACTTCCACTAAAGCTCCGAAATCCAATAATTCCTTTACGGTTCCTTCAAAAATCTCACCAACCTGCATATTTCTGGTCATTCCTTCAACTATTTTCAATGCTTCTTCAGCTTTTTCTTTATCGACCGAAGAAATAACTACTTTACCGTCTTCTTCAATTGAAATTTCAGACTGAGTTTTTTCCTGAATTTCCCTAATTACTTTTCCGCCTGATCCTATTACCATACCGATTTTATCAGGATCTATCATTGTAGTTACAGTCTTAGGTGCGTATTGAGAAACTTCAGCTCTTGGAGTATCAATAACTTTTTGCATTTCTTTTAAGATAAAAAGTCTTCCCTCCTTTGATTGTTCAATAATTTTGGGAAGAACATCCATAGGAATTCCTTTTACTTTTACATCAAGTTGAATAGCTGTAACTCCTCTTATAGTTCCGGTCATCTTAAAGTCCATATAACCATTAGCATCCTCTTCACCTGATAAATCGGTTAATATTTGGTATCTTGAAAAAGAATCGTCTTCAACTATTAAACCCATGGCGACACCACTAACCATGTCTTTTATCGGCACACCGGCATCCATAAGAGCTAATGTAGAGCCACAAGTTGAAGCCATTGATGAAGAGCCGTTGCTAGTAATAATTTCAGAGACCAGCATAATTGTATAAGGAAAATCATCTTGGCTAGGTATTACAGGTCTTAAAGCCTTTTCTGCTATCATTCCGTGACCAATTTCTCTTGGGTTCGGGGCACCAAACCTACCTACCTCACCTACACTGAATGGAGGAAAATTATAGTAGTGTAAATATCTTTTTCTTCTCTCACCATACATATCCTGTATCAAAAGCTCATCAGAAGGGGAACCCAATGTACAAACAGTAAGAGCCTGAGTTTCACCTCTGGTGAAAAGCGCGCTCCCGTGAGTTCTGGGGAGAACCCCTGTCTTTATAGATAAAGGCCTGACCTCGTCCACTTTTCTACCGTCAATTCTTTTTCCCTCATCTAAAACGATTTTCCTCATAACTTCCTTTTTTACCATTTCGTATGCCATTTCCATGTCTGATTTCTTATAAGTACCCTCAAAACTCTTAAAGGTCTCTTCTTTTAGATCCGTTAGTCTCTCACTCATATCCTGTTTTCCTTCGGTAACTGTTTTTTCTTTCATTATCTCCTCAACTCTATCTTTGGTTTTTTCAGAAATGGCCTTTACCAAATCCTCAGCGGGAAATCTTGATGTATACTCATATTTTTTAGTATCAGGATTAATTTCTTTAACAAAATCGGCTATGAAATCGTAGAGGGGATCTATGTTATCTCTTGCAAAATTTATTGCCTCCAGAATCTTTTCTTCTGGAAGGACATTTGCTTCAACCTCTGCCGCTAAGAATCTTTTATCTTCTCCTACGAAAGAAACCATCATGTCCAGATCACTTTCCTCTTCCAGTTGTTTAAGGGTAGGTGATAAAACTAAGTTTTGATCTATAAGCCCAATTCTGGTTGTAGCCGCAGGACCATAAAAAGGTATGTCACTTGCCTGTATACAAGCAGAAGTAGCTACCATACTCAAAAATTCGGGGTCGGCTTCCTCATCAAGAGAAAGAACGGTCACAACTATTTGAACCTCATCCATGTAATCTTTAGGAAATAAAGGTCTTATTGCATGATCTATAGATCTCCTTGCTATAACAGCGTCATCAGTAGCTTTACCGTCTCTTTTAACAAATCTGGAGCTTTTAATACTACCACTAGCATATAATTTTTCTTCGTATTGAACCCTGAGGCCCAAAAAATCAGCCTCGGGTGAGGGGTCACCTGAAACTGCAGTTACTAAAAGTACGGTATCCCCGTAGGTTGCTTTTACAGCCATATTGGCCCTTAAAGCTAACTCTCCGGTCTCGAAAATAAGTTTCTTACCGGCAAAATTGGTTTCTTTTCTTACAATTTTATTCATTTTTTACTTTATAGGGGTTTTAGTATCGTGAGGATTAAGATTCAAAATATTATGCACTCTATGCATAATAGCCTGCCTCCTAATCCAAAAGATAAGACCCGCTATCCAAAATTTTTACTTGCTATCCCTACTTAGATAGCTCTAATTTTTCAACTAACTGACTGTACCTATCCTCATCTTTTCTTTTGAGGTAAGCTATCAATCTTCTTCTCTTATTGACCATCTGAAGTAATCCTCTTCTTGAGTGATTGTCTTTCTTATGAGCTTTAAGATGTTCCGAAAGCTTGGATATGCTCTCTGTCAATATTGCCACCTGTACCTCCGGAGAACCGGTATCGGCATCATGAAGCCTGCTTCCTTTTATTATTTGTGCTTTTTTTTCTTTAGGTAAAGCCATAATTAACTATGGTAATATATCAAACAAACCTTTAAAAATCAACTACTAAATACCTTTCCTCAAGGAAATTCCTTTTAACAGTGATTCTGCAGACTTTCTGCTAACCCTAAAACCCAGACCTGCAACTAAGTTAAGAACCATTAAACTTAAGCTTTCAATATTGGAATCTACAATATTAATATTCCCAAACCTTTGGTTTTTATCGGTATTATCAATATTTAAAATGTCAGCTTGCCCATATTCCCCACCCACATCTTCAAAAGCCTTTCCCAAGTCTCCTGTAATCTGGGCCCCTATTGTAATTATTAGATCAAAATTCATTCCTCTAATCTCAGACCTCACTCTGGAAAGATCAAAATCTCTACCTACGGGGCTTATTGAAAAATGTAAAACATCATCATCGGTGGAATAATTTACTTTTGAGGCCTCGGTATTAGAATAATCAACAGAAACCAACAATTCTCTTTGGCCGGGATTTGATATTATGTCTAAACCCTCAGTATTCCCAAAATCTTCAGGTGTCACTCCGGGATATATCATGGTGACATTCTTACCTTCATCCTTCAGGGTAAGGTATAATCCAACTCCAGCAGAAAAAGCATCAATTCCGGAGACTTTTGCAGGCATAATTGCAATATCTTCGGCTCCATTTATCAATTCAATTATTTGATTCCTTTTTTCTATGTAATCATTCATAGTATTTACAGTTGAGCAGGATAGCTTGAAAAAGTTGAGAACTGAGTAATATAACAGAATCTTGGGTATTTTACAATAGTAATCCCATAGTGTCAAACTTGGGGGGGGGTTAAAGTACTTCTAAGTACATATCTTCGGAAATTTCTTCAAATTGCGGCTTTAATAAAACACCACATTCATTATCTTTACCGGCTACATCAATATCGTCTTTACCTTTTTTTAATTTTTTGATTGATCCATAGAAAATTGGTTCATCAGTTTTTACAATATCAGCAGGATTTTTGTTGTATATTGCAACTCTCGATTTCACTTTTAAAGCCCCTGCCAAAACTTTGCATCCGGCAATAATGTCACCCGAATCCAATTTGAATATTTTTAAAACCTTTGCTCTACCTTTTACTTTAGACATTTCCGTAACTGCAGTACCTTCCAGAAGTTTTGAGGCATCGTCTATAAGATCGTAAATGGTTTTATATGATTTTACCATCACCCCCGAGGATTCAGCCAAATCCTCAACTGAAGGAGATATTTTTATATCAAAACCTATAACAACTCCTTTACCGCTCTGGGCCAACATTACATCAGATTCATTTATGTCGCCGGTCCCGGTGTGAAGTAATTTTAACGCATATGTAGTTTCTGCCGAAGAAGTGACTAAATCAGCCAAACTGCATTTTACCGCCTCCAAAGTTCCCTCAGTATCAGCTTTTAGAACTATAGATATCATCCTTTTTGCATCCTGACCAACTATTTCTATCTTGTTCTCGTCTTGAGAAAGCTCTGCCAACTCGCTCCCCTTGGTTAGGATTAAATCTCCAACATGGGGAACACAACTAAAACCCAATATCTCAACGGGATCTGAAGGTAAAGCCTCTTTAACCATTTTCCCGTTATGGTCATTCATGCATTTTATTTTTGCGTTAAGTCCGCTAGCTATTACAAAATCTCCTGCTCTTAAAGTTCCATTCCTAACAATACAAGAAACAACAACACCTTTTTTTCTATCTAACCTAGATTCAATTATTATTGCTTCCAAGTCTCCTTTAGGGTCGGCTTTTATATCAATTATTTCGGAAAGAAGTAAAATTGCGTCCAAAAGTTTATCCAACCCCTCACCAGTTTTAGCAGATATTTCAACACATAACTCGCTACCTCCCCAATCCTCAACCAAAATATTTTCTTGAGCTAACTCTTGTTTTACTTTTCGGGGATCGGAACCTGGCTTATCTATCTTATTTATGGCAACAATTAAAGGAACCTTTGCGGCTTTTATGTGAGAAATTGCTTCTTTTGTCTGAGGTTTGACACCCTCCTCCGCGGCTACTACTAAAACAACAATGTCAGCCGCACGACCACCGCGAGCTCTCATTTGGGTAAATGCTGAATGTCCGGGAGTATCTATAAAAGTAATCTTTTTACTTTCGTGAATAATTTGATAAGCTCCTGTGTGTTGGGTAATCCCCCCATACTCTTTCTCCTGAACGTTGGTTTTTCTTATCTTATCAAGAATACTTGTCTTTCCATGGTCAACATGACCCATAAATGTAACAATGGGTGCTCTAATATTCTCTTCATTTTTATTTTTATTTGTTTCGACCATATTTTCAACAAGTAATTTGATTCCACACTCTCTACAAACATTAGTTTATAAAAAAGCAATTTACTCCTCATCTGTTTTTTCAGTATTTTCTAACTGATCTTGGGCCGGTAAATCTTCACTTTCATTAGATAGTTCTTCTGAAATAGGCTCCACAAGGTCTTCTTCAGCTTTCCTATCTTCTTCTGCTTTATTAAATTTCTCAATCTCTGCATCCCACACACCAACTACTTTATCTTCGGATGAATCTTTTACAAAACCTTCCACAGCGTCATCACTTGAAAAAACCCCCACAACACCTTTAATATCTATTTTCCATTTGGTTAGTTTGTTGGCTAACCTTGCATTTTGGCCTTCTTTACCAATAGCTAAACTCTGTTGATCCTCAGGAACTGTAACTAAAGCTCTTTTTTCTTTGGGATCCAAGTCCACCTCAGTCACTTTTGCGGGGGATAGGCTAGAAGCTATAAATTTTTCTAATGAGTCGGAATAAGGAACTATGTCTATTTTTTCACCAAAAAGCTCGGAAATTATAGATTGAACTCTAACACCTTTCTGACCCACACAGCTTCCTACAGGATCTACCTTATCGTCTTTAGAAGAAACAGCCATTTTTGTTCTGGAACCAGCTTCTCTTGCAATCGCTTCAATAACTACAACCCCCGATGATATCTCAGGAACTTCTTGCTCAAATAATCTAATAACAAATTCAGGATCTGATCTACTTACAATAATTTCAGTACCTCTAGGAGTTTCTTGAATATCTTTTACAAGAACTTTCAACCTTTGATTTATTCGATAACTCTCGGTAGGAACCTGTTCATTTTTGGGCATAACACCCTGACTTCTGTTTTTTCCCATATCTAATGTAACGGTACCTTTTTCGACTCTAAAGACCGTACCTAAAACAATCTGCCCTATCTTTCCTTTAAACTCCGTAGTTATAACGTCTTTCTCCGTTTCTCTTATCTTCTGAACCATGACTTGTCGAGCCGTCTGAGCTGCGATCCTACCAAAACCCGCGGGAGTAACATCCATACCATCTTTTAAAATTCGTACCTCACCTGTATCTGGATTAAGATCAACCACTATCTCCTCTAATTCAACGTCTTCACCTGCTTCTTTTCTGTCCTTTTTATAAGCTGTAGCTAAAGCAGATTTCACAGACTCCAAAACACTTTCAACAGATATTCCTTTTTCCGTTGCGACTTGACTTATTGCCGCATTAAATTCCGATATAGCCATAATTGTAATTCTATTAGTAAGAGAGAGCGCAGTCTACCTTTGGCTAGACGAGCAAACTCTTATTTTTTTACTCCTTTTTAATAATTTTTTATTAAAAAAAGTGGGTTAGGCCCACTTAAAACAACTACTATTCTCTTTATCTTAATACATAGGGATTTTATACTACATGGGAAAGAAGGTCAACATTTTGTATAAATTTCTTATTTAATAGAATTACTCGTTATTAAAAATTTTACCTTTGAAAGTGAAAATGTATGGTTATAAAAAGGGGGGAGATAGAGATTAAAAATGTTTAATTTAGAATGTTAGGAGTGTAGATACCGTAATCAAATATATCCGGGGTGTAAGGGTATGATTTGTGAACTATGACTG
>CAZGPL010000007.1:0-20642 GCA_964527375.1 uncultured Candidatus Saccharibacteria bacterium
AAAATCTATATATGCTAAAAAAATTGCTGCCCTCGATCTTCGAAAAGAAGATGGATCAGAAGTCAAACCCTCAAAACCCAGGGCCACAAAAGCCAAAAAAACAAAGTAGCTCTGAAGGGAGTCTTGAATCCGGATTTAATCTTGTTTCAACCGCACAGCAGTTTTATGTAGTTCCAAAATACGCGTCAAAATTAATGACGATAATAAGAGATTTCATCATCATTTTGAGTGTTTCTTTTGGAGTCATGCTTGTAATTAACTTCGCATCTACCACAATAATTGATTTTCAAAAAAATTTACAGAAACAGCTTTCACTTGAAGTAGACACTTATGCCGGTGTTGAGGAAAAGGCAAAGAAAATTGATGCTAAGACCTTAGCCTACAAAAAATTTTCCAACGAGAGAGAGTTGCTATTAGATAAAACCAAATTTGTACTAGATAACATAGGTGCAAATATTACATTGAAGTCTTTAAATATTGACCATTCCAGATTCGCAATTACTTTTTCAGGAAAAACAGCATTAGATTTTACCAATTTAATATTAAATTATTTGGAAAAAGATATGTTGGCGGAAATTGTTCTCAGGTCAGCAAGTTTTGATAAGTCAAAAGAGCAGTATAACGTAACTCTAGAAGGGACTTTTAAATGAAAGAAGAAACAACAGGAATTATCAGTAATTTAAAAAGGTTTATTTCAAATGAAGCAATAACTGTGAAGATTTACATTTATTGGGGTATTTTTACTCTAGTAGTTTTTGGTTTTTTTGGATTTCTTCCTGTAACAAAAATATTTCTTTCCAACGTTAAACTTCTTGATGAAATGTACGAAAGCAATAAAAAGCTAGAAAAAAAGATTGATGAATTAAAAATTGCGAAAGAGAAGTTAGATTTAGTGGGGGAGGACGCAAATATTCTTGATGAGTACCTTCCGGATGATTTTCTACCGCAAACCTATATGGTTGATATGTTCGTTTTAACCGGGGACGCGGGGTACACGCTTGGAAATTTAAATTTTAGCAAAGTTGGTGAAAATTTTGTTGACATGTCCCTTAAAATTACAGGCAAAGGGGACCTGCCAAGTTTTATAGAAAAGATTGAATCTTCCGGAAGAATAACCGAAATAGAAAGTATTAGGATGTCTATTGGTGACAAAGATGATAATCTAAATGTCAGTGTCAGATCTTTTATAATGAGAAAATGATAGAAAAATTTCTTAAAACGTTGATAATATTTCTTGTTGTTTTGCTCTTTTGGGCATTGTTTGGTATGAAAAAATCAGACAGAGGTTTTTTTCTTCCTTCGACAGTACTTGACAAAACCACTCCATTAAATGTTAATATTGATGTAGACTTTATTAAAAGTTTAAAGAATCCTGCCAATGGAAAATAACCAAGAATATACAAGTTTAGGAAACCAAGCAAAAAAAGGTCTAAGCACCTTCATTTTGACTCTTTCCATTTCCCTTATAGTTTTCAGTACTATCTATTATTTTATGACCAGCACTTCCGATAGTGATTATGAGGACTCTTCGGTTCCATCTATTATTTCAAATGTTAATTCAGGAGACCCCGTTCAGAAAATTGATGAATCTCCGGAAGTTGCAGGGGATAGTACGGAAAGATCCGTTTTTGAGGAAATTGCAAATGTTAATCCAAATACCAAATCCAGACAGGTTTTAGCAGGTGCAGACGAGACGGTTCCCACGACAACTACGGTAAGAGAAACTACCACTAGTGACCCCAACCTTAACACGGGTATTACTAGCATAACCTTCGGACTGTTCTTTGCTTTGTTCTTGTTCTTGTACTCAATAATTTTTGTCTATAAAAATCCAAGAAAGTTAGCACTGAATAGTTTTGAAAAAAGAACTTCAAAAGGTTTGTAATTTTAATTTTCCAATATTGCTCTGATTAAAAGTCTGTTTGTTTTTGTTCCTGCAGGCCAGCAAGTCATTAGAGATACTGTTGACTCGTTAAGATATTCAGGTCTCCACCCATCTAGGGGTTTTACATCCTTAGGATTTAACGTTACTTTTTCCACAACCTTATACTCATAATTATTTTCTTTATATTTAATAGTGAACGTGTCTCCTATATCCAGGTTGCCTAGAGTAGAGAATATTGTTTTATAGTTTTTTGGGTTAAAGAACCATGGGAGAACAGAATGTCCGTAGATAAAAGAGTCTCCTGTCTCTCCTGGCAATGCTGACCCTCTGTAGTGTCCGATAAAATCATCGGGGCTTGCTCCATCGAATTCTGATTTCACAAAAGCATTCTCAATTTTCAATTTTGGTATGGTTATGTAGAAAAATTCAGGTATTTCCTCAGGATTTTTTATCATCTTTTCATTTTTTTCAATTTCCGAGAAATCAAAATCTTTAAAACCTGTAGCAACTCCTAGCACAGTTTGTTCCATCGGTCTTACCACGGTGTCTTGAGTTTTAAAAAATACTAGTGGTAGGACTACTTGGGTTCCTAAAACTAAAAATCCGAGGGACATTAAAAGCCCGGACAACATTCTTGTTTTAAACAGAAAAGGTAAATTCACCGATCTGTATATGGGATCAAAAGATTCGTCCTTTATATAAACTTTTTTACCAGAATTATTGATAGGCATTGTTAAGAGTTTAACACTAATTCTATTGCCATTGGAACCAGAAGTTCTTCATCTATTTCACTTAACTTTGATTTCATGTCTAATTTTCTGAACTCTTCAAAAAGGTTTTTTATTACCTTCTCCGAAAAATTTTTAGACTGTGCGGATGATTTTCTTTTTACAAAATCGTGCATTTTTTTGTATGCCGGTGTTTCAAATTTAGCGGAAGCGACTGTTCTCAAGCCATAAAATAACATCGACAATATTTCAAAAGAAGATACCCCGTCATTTAAAAGTTTGGATAGTTCTTCATATGAGACACTTCTTTTTTTATTAAAAACTGCATCAACGAGATTGAATATATTACTTTTTGGGGCCATTTCACTCAGGTTTAGTTTCGCCTTTAATTTTGGTGCATTTTTTATAAAAGAATTAGTTTTAGAAAGTGTTTTGCCTGAAAGTATTATTACTGTTGTTGTCATTGGTATCTTTTCTAAAATTTCTATATAGGGGTCCGCATTTGATCTTCCAATATTAGTGATATCCAGTACTATAAATGGCGGGTTTCCAAAAAGATCATTTGAACAACCTTTTTCATACAAGATTTCAGGGGTGATTTCATTTATTTCAAACTCAACTCTTGACTCTATCCCGAGCTTTTTTTGTTGGTTTTGAATCATTATTCTTGATTTTGATAGGTCGTCGCCATGAACAATATAAATCATATTCTTATTTTAACTTAAAAAATCACTTATCGCCGAATAGGTATTTTTGCACATAAGCGTGTATTTGATAAAAATCTCCTGTCTGGGGTACAAGAACCCACTGCCCACCGTATAAAGTGGAGTCAGAAGGGTGATACAAAAGCCCGCCTTCATTTGCTTCGCTCCTATCGTCAATAACAATGGATATGATTTTATTGAAATCCATTTTCTGTGATAACGAGTAAAAACTTTGAATTGATTGTAAGTCAATATTGGTTTCAACATTAGTTGCGTATTGGTCATAAAGTTCTTTGATTTTAACCGGATTAAGAAGTGTTTCCAACGATAGCGCCTTGTTTTTTATAGCTGTAATTACATTTTGTTGTCTCTTTGATCTGGCAAAGTCCGTTCCTTCGCCGTTATCCCCATGCCTTGATCTTGCGTATTTTAGTGCGGTTTTACCATCCATCTTTTGCAACCCTTCCGTAAATTTTAAAGTCTCATATCTGCATGAGAAGTTTTTGAAAGCAACATTTTCCAAATTTGTGCCTTCCTCTTTTGCTTTATTTATTATTTCATCAGTTTCTTCCTGAGATTTTCCGCACATGTCGTTTTCTCTTCCTTCCACGGGGTAGGCGTAATCAGTAAAGGATTTTTCAACGTTAATATCGATGCCGCCAATTATATCTATGATGTTTTCAAAAAGATCAAATGTGACCATAAGGTGGTAGTGAATTGGTATCCCTAAAATTACCTCCATTTGTTTTTCAAGCTCCGTCATTCCTGCATTTGTGTAAACTTCATTTATTTTTGACGAATAAGAGTAACCATTTTCTAAAGTATAGTTAGGGATCCAAAGGTCTCGGGGGAGAGAAATCAAAACTACATCGTTATCAACATTACCGATAGAGGCTATTAAGATAGTGTCTGTCAGAGAATTTCTTCCACTTTCGGAACCCGTGCTTCTTTTGTCTGACCCTAGCAAAAGAATATTCGTTCTCCCATCCGTCTGATTTATATTTAATTTAGTGGAACCCCCAACCATAGATATTGGATTAAATGCTTGGATGACGTTGTCTCTGAAAAAGAACAGTGTAATTCCTAAAATCCCTATCACAATAAATAAGAGCAGAAGCTTAGCTTTACCCTTTGGGCTTTCATTGTATATTTTATTTTGTTTTGACAAATCCGTGTACTTCATTTTTACCAAATAATAAAATACTCCCACAATCTTTATGGGGTAAATTAATTCTAGATGTAATAACGAATTATAGCGACAAAAACGTCCGAATCAAGACTGGCGTTTCCGATCAGAGCTCCGTCCAATTCATTAATTCTTGATATAGAATAGGCATTTTTTTGATTCACTGAGCCACCGTAGATAAGAGGTACCTTCGGAGGAAGTATCTTTCTTATTTCTTTTGCGATGGCTGATATTTTCTCAGGGTCTTCCGCTCTATAGATACCGTCTTTTGAAATATTTTGAGGGTTTTCCCAGGCCATTATCGATCCTTCTTTATAAAGTCTGATTAAATCTCCGGGATTTACAAAACAAACTATTGGGGTGATGTTTTCTTTTAAACACATGTCTCTTTTTCTTTCCACAATTTCTACAGGTTCTTGTCTTTCACTGTGTCCGACAATTGAATACCTGCAAAAATTTTTAATTTGGAATGACCCTAGCTCGCCTGTATGGGCACCTTTTTCGTAAATTGATACATCCTGAGCTCCTACGTCTATACCCATTCTTTGTGATATTTCTGAGAGCGGGGGGATGTATATGCTTGAGGGACAGAGTATTATTTTTGGCCATCTATCTTCCGGAATTTTCCTTTTTTTCCAATCTTTTTTCGCTTCTTTGAAATTTTTGCTAAACGGTCCCACCCATCTTGATATATCCAAAGAGTCCATATTCATTTTCCAGTTAGCAATTATGTATTTCATCTTATATCCTTAAGTGTTTTTTCAATTAATCGGGGTAAATTTTCTATATCTTCATGAGTATAACCATACCCCAAGACATTTAAACAAGAAAATACGGTTCCAATGTCTGAATATATTTTATCGGCAAATTGACAGGCTACAAGACTATTTATTAAAACATTACCTCCAATTTCACCTACTTTTGATTTCCCACATCCCATCGGGCAGTTTGAGCAAGAAGGGTACACACCTTCAACCACCCTGAGGTCTTTTTTTCTGTCTAAAATTTCGTAGTAAAGTTTTTTATAGTCGTCAAAATTTTTTAGTGAAAAAAGTTCAGTTCCGGTCACAGATATTCCTTTGAGATTTTTTTCAAAAAACTTGTTTTCAAGATAGTCCTCCGGAGTAGTGAAGTAGTGATCGGCCAAAACCTTTTTCCCATCAAAATAAAGGGCGCTTCTTTTACCAGGTAATCCAAGGGATTGTATGTCGATAGTTTCGTTGTGAAAAGTTACTTTGGAATTTTGGATTTCAACGATTATTTCCTCTTCTGCTTTTCCACAGATTACTATGGAATCAAGACTCGAAAATTTTATTCTAGTTGAGAGACTTCCTCCTAAGTAAATATCTTCCACCAAACCGTCCTTTCTCAAAATAACGGATGTTTTGGAAGCAAAAGGGAAAAAACCATTTAATGGTCCTGTAGAAAATACTAAGGGATCTCTGTCTAAATATAGTTCCAACAGTTTAAGTCCAAGCCCCGTACCTCCGAGGTAATTGTTTAAATCAGTGTAACTTTTTACTTCTGATTGTTTCTTTTCCAAATCCACTATTAGTACTTTTTTAGCTGTTATATCAATCACCTTATTCTTCCTCCACAGTTTCAAAAACGGATTTCGGGCAAATGGATACTATTTTATCTGTGTCCAGAACATTTACACGGGGGTCGATTTCAATTTCGAACTCTATTTTTTGATTATCAATTGATTTTTTCTTGAAAATCCTTATTAAAGATTCTTCTAAACCCACTTTTTTTAATTGTCTTTGAGCTTCAAAAATACACAGTTCGCAACCTATGCATTTGTCTTTTTGATAGGGTTTTAAAATTTTGGGCATTGTTTTAATGCTATTATGCCGGGGAGAGTACCGCTTGCAAGAAACTCAAGCATCGCACCTCCGCCGGTAGAGACAAAACTAAATTTATCCAACAACCCTAGTTTATTTATTGCGGCAATAGTATCACCACCACCCACAACAGAATAAACCCCGTTGTTTGATGTTACCTCCGAGATTTTTTCAGCTATTTTTTTTGTACCTGCAATAAATTCATCGTTTTCATACATACCTAAAGGTCCCGCCCATAGAATTGTTTTTGATTTTTCGATTGCCCAAGAGAACTTTTGTCGTGTATTTTCATTGATATCTTTTGAATCAGTGTCACTATTGTCAGCTAATAGCATATTATGGGTAATTTCTTTACTCCAATTTGCGGATAACATTGAGCTGAGCATAATAAAATCCGCCAGAGATTGAAATTTTTCAATAACAGGGAGCTTACTTTCTAATTTAATACCGCCTACTATTATTGCCAGAGGTTTCTCAGGATTATCCATTATTTTTTTCAGTGATGTTACTTCTTTTTCTAATGTTATTCCCGCATAGCTAGGTAAAAACTTTGTTATACCAACAATAGATGCGTGTTCCCTGTGGCTTGTGGCAAAGCTTTCATTGACGTATATTTCAGCTCTAGAGGCTAGTTCTTTACAAAACCCTTCGTCATTTAGTTCTTCTCTTGAATCAAACCTTAGGTTTTCCAAAAGTTCAAATTTTCCCTCTCCGAGAGTTTCATTAAAGTAGGGGAGTAGGTATTTTGTGCTTAGTTTGGGAACCTCAACCCCCTTCGGTTTGCCTAAATGCCCTGCTATTGTTGGAAAACCGCCCTTTTGAATAATGTATTTTAAAGTAGAAAGAGAGGAATCGAGTCTGAATTTTTCGCCAATATTGCCGTTTTCTATCGGTACATCGATATCGCACCTAACAAGAACTTTAGTACCCTGTTTTATAGGAGCTTCTGATAGAGTTTTCATTGATTTATTTTAGCACGATATTGCTTTGACTTTGAGTATTTTGGATGTTATTGTAGCGGAAAAATATTATTAAAAGGAGAGTGAGATGGCATTACCTTCGTTTATGGAACTGCACCGTGTGATAGTGAGTCGTAGTCTTTACGATCAGGTCACAGATTTTCTACAAAACTGTAAGAGCCAGGAATTTAACTCGGTAAAGAAACAACCTCTTTGGTTGTCGGAAGTTCATGAATGTCTTTCCGGAATGGAAGAAACAGGCTTGGCTATGTTATACATCTGTGTAAATTTTACAGTAATGAGCCCTGAAAATTTAACAGGTTACGTCCGCGGCTTTTGGTATGTTGGGCCGGATTTTGATAGTTCAAAAGGTGAGGAACTAGCAACACTTTGCAAAAATGAATACGAAGAGTTTAAGAAAATTTTAGATTTGGATATCTAGTCGGTTGTTATAACGAAAAATTTTGGAAAAGGAGAATAAAAATGGTTGTCTATAAGGGTGATGTTTGTGAATTGGTTGTTTACGTAGGTGGTGAAGTGGATCTATGCACGATTTTTTCTTATTTAGGTAACTGTTCTTCAAGTAAGGAGCCCCAAGCTCAATTAATTTATATCGAAAAAAATGGTAAAAGAGTAAAGGCCCCTGCTTGGTACATAGGCTATTGCGAAGAAAATTGCCCCCAGAAAGTTACAAAATATAAGTTTAGTATAAATCTTGCTAAGGTTAGATTAAAAGAATCCTATTTCGAGGAATACGAGGGTTTTAAGAATGTCCTAGGGATTTAAAACACAAAGAGCCTCTTGAATTTTTGAGAGGCTTTTCTCATTCTGCCATCATCAAAGCCATGTCTACCAGTCTTACACTATACCCCCATTCGTTATCATACCAAGCAAAAACTTTAACTAAGTTTTCGTCAATTACTTTAGTCATGGATAAATCAACTATAGCTGAGTAGGGGTCGCCAATAATATCTGATGAAACAAGTGGCTCAAAAGTTGCTCTCACTACGTCTTTATATTTAGGATTTTTTACAGCTTCTAAAAATGCATTATTTACTTCTTCTTCGCTTACATTTTTTTCAAATAAGGCGGTTATGTCTGCAATTGATCCTGTCATAACAGGTACACGCAGGGAAGTGCCGTCAAACTTACCTTTTAGTTGGGGAAGAACTTCTCCTGTAGCATCAGCGGCTCCCGTGGTAGTTGGAATTATGTTGTATCCTGATGCTCTTGCTCTTCTTAAATCTACTTTTTCACCTGTCGGAGGACTGTCTGCTACATTTTGATTATTTGTTATTGCATGAATTGTACTCATCCCTGCTTTTAAAACTTTAAAGTTTGAATCAAGTATTGCTAAAACAGGGGAGATGCAGTTTGTGGTGCAAGAAGCGTTAGAAATAGCGTTTTGACCCAAATATTGTGAATCATTTACACCTTTCATAAATGTTTGAATAGTTCCACCTTTTGTTGGTGCTGATACTATTACCTTTTTTGCTCCGGCTTTTATATGTGCTAACGAGGCGTCATCTTTAACAAACCTTCCTGTACATTCTAAAACAACATCAATATTTAAACTTGCCCACGGAAGTTTCTCAGGTTCTTTTTCAGAAATAACTAACGTTTTCTTACCTTCAACAACGATATAATTTTCATTTCCTTTGACATCAAAAAATCCTTTTTCACCTGTATTGTCCTCAAGATTTACTCTAACACCGTCTTCCTCAAGCCAGATTTCCTTTTTATAAACTCCGTACACAGTGTCGTGCTTAAGGAGGTGCGCAAGAACACGGGGGTTTGTGAGATCGTTGATGGCAACAATATCAATTCCTCTGTCAAAAGCAATTTTAAATGAAGATCTTCCTATTCTTCCAAAACCATTTATAGCTATTCGGGCAGTTTTATTTTCCATATTTTAATAATACTACTTTGTGTGCGAATCAAGCCAACTTTTTAACATATCTTTTGGCATAGCACCTATTTTTCTATCTATCTCTTTATCATCTTTTACCAAGACGAATGTAGGAATACTCATAATTCCGAATTTCGATGCTGTATCGCTATCCGATTCCACATCTACTTTTTGGAATTCAATCTTTCCTTCGTAATCTCCTTCAATTTCATCAAAAACGGGGCCCATAATTTTGCAGGGGCCGCACCAGTCTGCATAAAAATCTAATAATTTAATCATTTTTATATCTCCTAAAATCCTGAATCCAATTCAGGGAAACATTTACGTTTTATGATAACATAACTTTTGTTTATAAAATATGCAAGACGCTCCGAAAAAAAAATTTAAAGTTCTTCCGTTAGTTTTAATTTTAATTGTCGTGTTTTTTAGCTTAGGTATAGCTCTTTTTAGAAATATTTTCAAAGAAGAAATTTCGGTTCAGGAGGATATGGCGGAGAAAAATTATTACTCAACACTTTTAAAATCTGAAAGTTTAATTTCAGATTGGAAGCCGGGGGAGGATATTAGTGTTGAAGGACAGCCGGAAGTATCGGGGGAGAGTGCAATTCTTGTGGATATAAATTCGGGAAAAGTAATTATTGAAAAAAATTCAAGCGAAAAAATGAAAATTGCTAGTTTGGTGAAAATTATGACTGCTGTCGTGGCTTTAGAGCATAAAAATCTAGACGAAGAGATTTTAATTACCTACAGGGCTTCAGATATTGGTGAAAATACAATGGCTTTGTCGCAGGGTGAGGTTTATACCCTGGAGGAACTTTTGTATGGGTTGATTTTGAATTCCGGTAATGATGCCGCTTACGCTATTGCGGAAGGTGTTGCTGGCAATGTTGAGACTTTTGTTAAGTGGATGAATATGAAAGCTGAGGAATTGAATTTAAATAATACAGAGATTTTTGATCCGAGCGGTTTGAATGATGAAACTTACAGCACTGCGGTGGATTTAGTTAAGCTTGCAAGATATGCAATGCAAAATGAAGATTTTAGAAATATTGTCGGGACTTTTTCGATGGAGCTTCCGTATTCTGAAAAACATAAATATTTATATTTAGAAAATCAGACGAATTTGTTGACTACATATCCCGGCGTGGGTGGTATCAAGACGGGGTACACAGAGGAAGCGGGGTTATGCTTAGTGACTTATGCAAAAAATGATGGAACAGAGCTAGTTGGGGTGGTTTTAAATGCAGTTAACAGAAAGTTCGACATGATTATTATGTTGGATTACGGATTTAAGAACTACGGAATCGAGATTGAGCACGGGTATGAGTATTGATGTAGGGCCCGGCCCTAGGCCGGGCCCAGGGCTGAGCCCGGGGCTAGGCTGAGCCCGGCACGTGGTATAATACAGCCATGGAAAATAATGGAAAAAACAATAATATACTGCCTTTGGTAGTTATATTTGTAGTTATTGCCGGTCTCATTGGAGGAGCTTATTGGTTTGGAAAAAGTAGTATCATGCAAAATGCTCCGCAAGAAGAAATTTCCGATGTAAAAGACTCTGAAGATCCTGTAGTTGTCCAGGAAATTGAGGAAGAAGAAAGTGCTGTGGAAGAGCTAGTTGATGACGAAGAGTTGGCGGAAGACACAGAGGAGGTTGTTGAAGAGGAATCAGATGAAAGCGTTATTGAAACTCTAAAATTTTTATTTGCTGAAAAATATGAAAAAAGAATCGAAGACGTTACAGTAGAAATCTCCAAAAGAGAGGGTGATTATCTTACGGGAGGTGTTAAATTTGCCGGAGAGATAGCAGGTGGTTACGTTTTAGCGGCAAAGGTAAACGGAGCTTGGAGAATAATCTTTGATGGAAATGGTAACTATACTTGTGGTGTTGTTGACGTTGTCGATTTCCCCTCAAACTTAGCTCCCGAGTGTTGGGATGAAAACACAATGTCTGTTGTTGATAGAACAACGAAATAACAGGGCTCAGCCCTTAAACTAACCCCTTTTCTTTATACCTATAACAAACTTGGTGTTTTTAACTAATGCAAATTTGCAGGGCTGAGCCCGGAGCAGGGCTCAGCCCGTTCCGGGCTGAGCCCCCATCTGTTATCATAACTACATGCCCGAGTTACTTAAGGGACTAAATCCCCAACAAATTGAAGCTGTTAAGCATTTGGACGGACCTGCGTTAGTAGTAGCAGGCCCTGGAAGTGGTAAGACCCGTGTACTTACCCACAGAGTTGCTAATTTAATACAGAATCACGGTATTTCTGAATTAAATATATTGTGTGTTACTTTTACAAATAAGGCGGCCGATGAGATAAAACAAAGGGTGGGTAGAATATTATTCAACTCTTCCAACATCACTAAAATTCCATGGGGTGGTACTTTTCACTCCGTTTGCTCGAAAATTTTAAGAAAAGATGGTTTTAACATTGGTATACCGCCATCATTTGTTATCTATGACACTGAAGATTCAGTTTCTTTAATTAAAACAATAATAAAAGATTTCGGAATAGATTCTAAAAGATTTCATCCTCACGGTGTTTTAGAAACTATTTCAAGTGCGAAGTCCGAGCTCATTACCGCCTCCGATTATGAAAACTATGCCCAAGGTTATTTTCAAAGAACTGTATCAAAAATTTACCCGGAATACCAAAATAGGTTGAGAAATAACCATGCTTTAGATTTCGATGATCTGCTTTTTTATACAGTAAAACTGTTTCAAGACGAACCTAATATACTTACAAAATATCAGGGAATTTTTAAGTACATTTTAGTTGATGAGTATCAAGATACAAACAAAGCTCAGTATGTAATCACTAAGCAACTTTCTAACACTCATAAAAATATTTTTGTGGTCGGTGACATGTCCCAGGCAATATATAGTTTTCGTGGGGCTGATTTTCGCAATATTCTAAATTTTCAAAAAGACTATCCTGACGCTGTTATCTACAATTTAGAGCAAAATTACAGATCAACGCAAATAATTTTAGATGCGGCAAAAAATTTAATCAAAAATAATTCTACTCACATCCCTTTGGATTTATGGACTGACAAAAAAGAGGGAGATAAGATAGTGGCTTTCTCAGGAAGCTCGGGAAATGAAGAGGTGGCTTTTATTGTAAATGAAATTTCAGAACAGTTGAAACTAGGGAAAAGCTTTTCTGATTTTTCTGTTTTATACCGTACTAACGCCCAATCTCGTGCTATTGAAGAGGCCTTGATAAAAAATAGAATACCGTACAGAGTTTTCGGCGGTGTCCGTTTTTATTCCAGAAAAGAAATAAAAGATATAGTTTCGTATCTAAAAGTTATTCATAATCCAAGGGACTCCGTCTCCTGGAACAGAATTATCAATGTTCCTACAAGAGGGGTAGGGCAAAAAACAGTCGAAAAATTAAAAGAAGCTAAATGGGATTTGGATGAGATAGAGAGAATTTCAAAAATACCCATCAAAAGATGGATTTCAAAAAAAGATGACAAATCTACATTAGAACTTATGGAGGATGTTTTAAAAGATACCGGTTATATAAAATGGCTTGATGACGGTACAGAAGAAGCTTTAAGTCGTATTGAAAACATAAAAGAGTTAAAATCTGTCGCGTCTCTTTTTGTTGATCTTAGTGAGTTTTTAGAAAGCGTTTCGTTAATTGAAGACTCTGGTAGAAACGGTAATTCAAATAGTCCCAATATTTCCGATTGCGTAACTCTTATGACAGTTCACGCCTCCAAAGGCCTAGAATTTCCCGTTGTTTTCATTATCGGAATGGAGGAAGGTCTTTTCCCTCACTCAAATTCCATTGGAGAAGAGTCCGAATTGGAGGAAGAGAGAAGGCTTTGTTACGTTGCAATTACCCGAGCTGAAGAGAAGATATATATGACAAACGCACGTTCTCGTTTGTATTTCGGAAATATACAAGCTAATCTTCCAAGCAGGTTTTTGTCTGAGATTCCTATCGAATTAATTGAATTCAAAGGCCTAAATTTTAATAATTATTTTGGAAAAAATAAAAAAAACGACGATTTTCTGGACGACCTGGATTTTGACAGGGGTAGTTTTAGATGGGAATAGGATTGTTGTAAAATTAACACATGTTTAAACCGCACAAAGAGCTAGGACAGAACTTCCTAAATGACAAAAAAATAGTTATCGATATGGTAAATGCTTTAGAGATTGAAAACGGTGATGAGGTAATTGAAATAGGTCCCGGACCCGGTTTAGTTACGGGTTACTTATTAGAAAAAGCTAAAAAAAATAACGCGAAAATTCATGCTGTAGAGTTAGACGCCCGTCTTTATAGAAACCTATCTGAAAGATTTTTAGGTGACGGGGATATTAAAATTTATCACGAGAATATTTTGGATTGGCTCTCTACATTTACAGCTGAAAAGGAATTTAAAATTATTGGATCAATCCCTTATTACATAACATCACCCATAATTCACAAAATTATTAAAATGGAAAAAAGGCCCGAAACAGTTGTTTTACTTGTTCAAAAAGAAGTAGCGGAAAAGATAAAAAGCACATCGCCGGATTCTTCTTATATGTCATCCTTTGTCCAAACTTTTTTTGATGTCAAATATTTAGGTAAAGTTCCAAGTAAAAAATTTACTCCGGAGCCTAAAGTTGACGGTGGCATCTTAAAGCTTGTTCTTACAGATAAAGGTTTTGATCGAGAATTTATAAGAAAATATGAAGGCTTCTTGCACAAAGCTTATTCAAATCCAAGAAAAATGCTTAATAAAGTTTTCAAGCAAGACGAGTTAGAAAAGGGTAAAATAAATTCACAACTTCGAGCTCAAAATTTGGGGGCCGGGGAATGGTTATCTTTTTATAAAATATTAAATGAAATTTAGTATCTGCATACCTACTCTAAACGAGGAAAAATACATAGGTGGGATTTTAGAATGTATTGAAAGACAAACTTTTAGGGATTTTGAAGTTATAGTGATAGATGGTAAATCAGAAGATAGAACAAAAGAAGAGGTATTAAAATTTTCCAAAAATCTACCCATCACTTTTTTAGAATCCCCAAAGAGAGGGGTGTCTTTTCAAAGAAATTATGGTGCCAAGCATTCACGAAATGAGTACGTAGTGTTTTTTGATGCCGACGTATCAATCGAACCCGATTTTTTAGAAAAAATAAATAATCATCTTGAAGAAAAAGATATTGATATTCTAACTACTTGGAACAAACCTATTTCGGATAAGCCTATAGATGAATTTATATATCTCTTTGTGAATATTTTTATGCTTGAATTAATAAAGAAAAAAAGACCCGGGGCCATAGGTGTTTTTATATGTGTGAAAAAAAGTTCCTTTGAAAAAATAGGTGGTTTTAGAGAAAGTGTTAGTTTAGGCGAGGACTATGACCTGGCAAAAAGGCTTCATGAAAGCGGCTTTACATACGCTTTATTAAGAAAACCAAAAGTTAAAGTTTCAGTTAGGCGTTTTGATAAAGAGGGTAGATTTAATGTAATAGTTAAAAATTTAAGAGCAGCATTGCACTTTTTGAAAGATGGCGATGAGTATATTGATAAAATACAGGGTAAGTACAAGCACGAGTTTGGGGAGTTTTAGCAGTTATTACATGTCTCTTAATTTATTCTCCGAAAGTAATTCTATTTGTTGAACGAAAAATTTTTTTACTCTATCCCATTCGTTTTCAACCTCCTTAGATCTTTCACTAAATCTCTCTGCATCATCGAAATAAACTACAGACCTTAATAAATGTGGAGTAAAACTGCCAAATCTTTCATATTTTTCATCATTAATTTTTATAATCTCCTTGAGATCCCACTTTTGCATATTGCATATCATGTAAACATCGTAGAAATCTCTTTTTAACCCTCTACCTGAGATTGCTTCTAATTTCATTGCTAATATATCTTTTAAAGAAGCTATTTGAAAGTTATTAAATTTAGTAGTTGGTTCAAGAAGTTTGTATCGATAGAGAAAAAGACTTATATTGGTGTCTTTGTATTTTCCATTAATTGTCTGCCAAGATTTAGAAATAAGTTCAAAATTAGGTATTATTTTTGTAAATTTTTCAATTGTTTCATCTATATCAAATTCGATAGGGGAGCAGATGTCTAGGTCATACGAATCCCTGTGATTTATCCATAAAGCAAGTGCTGTACCTCCCGCCAGATAGCTGTTTACGGGTGTTACATCTTTTAATAAGCCCAGGACTTTTCTTGAGTTCTCTGTGAGTCTTTGTTCAAACATGGAATTTCCTCTTTAGAAATTTTTAAAAAATAGATCCAAAAATAAATATCACGAGCTGTTAGAATTTTTGAGGTCCTAATTACATCAGAAATATCAGCGTTTGTGTAGGAATTAAGCATCCATTTCCACCCCTCTATTGTTGAGTTTTTGATTAAGTTTTGAATTATGTAATTTTTATCTCTTACTACATCTAAATCTTGCACATCTGAACTAGGGAGAAGTGGTTGAAATTGAGAGGGTACTGTTTTCATGAGTAGATTATACTAGAAATTTTTTACTTGAGTTGGACTATTAAAAATAGATCGAAGCCCGCCAAATTTTTAATCTGTACGGGCCTCTTTTTTCGGCCCGATGTTTTTTCAGGCCTGTACTCTGTGATCCCGTCCCTTAGAGGACGATATTTAATTGTGCTCATAAAATATCTTAACCTGAGATAATAGTCAATGGTATACTTGCCACATGAATAGACATGTTCTGCAGTCCGGGCTTTGGGAGCAATTTAAAAACGAATATGGAACACCGGCGATACGAGTTGGTGACGTTCTTTATACCAAACATAAAATTCCTTTCTCCGGCTTTTATTACGGTTACTGTGCTCGTGTAAATCCTTTTGATATAGATTTTGGTAAATTAGAAAATTCATTAAAGGAAAATAATTGTGTCGCCGTTCATTTTGATGTTCCCAATATAACAAAAAATTCTGAAGATGCCACAGAGGCAGAGAAGATATTGAAAAATAGATGTGTCAAGTCACAAAGAGAAGAGTTTGCTAAAGGTAATTTTTTTATGGATTTAACAAAAAATGAGGAAGAAATTCTTTTAAATATGCATAAGAAACACAGGTACAACATAAAATTAGCCCAAAAAAGGGATGTAACCGTGAGGGAAAGCACTTCGGATGAGGATTTTGAGTTGTTTTATAATCTTTACGCCGAAACCGCACAAAGACAGAAGTTTTTTGGTCGTTCAAAAACTTATTTAGAGAAGGTTTGGAAGGTTTTTAGGAAGGCCGATTCATCCTTTTTATTGATAGCTGAGTATGGTGGAAAACCACTTTCTGCATGGATGCTCTTGGTGTATGAGAGAGTTTTGTATTATCCTTACGGCGGATCTACAGAAAAAGATAAAGATGTACAATCAAGTTGTCTCCTAGGGTGGGAGGCAATAAAATTTGGAAAAAAAATGGGATGTGAATTATTTGATATGTGGGGAGCGGCCGAAGATATGAGTAATAAAAGTGATCCATATTATGGATTTTCGGTTTTTAAAGAGAAGTTCGGAGCAAGACACGTAAACTATATTGATTCGTACGATTTTGTTATTAATGAGCCTGTTTATAAAATGTTTAATGTAGCAAATAATGTTAGATGGAAGCTGCTTGGGATATTAAAATGAGACCCGAAATAGATATAAGACAGAGTGATAAATGGGGAAAATATCTCGAAAGTGTAGGTTGGGAGTCCCACAGAACTTCGGGGGAGATTAACATATATTTTAGACGTTCTTTTATTGGGACAATGATAAAAATTCAAAAACCTTCGGTTATTACGGATGCAGATTTAGATGAGATTGAGACATTTTGTAAAAAACTAAAACCTCTTTTTATTAAAATAGAGCCTTTTATTGGGCAAGACGTTTCTGTACTAGAGAAAAAAGGGTATGTGTTTAGTGAAGAACCTTTAACACCACCCTCAACTATTTATATAGATCTTACAAAATCGGAAGAAGAGCTTTGGGATAACATTTCTCACAGTGGAAAATATTCAATAAAAAGGGCGCAAAGGGAAGGTACTGTTACGAGATTTTATCAAAATCCGCCCATGGAGAAACTTCTTTTATATTTTGAAATGGTTAAAAATACAGGTAGAAGAAAACATTTTTATATTCAGCCTATTCATCATCACAATACTAGAGTAAAGATATTCGGAAAAGATTGCCATTTGGTTTTGTCCTTTAATAGAGAGGGGGAGCTTTTGAGCGGAAAATTCTATTTATGTTTTGGAGATATGGTCTTATATTCGACCGGTGGCACTTCGGAGAAGGGGTTAAAGACCAAAGCTGGGTACGAATTGTTATGGAAATCTATACTTTATTTCAAAGGTTTGGGTTATAAAGTATTGGATTTGGAAGGTAGGGACGATGCCCGATTTGCTCAGGCTACTAAGTATTGGGGAGGTTTTACTCATTTTAAAGAAAAATTTGGCGGAGAGAACGTTGAGTTTCCTCATCCTTACATTAAATACTTTAACCCTGTTTTGAAGTTTTTTTCCAAGTTTACGAGCTTACCACTTTGATAGGGCTCAAGGGCTGAGCCCTGCACAGGGCTCAGCCCTAGGTCGGGCCCTAGGCTGAGCCCTGCTTCTCTGCAAATGGGCAAATTTCCTTGAAGTCACACCACATACAATCCCGACTAGGTTTTGGTTCGAAATTTTCCTCTTTTATTCCCTTAATAACTTCCTTGATGATTTCCTTTTGTGCTTCCACCTGTTTTTGCGTTCTGCTAGTAGAAACCTTTTCCCCCGATTCCACATAGTAGAAGCTCAAATTATCCGGTTTTATATTTAAAGCTTCGATTGCAGCCATTGTATAAATAGTCATTTGCACATCATCGTCAACCTCTTTTTGGGCTTTTGTTTTCCCTGTTTTGTAATCAATTATTTCTATCTTTCCGTCAGGGAGTTTATCTATTCTGTCAATTTTTCCTCTAAGCTTTGTGCCGTCAATATCAAGAACAAAATTTTTCTCTATACCCAAATGTTTTACTTTTAGATCTGAATTTTTCTCGTAGTAATTTTTTAAAATTTCTTTTCCGTCTTCAAAACGTAATTTCCTGTGTTTTTCATCTTTGTATCCCAAGGGCTCCCAATTTTTTTCGTATAAAGACAGAAGCTCGGGTAGGGTTACATCTTTATCAAACATTTTATGAGTGTGAAAATCTTTCAATGTTTCGTGTATGGTGGTTCCAAAGCTTAGAGCGTGGTTTGGGGGGGTAGGTATTTTTAATGTGTAAGAATATTTGTATCTTAACGGACACACCAAATAGTTATCAATTTGAGTATAGCTAATATATTCAGGAGCCTTTACTTCAATTTTTGTTATTTTAGGTTCAGGCAATTTGGTTTTTGAATCAAAAAAATCGGTTTTCTTCTCTCCCTTTCTTTTTATTTGCTGAGTTTCTAACCCTGTTTCCATTAAATAGCCGCTTGGGGTGTTGTCTCTTTTCCCTCCATAGTTTTTTCCAAGTGTCATGAAGAGATATTTTTTAGCTCTTGTCATTCCAACATAAAAAAGCCTTCTCTCTTCTTGTATGTGTTCATCCCCTGTTGACAGCGTCTCTTTTATAAGTTCTTCTGGTACTTCTATTGAGGTTCCTCTATTCCGAGTAGGGAATCTACTTGATACTAGATTGATCATGAAGACTGCGGGGAATTCTAAACCTTTTGATGCATGTACAGTCATTAAGTTTATAGTGTCTATGTCCTCAATTTCTGCTTGTGCCGGGTTTTCACCTGCTTCTATAACCATATCAATGTAATCAACTAAATCTACAATTGTGGGCATTTCCTTTGTTTCCTTGTGATAATCGACCTCAAATTTTTGTATTTTTTGTAAAAAAAGATTGAGATTTTTGATGCAAAGTTCGTTTTCCACAGTTTCTTCTTGCAAAAATTGATCGAGATAATTAATTGATTTGACTAGTTTAAAAACCATTTCAGTGGGTGTTGCTTTAGTTATTTCTTTTTGGAATTCTTCAGTTATTTTCACTATGAAACCAACTTTTTCGTCTTCGGATTGTTTCATCATCTCCCATAGTGTAATTTTTTGGTATCTTGATTGTGATAGCAACCTAGAAATTTCTTGGTAAGGTACTCCGATACAATTAATATTTAGAGCTCTGTATAAGCTTATCCCGTCATTAGTGTTTATGATAATTTTTAAAAAAGCTAAGATATCACGAATTTCATCACGGTCATAAAGACCTCGATTTCCCACGAGTTGATAGGGTAGGCCGTATTTTCGAAGTGACATAATAAAAGGATCTAGATGGTTGTTAGCACGTGCTAATATGGCAAAATCTTTATATGTATACTTGGGTTCTTTTGCCATTATTTCAAGAATTTTTGATATAACAAGCTCTACCTCGTCTTCCAAAGTTTCGGTTTGGAGGATTTCCGGGCTGAGCCCGTCCCGGGCTGAGCCCTCGCCAGGCTGAGCTCTTAGCTCTTTAGAAATTCCTAATTTTGATTCCAAGGTGTCGGGGTTGTTATTTTTAATTAGTTTATATGCGGGATCCAAAATTTCCTGGGTTGAGCGGTAGTTTTTAATAAGAGTAACAGTCTCCGAATTTTTAAAATCATCCATGAATTGAAGTATATTTGATATTGCCGCACCTCGGAATTTATAGATTGATTGGGAGTCATCACCTACTACAAGCAAGCTCCTTTTTTGGGTAGTGATTTCTTTAGCAGGGAAGAGGAGCCTTATAAGCTCGTATTGAGCATAATTTGTATCCTGAAACTCATCTACGAGTATGTGTTTAAATTTTTTTTGATATTCAGACAAGATATTAGGGCGGTCTCGTAATAATTTTATCAACCACGATATTAGATTGCCAAAATCCATTGCTGAATTCTCCATCTTCAGCCGTTCATATTCTGTATAAATATACGACAACTCTACCCATTTTTCTTTTTCTTCATCACTCTCGTACACCGTTTGCTGAACAAAGTTTTTTAAGTCATCAGTTGATATGTTTTCATCTTGAAGTTTTGAAATAAAAGATAGTATAGCTGAGATAAATTTTGTTGGATTACCTAACGGTCTGAAATATTTTAGTTTTAGGTCAAAAAGATTTTTTCTAATTAGAAGCCATTGGTCCGAAGAGGGTAGTATTTTATATGAGGGATCTAATCCTATTTCAATTCCTCTTTCTCTCAAGATTCTGTCTGCAAAGGAATGGAATGTATAAATCCATGGTTCTTCGTATCCAAGAGGCATTATATCTCCAACTCTTGAAACCATCTCTTCAGAAGCTTTTTCAGTGAAAGTCAGTGCAAGGATTTCCTGGGGAGTGACACCTTTTTTTTGTATAAGGTACTTAATTCTTTCTGTTATTACTCTTGTTTTACCTGTTCCTGCTCCTGCAACTACTAATATGGGACCTGATTTGTGTTGCACTGCTTTTAATTGATCTT
>CAZGPL010000008.1:0-19784 GCA_964527375.1 uncultured Candidatus Saccharibacteria bacterium
CTGGCTAAAGCTTTCCCCCGGTTTTACCTCAAATGTTTTCCCGAGTTCCGGGTAGATTACTATTCTTTGTTCAAAATATAAGGTTGTTTCGGAGTTATTTTTCCAAGTCACATTTTGACCTATGTAAGCCTTAACGATTCTTGGTTTGAACCCTTCCTCCGTGTAGTTTATCTCTATAACACCATACAATTCGTCCACATTTACTTCAGGCTCTACAGTTTCATTATCTTGTTGAAACGATTCGAAGCCGCTATTTTCATTATATTCTTCAGTTTGTTCATCATATGCTACTTTATAAAACTGTTGGTCTAACTCGTTAATTTCACTTAGTTTTGTCTCCTCTCTCGGTTTAAGTCTATAAAAAATTATTAATCCGATAAAAACTATTGCCATAACGGCACCAAGGGTAAAAATTGGTTTATTTCTATCGTAAAATTTGCTTATACTCATACTTAAATTATACTCTTGAGTCAATCATATAATCTTGTTAACTATCTCCTCCATTTTTTCTTTTGTGTATATCCCTGTTCCTGCACTTTCTTTTGTAATTTCTCCAAAAGCATTTATTGATCCCCATCCCAGAGCTTCTTTTAACGCTTTTTTATGAAAAATTGCTGATATAAATCCGGATGAAAAAGCATCTCCGGCTCCGGTCTTATCTTTTACTTCTCGGCCGTCAGTATAGGCACTTACTTTAACAAGGTTTTCTCCGTCAAAAGCACTCGCTCCGTTTTTTCCATCTGTTATCACAGTAAGTTTTGGTCCTAACTTTTGTAAATCTATGTGCGTTTTGGGTAACGGCTTTTCCCCAACTAATTTAACAGCCTCCTCTGTGTTAATTATAAGTATTGTTGTTATCTCCAAGAATTCTTTTATGTAATTAAATCCTGCTTTCATTTGGTACGTTCCGGGATTGAAGACAACTGCAATTTCTTTATTTTCTTTAATATATTTTATTAATTCGTTCTGAAAATTTTCAAAACCATCGCCTATAGATGTGTAGTAGAGAAGTGTTGGTTTTTCCCATTCTCGAATTTTATAGTTCCTGGGAGCGTGGTAAGAAAAAATGGTTCTTTCGTAATTATGCACAATTATAGAGTTTGAATTAGTGTTGGAATCTTGGTTTTTTATACAAAAACTTGTGTCTATCCCGGCATCTTTCAGTTCGTCAATTATCTTTTGGCCATTTTGATCATCTCCTATTTCAGTATAAATTGCAGTTTTTAAGCCCATTCTATTGCATCCTGTGGCTACATTTACGCTATTCCCACCTATCGATGTGTAGAACTTTTCAACAGGAATTTTGCTTCCGTGGATAAAGCATATTTGTGGGGTATCTGAACCATCCATTTTAACTTCATTTGCGTTTGATATGTGCATTGTCATATCTATGCAGGAATCTCCGATTGTTAGGATGTCCATTTTATTTACTTCTTTCTTTTAAAAATTTTAAAATTTTATCTTCAATATGGTGAGCACTTAATCCGTATTTATTCTTTAATTCTTCATAGGTTCCCGACTCTCCGAAAGAGTCGTTCATACCTATTCTTAGGAGCGGGGTAGGGAGCTTTTCACTTAATAGTTCTGCTACAGCACCCCCCAAGCCTCCGGCTACTTGGTGTTCTTCAACTGTTACCACAACACCGGTCTTTTTTACTGACTCAAGAATTCTTGTCTCATCCAGAGGTTTTATTGTGGGTGAGGATATAAGTTCCGCATTTATTTTGAATTTAGCTTTGAGATTTTTAACTGCTATTATAGCTTCATAAGTTATTGCTCCACAGGTTATTACTGTTACATCTTTTCCCTCTACTAAGATATCGGCTTTGCCAATTTTAAAAGGAGTTTCTTTTGTTGTTATATCAGGTATTTCAGCTTTTGAAAATCTTAAATATACAGGGCCTTCCATTTTTGAGATCTCAACCACTGCTTTTTTAGTTTGTTCATAATCTATTGGGTTTATAACTGTCATGTTGGGTAATACCCTCATTAGTGCTATATCTTCCAAAGGTTCTGCTGATGAACCGTCAGGTCCGTTTGAAAATCCTTCGTGAGAGCCGCATATTTTTACATTTGCGTTATCCATACAGACGGAAAGCCTTATTTGATCCCAGCTTCTGTATGCTAAAAAAACAGCATGTGAAACGATGTAGGGAGTTTTTCCTTCTATGGCCAAACCTGAGGCAATAGAGCACATATTTTGCTCAGCAATTCCGACTTGTATAAACCTGCGGGGAAATTTGTCCTTGAAATTTTTTAGCTTTACTGATTCTGACAAATCAGCGGATAGAGTGATTACAGATTCATTTTTGGTTGCTAATTCTACAATAGCGTCACCAAAGGCATCTCTCGAAGATCTTTTCTTTTCGTCTTTCAAAAAAATATCTTTGTTTAATTTTAATCTTGTATTCAACATAGGGCAGTATTTTAAATTTTCTTAATGATTTAATTCTCTTCTTCTTCAACTTCCCCTTCTGCTTCATCCGTTATTTCTTCATCGTTTTTATCTTCTTCCTCACATTCAATGACTTTGGTAATTTTATCAAATTCTATGTCCCAACCTGTTCCTGAAAGTATGACCATATCAACAGTTATATTTTTATCTAGCTCCATTTTGCAATCATCCTCGGGATTAGTTTCTTCGAACTCAACACGGATTTCATTTTCTTCTTTATCTTCATATACTTTTCTTATTTTTATTTTATGTCCGATGTCGTTGTTAGTTCCCGACACAACAGCCAGAACTACACTCTTCTCAAAATTTATCTTTTCTCTTACAGTTAAAAGTCCCGTCCCGTCTATTTGGTTTAAAAATTCATTCAACTCTTGTTCACTTGTTATAACCTTCCTCTCTTTTTCCATTTCATTATCGGTATATATCACCGTAGGAAAACCCTCAATCCTTTGTATTGTAGGTCCTTTATTGAATTTAGGTAAATTTATTTCCCCCTGCAGAAGGAAATATCCCGCACCTATTATTAAACCAATAAGTATTACAATTGGTATTAAGCTAACTTTGAGCGAAGCTCTTTGAGTATCATTTATCATATATAGCCTTTCTAAACGATCGAATTTAATTCCTCCTTGGCTTTGGTAGCTTCCTTTTTGTTAGGGACCCTACCGTGCCATTGGTACTTATTCTCCATAAAATCAACCCCCTGTCCCGGGATTGTGTGAGCAATTATAACAGTTGGGCGTTGATTTATCGACTTTGCCATTTTGCACGCGCTTATGATTTCCTCTATGCTGTGACCGTTAATTTCTATGACGTACCAATTGAAGCTTTCCAGCTTGTCTCTTAGATTCTCAAGAGGCATTATATCCTCTGTGTTTCCATCGCTTTGAATATTGTTTCTGTCAATTATCCATGTGATGTTGTTCAATTTTTTATTAGGAGCAAACATAGCCGCTTCCCAAACTTGACCCTCATTTAGCTCACCGTCCCCTGTTATACAGTATGTTTCCACATTTAGCCCATCCATTTTTGTAGCTAGAGCTGACCCTATCGCTTGAGACAAGCCCTGTCCTAAAGACCCGCTGGAATTTTCAATTCCGGGAAGCAACTTTCTTTTTGGGTGACCTTGCAATTTCGAATTAATTTTTCTTAATTTCCATAGTTCTGTTTTTGAAAAAAATCCCTTTTCACAAAGGGTGGCATACCAGATGGGGCAGATGTGTCCATTTGAAAGAAATAATCTGTCACGATTTTTTTTATTGGGATTTTTTGGGTCAACATTCATGATATTAAAATATAATGCTGTGAATATTTCAGCTGTTCCTAAAGACCCGGCTGTGTGACCGGACCCGGCTTCTGTGAGCATATCTATAGCTGTTTGTCTAAGTTTATTTGATATTTTGTATAGGTCTTGGATTGCTAATTCGACTGTTTTTTTCTTTTGTGTGGGCATTAAGGGTATTATATCACCGACACAATTTAAGTACTATAGATTTGAGGATTTTATAAGCATTTTTTTCTATTTCAGATCTTTTTCAATAAATCTTATATATTCGAGGACTTCTTCGGGTGTGTAACATATTTTTAGAATGTCTGTTTCCCCTCCTCTAACACTCATATTTTCGTCTATTCCTCTTAAGACGCCTTCCCAGTGATCTCCAAAGAGTATTATGGGTTTGTTGTTTGGTTCGTGTATATAGGAGTTTTCCCACGACATTCCAAATTCGCTTAACGTTCCGATGCTTCCTCTAAAGATAATATGGATATCTGATGTTTGAAGCATAACCTTTGTTCTATCAAAATAATCCAAAGTTTTTACTTCCAAATCAAATTTATTTTCTGGGTCTGTTCCTTCAAAATGTCTTTTTGGTTTATTTGGATGGTAGGTTACAGCTAAGACTCCGGCACCGCCCTCGTGTGCTCCCTCTGTGGAAGCTCTCATAACACCGGGACCGCCCCCGTTGACTATGCCGTATCCATTTTGCGCTAATAATTTAGCTGTTTCTTTTGCTTGGATGTATGGTTGGTCGTTGTTATTCCAGGAGGCTCCTCCTAAAAAACAAACCATCAATGGTCTTTTATTTTGGTTTTTATTTACTTCAGTTGGTTGATTCATGGGCAGTTTTCCTTTTTTCTTCAAATAATTTTGAAAATTCCAAAAACTTTTGTTTTGGATCTTCAGTATTAAATAATGCCGAACCAATGGCTATGTTGTCAACACCCGTTTCGATGATTTCCAGAAAATTGTAATCGGCAACACCGCCATCTATCTGCGTCATTACTTTAGGGAAATCCATTTTAAATCTTTTAATTTTATCAAGAACGGATGGTATGAAGTTGTTGCCTTGTTTTCCAGGTGTTACCCCCATAAATTGAATCAAATCTAAATTAGTGAGATATGGTCTTAGTAGGGAGGTATCTTCGTCAGCATTTATGGAAAGCCCGATTTTATACTTATTTTTTTCCAAAAATTTTATTAGTTGGTTCAGTTTATCTGGATTTATCAATTGGGTAATAATAGTGCTCACACCTTCTATTTTTCCTTTATTTAAAAGAGAAAAAAATCCGCTACCCTTTAAATATTTAAGAGGGTCTTCTACCATAAGGTGAATTGTAATATCGTTTTTAGTTTTTAACTGTGTAAGTTTTTTTAAGTCTAGGAACGTATCGCCTTCAATAATTGTATTGTCCACCACATCTATTTGAATTGTAGAAGAAACTTTATCAATCAAATTGACTTTATTTTGTATATCTTTGAAATTTCTTTCTAAAATTGCAGGTATTATCATTTTTGTTCGGATTCTATCTGAGAGAGTTTAATTAATCTTCTTAAGTGTCTGTCTTCACCGGAGAAGTTAGTTGAGAGCCATGTTTCTACAATTTCTAAGGCTTCTTCATTTGTAATATAGTTTGCAGGAAGAGTCAAAACATTGGCCCCATCATCGGTTCTTGTACTTTTAGCGTGTTTCGAATTCCATGAAAGAGCGGCTCTGACTCCCTTGAATTTATTTGCCGCAATGCTTACACCCACACCGTTTGCACATATTAAAATACCTAAATTTTCAGGATTTTCCTGAATTTTTTGGGCAACTAGTCTTGCGTAATCAGGATAATCATCCTCAGGTTCCGGAGTTATAGGTCCTAAATCAACAATTCCCAAACTCTCGGAGAGGAATTTATCTACAATGAACTTTTTCATTTCAAAACCTCGGTGATCTGATGATATATATATCATTTTTTGGTCCTTAATTTAAAAAATACTAGCGAGAAAGCTAACACAAGTATAGATATGCATTGAGAAACATTCAAGGCAATTCCGTTTTCTAAATTTATTTCCCACGGAGAGATTCTCATGAATTCCAGGAAAAATCTTATGACAGAGTAGCCCCCTAGATATAAAGCCAAAAATACTCCGCTTGGTAAGTTTTTGCTAAATTTTTTATAAATTTTAAATAAAGTTAGAAATAGAATTAAATTTAAAACTGACTCATAGATAAAAAGAGGATGAAATTTATCGAAAATTAGAAATTGTTCGGGTCTGTTATTTGGACTTACATAAATTCCCCAGGGTAGGGTGGTGGGATAACCAAAAAGTTCGTTATTAAAAAAATTACCCCACCTTCCTATTGCTTGGCCTAGAGGTACTACCACCGATACAACGTCAAGCCATGGGAGAATCTTCTCGTGTTTGAATTTTAAATAGAAATAGGTACCAATAATCCCACCAATCAGAGCTCCCCATATACCTAAACCACCTCGCCATATTTTAAAGATATCTAATAAGTGTGTGGAGTAGTAACCGAAAAGGTCAATGACATGATAAATTCTGGCACCGATAATTCCAAATAATATAGCCCAGAAGGATATTCCCCATAAAATTTCTTCATTCTTTTTTTCAATTATTTTTTGCGCGGAAATTAGTGATAAAAAAGTTCCTAAAGATATAAAAATTCCGTAAAGGTTTAGCACTATAGAATCCAAAGACAGAAAACCAAGATTATTACCAAAATTAAGATGTATGCAATAACCCCTTCTTTTTTAGGATTTCCCTTTATCGCCCAAAACCATTCTTTAGTGTTTCCCTCAAAGTAACACTCTATAACTCTGTATATTGAATTTGCAAAAGCAGATAGCACAAGGGATTTTATAAAATACGAGGCTGAAGAATATATTACAAAAATTATCAACGGGACAAGTATTATCTGAAAAAGAGCGCTATTTAAAGATTTGTCTTTTATGTCATTTTTATGTTCATTTATAAAACCTAACAATCCACCAAAATCTTTATGTTTTATGTATGCAAAAACCGACCTTGCGTAGTCTGTGTTAGGTTCAAAAAGATACGGATATAACAGGTACTCAATATCCAGAATGAATGTTCCCATGATTATTCCTAGTGCAACTTCTACAATATCCCATGTATTTCTTACAATTCCCATGGCCATAACTACTATTCCGATGGTTGCTGATATTAAAAGAGGGATTTTATAATAAGTGAATATTTTTTTAATCATTTAATTTAATAATACTATTTGTGATGTGAACTTCAAATAATTACTTTTCGTTTTTTACCTGTTGTAGTTTTTTATCTTCGCGCTCTTTTTTCAGCTGTCCTACCTTCCACATGAACAATCTACCTTTTGTAGTAGCACCTTTGGATCCCAACACAGAGGCCCGGGCTTCCTCTAGAAGACTCCTATCTTCGGTTTTTGCCAGTTTTATGTACAGTGTTCTGTGTTTTTTATCTCCTAGTTCTTCGGCTAATCTATTTCCATAAGCTTGGAATTCATGGGAACATCTGTAATCTCTGCTGAGTTTTTTACTTTGCATTATTTCGGATATTTTTTTCATTTATTTAACCTTTGGTTTTTATGCATTTTTTTAATTTCTTCCATTGTTGTCGAGTCTTCGGGTTTTTTATCTTCTCTAAATTTTATTAATCTAGGAAACCTTAAGGCGTACCCCGCCGTGTGAGTAGGGGATACGCTTATTTCATCGGCACCTATTTCAACAACAATTTTAGGCTCCACAAAAACATCGGGTTTAAAAATTTTTTTCATCTCAACGTTCTTAGGATTTTCTTTAACTTTTATTCTGTCGCATATTTTTTTAAGATGCATCAAACCCTCTTCACTAAGACCGGTCCCGATCTTTGATATTGTTTTATAACTATTTTTTTCTTTATCGTAAACACCCACCAAAAATCCCCCGACCCCGAACTTTGATCTAACGCCCCGACCGTGGTAGTAGCCTAGAACAACACAATCGATAGAGTCTGATAAAAGCTTTTGATCGGCGGTTTTATATTTTATCCAAGAATAAGATCTGGCCCCGGCCTGATACGGGTCTTCCGGTGTTTTTACCACGATGCCTTCTAATCCTTGGGATTTTGCCAGTTCAAAATATTCTTCAAGCTCTTCAAATTCAGTTGTTTCAAGATAATCATCAACTTCTATCACTTGCCCCGGCTGAATGATTTCAGTTAAAAGTTTTCTTCTTTCGGAGAGGGGTTTTTCAATAACTGATTCTCCGTTTAAATATAAAATATCAAAAACAAAATATTTGAGTGGAATATTTTTTGCAGTTTCGGCCACATTGTATTTTCTTTTTCTTTGGATGGTTTCCTGAAAGGGTAGAAATTCCCCGGTCTCTTTGTTGTATCCGATACCTTCTCCATCAAGTATTACTGAATCAGCTTTAATTTGCTTTTTTGCCGCTTCTATTATCTCGGGGTATTGGTGTGTTGTCTCTTCTAAATTTCTAGTATATGTCTTAATCATAAAACCGTCTTTTTCACCGCCAAATAAAGTTGATTGACTCTTTTTATCATTTGTTTTTTTAGTTTGATAGAAACCTTCTTTTGCAAAATGAAGTTGGACTCTTGTCCCATCGAATTTGAACTCAGCCCAAACTTTTTTTATTCTCTCCATAATTTCTTCCATACCGCTTACCCTTTGAGCTTTTTGAGAGAGTATAGGAACTCCTATTTCCATTTGGATGTAGTCTATTCCTTTTATTCCTTTTTCCTTTATTTTTTGGGCTATTAAACCAATGTCCGGGTGTATGTTGTATTTGGTTTCTATCCTTTTAGAAAGTGATTTGTCTTTTAAAAAATTTGCCAGAGCAACGATTATTGTTAACTCGGTAAAGCCCAATCTCATTGTTCCTAAGACCATTCTGGTGATGTGTTTAGCCGAAAATGGATCAACCTCTTTTAGCAGTTCCGATGTTTTTTTTATTTTTAAATCCTGTGAGCCGGTTCCCTCGATTTGAGATATTTCAAAAAGTTTTTGATACACTTCGGATATTGTTGGTTCTTTATAATCTTTTCTTTCTTTTTTTAATTCAAAAACAACATCTCCCAGATCTCCCGTTTTTGTGTATATATCATCAACGCCCTTTTTTATGTTTGGTTTTTCAGGAGTGGAGAAGGTTTGGTCAATTATTTTTAGCATCATCTTGTCAGCAATGTTGAATTTGATTCCTTCAAATGGTGCTCCTATGTAACCTGAGGCCATATAAAGAGCTTTGTCTGTTTCTTCCACCGGAAGCTCGGATATTAAATCCGTTAGTATGTCGGTCATTTCCAGACGTTTGGTGGTGCTCTCCAGCTTTTGAAGGTATTTTGAAAAATCACTGAATCTCATAGGGGTATTATAGTATAAAATCGGGATATTTTTAGGTCAGGTTTAGATCTGTTATTTCAACTCATACCTCGAAGATTTAGTGCTCCCCATCTTTTGAATAATGTCCATGTCAATCAAAGTTTTTAAGTCTCTTAAAACAGTATCTTCTGATATGTCGGGAAATATTCTTGGGAAATCTTTGTTTTGAATCATTCCGTAATCCTGTAAATATTCTATAATTCTTTCTTGTCTTGAGCTGACTCTTGTTCTTCCTGTAGCTTTGGCAATTTTTGTGTCTTTTGCAAGTAGTCTAACGTTTTGTGAAACTGTAGAAACTTCGGAAGCGAGGCCTTCGGTGAAGTATTCTATCCATCGGGTTAAGTCTGATTCTTCTTTTTCAATTGATTCAATTTCATCAAGATATTCCGCTCTGGTATTTTTATAATAATTCTCAATTGAAATTAAATCTTTGAAACCGTACCCGGACGTTTTTAAGCTTACATAGGTGAGTAAGTTGGACGCAATGTTATTCATTTCTTCGAAGGGTTGAATTGATTCAAGGCCTGCTTTCATTATTGCGGCCCTTATTATTGGATGAGTTTCCCTGGCATCCGAGCTGTTGTACCAGTCAAAAAGGCTTACCACCTGGGCTAAAATTTCTTCGGGCTTGGTTTTGCTTGGAATCTTGGTTGTTCTGTAGGAACCTTGTTTTACTTTGGAAATCAAATCTTCAGTTAGGGTTTTATGAATGTATTTTAAATCTACTTCCTCAAAGTCTTTATTTTTTGAAATCTCATCTGCTAAAAATGTTGCCTTTACAATGTTTGTAGTTTCCTGATTTATATTTCTATTAACTCCATCAACTGCTGATTTTATCTTTTGTTGATCAATATTTATTCCTAAAAGTTGCAGTGATCCGTGAACTATCTTTGTTATGGCCTCTTTTTTTAATTGAGATTCCCAAGAGGGTAGTATTGTGGTGTTTTCAATTATGGCTTTTCCATACTCAATAACGGATATATTGTTTAGTGTTTTTGATGTAATTGAGTATTCAGGCAGATACATATAAATAATTCTCGCATATTTCCCGCAAAAATAAAGATAGTGATAAATACACGAGCCGCCTAGGAAAAAGGTCGAAATTTAATTATCTTATTGGTAGTTCTACAGTAGCAATATCTTTACCAGAAAGAAAGTCCGGGGTAGAGGTGCTGCTTATAGTAGTTTGTTTGCTGTTTATTGTTTCCAAAACTGCAAGTTGGTGTTTATCATCTAGTTCTGAAAAAATATCATCTAAAAGAAGTACAGGTCTTTCGCCTTTTCTTTTTTCAATAAATTCTATCTCTCCAATTTTCAATGATAAAACACAGCTTCTTTGCTCTCCTCTTGAACCAAAATTCGAAACATCGTGGTCATTAAAAACTATTTCAAAATCATCACGATGAGGGCCTATAAGAGTTGTCATAGCAGCAATTTCCCGGCTTTTGTATTCTTCAAGTCTCTTTTCATTTATTTCATTTTTCTTGTACAAAATCTCTATCTTTGTTTTTTTATCATTCAAAACTTTTCCGTTCTCCAGAAGTATTGGGTTAATGTCCTCAAACATTTGGTGTCTTTTTTCTTGGATTATCTTTCCGTCTTTTGAAATTTGATCGGTGTAAAAATTAATTTCTCTTTGTCCGCCAAGACCTTTATTAATATTTTCCAATAGTTTGTTTCTTTGCCTTACTGCTTTTAGATAGTTGTTTAAACTCCTTTTGTAATCGATATCGATTTGGGAAATCATATCGTCCATGTACCTTCTTCTTTCGGAAGGAGATCCTGTTATAAGCTGTATATCTTGTGGGGAAAAAAGCACGGAATTAAAAATTCCGGTGAAATATTGCATGTTTTTTGCCACCTTATTTATTTTTGCCTTTTTTATAGATACGTTTTCAAATTTCTCATTTCTTATTATCTGCAATTCCATATTAAAATTCTGGTCATTTGTTTGGATAGATGCTTCTATAGAGCAGAATTCTTTCCCATACTGTATCAAGTCCTTGTCGTATTTTGACATCCTAGTTCTGCCGGTTGACAACAGATTTATTGATTCTAAAATAGATGATTTTCCCGAGCCGTTGTTCCCGGTTATCAAGGTTACGTTATCATCAAAATCCAGAGAAATTTTTGAGTGGTTTCTAAAATTAGTTAGTTTTAAATTTGAAATTCTCATTTTGTTTTAATTTTCTTTTAATCTAGATTTTATATTCGTAAATTTATATCTGTAAAAATTATAAAAGTTTATTTTGTTTGGTATTTATTTTCGTCGGTTCTTTGTTCTCTTTTTCTAAAGGCTGGCAAATAGGGCAGAAGTAAGTACCCCTACCATTTACTTTCTCAAATTCAACCTTCCCTCCGCATATAGGGCAAGTTTTTTTACCGTAAATCTTAAAATGATTCTGTTGTCTTCCGCTGTTGCCAAAAATATCCACATACATTTTATCAGGGAGGGTCGAGCCCCTATTTTTAATTCCTTCTTTTAAAATATCACGCGAGGAATTTAATAATTTTTTGCTTTCCTCAATGTTTAGAGATTGTGTAGGAGTTTTGGGATTTATTCCTGATAAAAACAGTGCATCAGTTGCATAGATGTTTCCTAATCCTGAAATTATATTTTGGTCGAGTAGTGCGTTTTTAATGTTTGTTCTTTTGGAATTTAGGGATCTCAAAAAAAGCTCGGGGGTCACTTCGTCGTTTAAAACATTTATCCCATATTTATTTCTTAGATTATTAAGTTCTTGAAGATTTAAAACCCTTACTTTACCGAATTGACGCATATCACAAAACCTTAAATATTTAGTTTCTCCTTTTTTTTCAATTTCAAACACAACTTTTACCCAATTATCTGATTCTTCCTTTTTTGAGCGTAATAGTATTCTTCCGGTCATTGCCAAATGGAAGACTAAAAACTCATTTTCATCTATTTTTACAACAATATTTTTCGCAATTCTATCAACGTTCTGTATTTTTTTATTTTTTAGCTTGGAGAGTTTCAGCAAAACCTCTTTTGGTACCTTATAGTTTCTTGTAATGCTGATATTTTTAATTTCAAAACCAACAATGTTTTTTTTAAGATCTTGTGAGATTGTATGTACTTCGGGAAGTTCAGGCATTGTCTTTTTTATGCTCTTCCCATTTTTCTCTTACGAAGTTTTCAAATTCGTTCTTGAATCTTTCTTTTGAGTATTTTTGAGCATGCTCCTTAATTTTTTGATGGTCAAATTTTTTGTTTTTTATCATTTGGTCAAATTCAATCAATTTTTCAGATAAGCATTCAATGGAATCGTCTTCAAATAAAATTCCGGTCTCGCCATCAATGATTGTCTCAACGTGTCCTCCTGATTTATGAGCCAAGACAGGCTTTCCGTGTGCCATAGCCTCTACCGGAACAATTCCAAAATCCTCATCAACGACTGGATTTATTAATCCCGCACAGTTTTCTATTAGTTCGTGCTTTTCTTTATCCGAAACTCTTCCTTTAAAAATAACATTTTCTCCTGCCATACTTTTTAGTTTCCCTTCTTCTATGCCTGTTCCTATTATGTAAAGTTGAAATTTAACTTTTTTAAATGTTTCTATCAAAAGATCGAAATTTTTGTATTTAGATAATCTTCCTATTGCTAAAAAATACGGTACTGAGGCCTTTCTCATATCATTGTCGGTTTCAAAGTTTAACTCAACGGGAGGGTGTATTACAGTTGCCTCCCTACCATAAAATTTTTGAATTCTTTTTTTGGTGGTCTGTGAATTAGTGACAATGTAATCAGGTCTTTGAGCTGCCGCATAATCCCAAAGTCTTAAAAAATTTACTAAATAGCTATATATTGGTTTAAAAATTGGTTTTTCCCATTTTGTACTTTCCTGTGAGTACTTGTATAAAAACCTTGGGGGAGTGTGGATGTATGTAATATGAATCTGTTCAGGTTTTGTTAGTATTCCTTTGTTCCAAGTTGTACCGCTGGAAACTACAATATCAAAATCTCTAAAATCAAAACTTTCAAAAATTGTTGGCATTCTAAAAAGAAAAAATAGTTTTTCTGAGATTTTGTTAAAAATACCTTTAGGATAAATAATCTCCCGGCTTTTTATTGTATTCGGCATGTATTTTGCATTGTATTTTGCAGTGTATATAGGTGCGTCCGTGAATATTTCTGCCATAGCTTCTAATGTTTTTTCAGCACCACCATACTGAGATAAAAATTCATGGGCTAAGGCTATTCTAGGTTTATCCATGTTTGTATTATATCTCATTTATTGTTTTTTAATCTAAATTTTATATCTTCGGGTAATATTTATGAAAACTATTGACACGAATTCTAAATTATGGGTTCATTTAAATATGAAGAAGAGTTCACCCTTCCCAATTATTATCATAGTGTTGGCCTTTATATTGATACCGATTGTGTTTTGGTATGTAACTTTTAGAGATGGCTCTGAGAATATTCAAGGTGCTAAGACCGAAGCTTTTGGTTTACTTATAAATGTTAAATCGGAAAACGGAACTTGGGATATGTACAAATATATTTGTAAGGATAGAGGTGAGTGTTTAGAATCTTTAACTTCAGGAAAGGCTTTAGGAAAGACTAGCGGGGGTGGGGGAGAGGATCAGTTCGTTAGTTTAAGATATTCTCCTGATTGGGAATCTTATGAAATTTTAAAAATATTTGTTAGTCCGGGATGGGGTTCTATTGAGAGGTATTTTTCTGCTACTTTCAATCAAGATGTAGCAGGTTCTTCTGTTGAAAGATTCGAGCAGGGTGGTGATGAATATACTGCTGTTTTTATTCCTGTAAAAATTCTACAGAACACTTTAGTGGAGTCATTAGTTTTCTCAGATAACTAGAAAGTAGTTTTAATTTTTTTCCAAATAATCTATCATATATTTTATGCAAGCCATTGCCCGAAACTCGGAACTTTGGGAATACATGGGTCCTGAAGTAAGAGATCTTGTCGAAGATGGGGAAACCATTTTGAATTTTGTTTTTGACAATAAAGATAAAGCAGATATATCTGATTATTCTTTTATTGTTTTTCCTTTTGCAAAAGCATACGAAGGTTTTCTGAAAAAATTCTTTTGGGATGTGGGTTTAATCACTGAAGATGAGTACTATGGTGATGAGATAAGAATAGGCAGACTTTTGAATCCTAATTACGAAGATAATACAAGTGTTTATAGTAAGGTTTGTAAGCATTCTAAGGGGGGTAAAGCAGTTGCTCACAGATTGTGGGAGGCTTGGAAAAAAGGGAGAAATACTGTTTTTCATTATTTTCCTCATAATTTTAAGAAGCTTGGGTATGATGAAGCATTGGATATTATCAATGACCTAATTAGTGCTATGTCTGAGGTTGTTGCAGTATGTATGGTAAAGGTTAGTTAATTTAACCTATGATAGATGAGACATTAAAAAAAATTGAAAAATCATCAGAAAGTACTCAAGAATTAGGTGAGTCTCAACCCTCCGAAATTTCTAAGAAATCCAAACTTAAAATTGTTGCTACTGTTTTACTTGCATTATTGATTCTTAGCGCCGTCTCTTTCTATATAATTACATGGATTTTTGAAAAAAACTCTGTTGCTGTTTCTAATGAAATAACACCGTATAAAGAAATTTCTATCCCTAGCCCTGTTCCTACTATGACTGATTCTGTTACATTTGAGATTCTTCGGGGTTCTAACAGGGAAAGTTCGTTGTTGATGGTGGAGAATGTAGATTTACCTCTAGATAAGGAAGAGGCCTGCAAAGTAGCAAGAGAGGCCAACGATACTATTAATTGTGTTACGTATCTTAAAGATTACGATGTTTGTCCGGAGGAAGTAGATACTAGAATTATACATAATAAGGTTGTGGAAATTACGTATTATATCAGTGTGTACGAATCTACTGAGTATGGAAATATTTGGAGAATAGGTTGGTCCCAAAAGGATCCGTATCCGGATGGTTGTGAGCTTGACATTTCTGAAGATTTTAATGATCGAGGATATCCTAACATTGAGTGTGTTTGCACAGGTTAAAAAATTTCCTTTCAATTTGATACGCTAAAAGACGCTTTATTTATTTTGTTTATTCCGGTTTTTAATTTTTTCGTGTTTATGTTTATGACGTAGCTGTTCTCATTTTCCAAGTTTCCGTTAATATCCTGAGATTTATATAGCAGATTTACTATCCCATCCTGTTCTATATAAAAGGGTTGTGAGTAATTATGCCAAAAATCCCCTTCATCTATTGAATAGCTTGTAAATCCAACACCCGAAAAATTATCTTGAGCCAAAAATTCAACTAAAGGGTATTCAATAAACCACTCATCAATTTGAGTCCCCGACACTATTGTATTTGTTATAGGAGGTTTGTCGTCTAGCTTGTCGCCGAGAACTGCAAACCAGCTTAAGTGGTCAATTGAAGCTTTGAGAATTTGATTTTGAGCGTCTATTATACTTGGAATTTTTTCCCATGCTTGTGTAATTTCGTCCCAGAAGTATAAGCTTAAGCTTTGTAAATCAATGTCTTCCAAATTTTGAAAGTTTATATCTATTGATATGTTTATAGGATCTGTAAAATTTTTTATTTTATTACCCAGTTGATCATAAATTTCTAGGATGAACGAAGTGTTTTTAATATATTTTTTAGCCTGAATAGAAATGTCTAGGACTGGTTGTGCGTATGAAAGTATTTTAGCAGTAAAATAGTCTTGGATATTTTTAAACTCAAAATTTTTGTTATCCAAATTTAATGTTGAGTCATAATCAGGATTTGATTTGCTTGTTACTACTTCGACTGTTTTTTTATTTTGTATATTCCATAGATAAGAACTTGAACTTCCCATGTGGTTTCCCAGAGAATCTTCCCAAGAGAAAATTTCCCACGGATCCTTGTTTCCATTTACTTGCCATCCGAAGGGATCGGTTCTGCCCATGGGGAAGTCGTTTAAAAAACTACCGTCTAAATTTTTATCTTTAGTTACCTCAAAATGTAAGTGTGGGCCACTGGTCCTTCCTGTTAATCCAACTTTTCCTATAATGTCATTGTTATTCACCCAAATTTTATCTTTTTTAGTTAATAGACCTTCGTCCTGAAGATGCATGTAGGTTGTTTGATAACCGTTCTCATGGTCAATTTTTATCGAGTTTCCGCAATCTTTACAATAGTAGTAAGTGGCATAGCCTGAGGCTGACGCTAGGATATTTGTTCCGTATTTTAAGCCAAAGTCTATTCCACTATGAGAACTATAGTATATTTTTGGTTGTACATCTTTGTATCCAAGAAAATTTAATGTCGAATATTTTTCAATTTCAGGTTCCGCAAAATAGCTGTACCCAAGTAGGGGATAACTGTGATCGAAAAAAGAAGTTATGTTGTCCGTTAGCTCATTTTCATTTTCAAATTCCCAGGGAATGTTAAGAAACGGAAAATTAGCTGGTTCGTATGAGGGGATTTGGTATTTGAAAATTCCTGTATTAGTTATTACAGAAAATAGATAGGAAGGTTTTGAAAAGATTGGGGAAAGACTTGATACTTTATTATATGAGATGTTGTTTAGCCCGGTATCATTCCAACTAATTCCTTCGTCAGAAGAAAAATAAACAGAATTGGTTTGGTTTTCAGGATTGTATCTTCCTACATAATATATACCGCTAAAAAATATTATCTTCTCGACGTTGTAGTTTCCGAAGCTTTGTACTTTTTCCCATGTTAACCCAAAATCTTTAGACATATACAACCCCGTAGTCGTGGAAGACCCTGCAAATATAACGTTGCCGTTTATACATAAAGATTTAATTATCATTCCCTTTAGAAATTCTATTTCTTCCCACGTAGCGCCGTTATCGGTTGTTTTGTAAGTTGTATTAGCAACAGATACTATTGTAATATCTTCCGAGCTTTGTATTTCATTGACCTGCAATAATGTACCACTTCCATCAAAAATCTTAACCCAACTAAGTCCCTCATCTTGAGAAGTGTAGACACCGTAATTTTTTGTGCCAAGATAGATGGTTTTGCTATCTCTATCTACTTTTGTAAGAGAAACATCGGGACCGATATTTTGCCAACTTTCACCCATATCACTGCTAAAAAACAAACCGTTCTGAGAATCTATTGTGTAATAGGTTGTTGCATAAATTTTTCCGTCAAAATATTTTAGGTCTAATACCCCCCTTTTTTCTAAACCTAAAATATCCCAGGTTCTTCCAAAATCTTTAGACAAATAAACCGAATTATTAGGTGGTGGTATAAGAAAAATTCTAGTGTCAAATTCCCCTGCTAATAATCCGTGGGGGGTGCTTTCCAAAACTTTTATAAAATTTGTTTCTATTGTTTGTATTTCCTCCCAAGCTGTATCGGCAGAAATTTTTGAAAGAAATATTAAATTAATCGTAATCCAAATTAAGATAGGTTTTATAAATTTGCCTAAGTTTTTTTTAAATTTAAGCCAGCTCATTTTTTATTTAATAATATTTTGGAGAAGAATTTACAATTGGGTTTATTCTATTGGGAGTAGAAAATATTGATTAAGAGCCATATAATCAATTTATGGATAAAGGATTTCAAATTTTTGGAGACATTAAAAACCCGTTCCATTTATCTGTAGGGGCGGTAATTTTAGATAATTTAAATGTAATTTTGCTGATGAAGAAGGATGGGATTTATACGTTACCTAGGGAAACAGTATATTTGCGTGAGAGTTTGGAGGATTCATTGGTACGGGGAGTTGAGGAAGAGGTCGGAATAATTGTTAAACCGAAGAGATTTTTAGGATCCCAAATTAGTTTTTTTAAAAGATCTGATGGCTCAAATATTGAAAAGACAACGTTATATTTTTTAGTCGAAAAAGTTGGGAAGGGTTTTAAAAAGCAAGAATTTGACGAGAAACAGGATAAAGAGGTGGTTATGAATATTGAAGAAGCGACTGAAGTGTTAAAAAGTCAACATAACGATGAGTATAGAATTCTTCAAAAAATCTTCGGTCTAAAATAGCGTGCTTTTTATTTTTATACGGGAAAATATCAATTCAAAGTAGTAAAATACCCATGGTGGAAAATCTAATACAGCAACTAAAAAATAATAACAGCGACTTAAGTTTGGGGGTAATTGAAGGTATTTTGTATATTCTTAAAAATGAAAAAAACCTCACCAATAACAGTCTCACCACTTTAACAGGTCTTCCAAAAGAAACTCTGAAAAGATTTAAAATTTCAATATCTCATTTATTAGAGAAAGCAGGTGGTGATGGAATTAGCCTAAACAAAGAAGGTAAAAAAGCAATGGCTGATTTGAATTTAAAACCTTTCAGATGGTCGTTATCCGAAAGTTTTAATTTTTTTAATAATAAAAATTACGTAGAAGAATTAAGCGTTGTAGAAAATATTAAAAACAAATACAGTCCAAGACCTAAAAGAGAATACGACCAATTTCTCGCCACACCGGAAACTTCATATTTAAAGTCCAAAATTTTGATAGAAAAAGGATTGGTTGATGGAAAATCAATAGCTTTCTTGGGAGATGATGACCTTAATTCATTGTGTTTAACTTCACTATCAAAAAATTATAAGAATATTTCCGTGTTTGATATTGACAACGATATCATAGAATCCATTGAGCGATGTTCAAAAGATAGGGGGTTTGAAAATATTAAAGTAGTTAAATATGACGCCAGGAAAACATTGGATAGGCAATATCTAGGTAAGTTTGACATAGTAGTTTTCGACCCACCTTACACTAAAAGTGGGGTTGCCGCGTTTTTACAAAGAGCTTTGGAGCTTCTTGGTTCTGTGAACGATTTTGAGGATAAATATGTTTTTATGTATTACGGAAATAGTTTTAAGTCTCCTGAGAAAATATTAAAAATCCAGGAGATTGTAAATAGGTTTGGATTTTCTATTGAGGATAGAATAGAGAAGTTTGCAAGATACACCGGGGCCGAATCCATAGGTAACGCAAGTTCCTTGTATATTTTGAAGGCGACCAAATTTACAAGGTCTGTTGGAAATTATTTTGAAAATATTTATACATTTGAAAAGACATCGGAAGAAAAGTTTCCTTTTGTTGATCATTTAGTTTTTAAAATTTATGATGTGAAAAAAGAACTTTTGTTGTCTAAAAGTCGTTTGATGGGTGCTGTTGAAAAAATTTGTAAAGATCATAGATTAAAAATTGTTGATAAAAATATAACTGGTTTTAAAGGCGGAGGAATGACCGTCAGCTTTGTTCTTGCTAATTCAAATTTAACTGTACACACTTGGCCTGAGTTTAATTCAGTTCATGTTGATTTAGTAACTTGTTCTCCTATTTTTCACAAGGAATTTTTATCAAAGACGTTGGAAAGTGCTTTCAGCACAAAAAAGATAGAAACATTTTTTATTGAGTAGTTGACATAAGATAAAGTTATTGCTATTTATTTAACACTGAAGTAAAATTCAGGTCTTGTACTTTGAAAATTTCCTTTTAGAGTTTTAAAAATACATTCCATTCTCGGAGTGTGTAAAAAGGTTTGTTTACACAAACCTTATCTATAAGACCAAGGATAGAAGCAAGCATTTACAAGATTTTTGAGGCGAAAAGAACGGGTGTTATTAACGTCCACTAACGCATTTGTGGAAGTTTTTAACATAAGCTTTTATTAAGAATTTGATCCTGGTTCAGGGTGAATGCTAGCGGCGTGCTTAA
>CAZGPL010000009.1:0-18555 GCA_964527375.1 uncultured Candidatus Saccharibacteria bacterium
GATGGTGATGATTTAGATAAAGTTGTTTCAAGTTCGGCTAACCTTATGGCTATTGTATCTGCATTTACTAAAATTCCATCTCCTTGACCAATATTTAAAGTCGTTTCTCCGGGACCTGTGTTTGTTTGAGTCAAGCCTAGACCGGCGATAATTTTAGTTACTACATATGATCCCGCATTAATTGAATCAAGAAGTTCCCCGTTTCTACCGTCCAAAAGGTTCAATTCATCGGTTGTAATTGTTGCTCCGTCTAATATATTGAGTTCAGAAGTTTCAAGTGTTGCCCCATCAAGAATATTTAATTCAGATGCATCTGCTAATACAGGATTTCCTGATATGAAAAGATTTATAGTGTTTATTGAACCTGATACATCTAGATCGTAATCTGGATCAGCGGTTCCTATTCCTAAATTGTTGTTGCTATCATCCCAGTACATTCCACCAAAAGGAGTCCAAACCCCCGCGTTGTTATAGAGAAATTGACCCTCTGTTCCCATGGGAAGTAGATATAGTGACATGTCAAACTCTGACACATTGGTTAATCTTCCCTTGGAGTCTACTGTTATTTGTGGTATCAAATTAGATGAGCCGTAGGAGCCGGCTACCACCCCGGTGTTAGCAAATGTGACTTGGGCTGGTCCGGTACCTGTTACTGAGATTGAAGAAATGTCTCCTCCTAATGATCTAAAAATTGGATCATCTCCGTTTATTCCTAATAAAACCTGTCCGTCAGTGCCCGGATTAATTGCCGTTATTGCACCGTCACCCGAACCTATTAAAACCCCATGATCTGTCAGAGTTGTAGCTCCCGTGCCACCAAAAGGTACTGTAACTGTAGATCCTTGCCATACACCGGTTGTAATATTTCCGCTATTTATCACCACACCGTTTATTGTGTCAACAGCCGTTGAAGCGGTTATAACACCAGTAGTAAGATTTCCATCTATTTTTACCAAGCCATTTTCAAGGACAATTAAATTGTTGTCTGTTTCTATGCCAATGCTATTCCCACTTTCACTTATGAGTATTGTTCCGATAAGGCCTGAACCATTAACCTCTAAACTGTAATCTGGATTTACGGTTCCAATACCAAGCCTCGAATTTAATATATCCCAAAATAGATCATTTGATCCTGATTGTTCATACGAATCTGTAAAAAATGCAACTTGTCCTGCAGAACCTGAACCTGAAATTATTGCGCTAAGAGCCGATGGGTAGTTACATTCCCATGTTTGTGTGGTTGAATCCCAAGATAAAACTTGGTCTCCTAGACACCCACCCAACATTCTGAGTCCGGTCGTAGAGAGCTCAAGACCTGATGGAGATGATGTAGATAGAGTTAGTTCTGTTCCTGCAAGTTTTACTCCGATTGAGCCATCTTCTACTGTTATACCATCGCCTGCTAATGCACTTATTTCAACTGTACCTGGTCCTGTCGATGATACTGAAATGCCCGAACCTGCAGTAATAGAATTTACTGCAAAAGTTCCTACGTTAATAGAATCCAGAAGAGTTCCCGACCTTCCGTCTAAAAGATTTATTTCGTCCGCGTTAGCTGTTATTTGTGATCCTGACAAATATAGGAAACTCGTATTTAAGGAACCATCAATATCGATATCGTATTGAGGAGAAACATTATTTATACCTAGCCTTGCGTTAATATCATCCCAGAACAAACCGTCAAAAGGGGTCCAAGTTCCGCTATTGTTGTATAACATTTGTCCTTCTGTTCCCAACGGAAGTAAATAATTCTCCAAATCTCTTGTCACAACATTTGAATCTTCTAAAATCAGAACATTAGTCCCTGTCCCTGATAGCAAGCTAGTAAGTCTTAAATTTTGAGATTGTGTTGTTCCCAAAATGTCAGCTTCGTAAGATGGGGAAGATGTTCCAACCCCAAATCTGCCGTCCAATATGTTGACACTGTCGGTAACATCATCAGTGAACTGAATTCTTCCTGCATCTAATCCCAACCCTAACCACTGTCCGTTTGCTGAGGTGCTGTTGAATACATCACCTATTGTCATAGAACCAACACTGGTAATATCGCCGGCTCCCATCAAAGTTGTGACATCTTTCCATTCCAAAATTCCACTATTTTGCCAAGACAATACATAATCCGCAGCCGCAGTGTTGTTTGGTAGGGTATATATCATATTTTGACCTATTTCATCAGGAGATTTAAATCCTGTGTAATTGCTTCCATTAGATTCTAGTTCGTACATCCTTAGCTCCCCTGTGTTTCCTGCTAATGTTCCATAAGGGTTAATTTGTATAGCGCCTGCATTAGATGGTGTTATTGTCAGACTACTTGTAGGTGCTGTAGTTCCTATTCCTAATCTGGATTGAGAGATGTCCCAAAATAAATTGTTCGAACCTGATTGAGTATTTGTACCTGTGAAAAATGAAACTTGGCCCGATATACCCGACCCTGATAAAACGGTGCCTAGAGTAGAGGGGTCTGTACATTGCCATTCAAATGTTGTCGAATTCCACGCCAACACCTCTTCGTTTGTACAACCTCCAAGTAATCTCAATCCCTCTGATGTAATCTCAAGACCGGAATTTGCAGATCTGTTAACCGTAGTATCTCCGGTTGAAAGTAAAATACCTATCGAATCTTCATCAACAAAAAGTCCGTAATTCGCGTTAACATCAAAAGTTAAACTACCGGGACCCGTCCCTGTAGACGTTAATCCTGATCCCGCCGTAATAGAAGTTATTGCAAAAGATCCGACATTTAATGAATCAAGTAATTCCCCCGATCTTCCGCTTAGTAAATTTAATTCAGATGCATTAGCAGTTACTTCGGTCCCTGCTAAATACAATATGTTCGTACTAAGGCCATCTGAAAAAATTGTTCCTGAAACCTGAAGTTCATAAGATGGGTTTGTTGTTCCAACTCCAAAATAACCAAGGGTATCATTCCAGAATAAATCGCTGAAGGGTACCCAAGAACCGTTGTCATTGTAGAGTAATTGTCCCTCTGTACCTGTTGGTAAAAGTACACTTGACATATCCATCCATTGAGTTCCTACACTAGTAGAAGTTAGAAAATAACCCAAATCTCCCGGGCTATCACTGCTATCGTAGTAACCTCCCGATACTCTCAGATTTCCTAATATATCTAGTTTTTGAGTTGGATTTGTGGTTCCGATTCCTAAAAAGCTTTGTGAATCATCCCAAAAAAGATCACTAAAAGCAGTCCAAGTACCTCCGTCACTGTATATCATCTGACCTTCAGTTCCCGGGAGAATTAGCGACAAAGATATATCAACGGGAGTTATATTAGTTACCCTTCCTTTAGAATCAACTGTTATATTTGGGATAATTACTCCGGAACCATATGAACCTGCAACAACGCCGGTATTTGCAAATGTTACCTCCGCAGGCCCCGTTCCTGTAACTGATATTGATGCTATATCACCTCCCAATGCTCTAAATATTGGATCATCGCCACTTATACCTAGCATCACCTGCCCATCTGTTCCCGGTGTTATAGCCGAAATAGCTCCTACTCCTGATCCAACTAAAACCCCGTGATCAGTAAATGAAGTGGCTCCTGTGCCTCCGTAAGGTACTGTTATGGTAGATCCTTGCCAGACTCCCGTAGTAATATTGCCGCTATTGATTACCAAACCATTTATAGTATTGACCGAAGATGGGGCGGTTATATATCCTGTTGTAGTTAGAGAGCCGTTTATTGTTAGAGTGTTATTTGCCAAATTTATAAGATCTGTATCCGTTTCGAGCCCAATATTGTTTCCACTTTCACTTAAAAGTATTGATCCTATCAATCCCGAACCGTTTACTTCCATTGTGTAGTCCGGGTCGCTTGTTCCAATACCTAATTGCGATTCGGAAATATCCCAAAAAAGATTACTAGTTCCTGACTGTTCAAAAGTATCTGTGTAAAAAGATATAAATCCCGATACACCTGACCCTGTTACAACTCCTCCTATCGAAGATGGTGATTGACATTCCCATAGATTGGATCCTTGGTTCCATACTAAAACTTCATAATTGTCACAACCTCCTAACATTCTCAAACCTTCTGAGGTTAATTCTAATCCTGAGTTTGATGCTGTGCTAGTTGTTGAACCTGAGGTAATGATATCTAAAGATATACTGTCAGGACTCACTGATATACCATCTCCTGCCCCCACGTCAAGAGTTAGAATACCCGTTGTTCCGCCTCCTATCATACCTTGACCGGCATTCACTCCTGTTGTTGCATAAAGGTGTATTGTACTTGAATCAAGTAGTGCACCTGTCAAACCGTGAAGTAAATTAAGTTCGTATGCGGTTGATAAAACTTGAGTGCCTGATAAATACAATCCTCTTGCCGCGATATCTCCCACCGTTTCAATTGAGTGTTGCGGATTTATAGTACCTATTCCAAGATAATTATGAGTGTCATCCCATGTCATTCCACTAAAAGCAGTCCAAGTACCTCCGTTGTTATATATCATTTGGCCCTCACCACCTGCTGGAAGCAACATGTTTCCTATGTTTCTGGTTCTGACTTCATTGTTTTCCAACATTAGTGCTGTGGTGTAGGTTGTAGTGGGTAAATTAGTGAGTCTTAAATTCTGGGCTTGGATTGTTCCTACTACTTCCAAATCATATGCCGGTGATGATGTCCCCACACCTAGTCTTGCGCTTAAGATATTTATGTAATCAGTAGTAGCATCCTCGAATTGAATTCTACCTGCTAAGGAACCTAATCCCAACCATTGACCGCTTGCTGAAGAACTATTAAAAACGTCGCTTGTTGTCATAGATCCTACACTTGTTATGTCTCCGGCCCCGCCCAGGGTTGTTACGTCTCTCCATTCCAATGTGTTATCATCCTGTAAAGATAGGACATAATCAGACATACCTGTTGTAGGGGGAAGGGTATATATCAAATCTTCGGTCATTGCGCTAGATGCTTGGAAGCCTGTATAGTTTGTACCGTTTCCTATTTCAAAGCTTTTGCTCTCGTTATCCCAGAATAGATAGTTAGCATCTTGAGTTATAACCCCGCCATCACCAAATAGGATTCCTCCGTAATCAGGTGAAAGTCCTGAGAGGTAGTTTATTTCCTCTGTTGTAGTCTGAATTCCTGATAAAACATTTATTTCCTCTGTTGTGGTCTGAATTCCTGATAAAACATCTATTTCCTCCGTTGTAGCTTGAATTCCTGATAGAACATTTATTTCTTCAGCAGTAACCTCAATTCCTGACAGGACGTTTATTTCTTCTCCTGTTGCCTCAATCGGAGTTCCATCTAACAATAGAGAACCGTTCAAAAAATTAAAACTTCCCTCGTATTCTATTTCACTTGAAAGTTTAGTTCCGTCAATAACCCCTTCTGCTATTACTGTGTTTAGCATGTTAGTCCCAATAACCTCTCCGTTTATGCTCAAAGCTTCTTCTAGTGTATTTTTAGTCACTTCATCTATTCCAAGAAGATTGTTCATGTTCCCGATATCAGTAAATGTTATTTCCGTTACATCAAGTCCTGCTTCAAAGACTGATCTTTGTTTAAAAAAGGTTGGTAAGTTAAAATTTTGGATAAAATCTGAGACTCTAGTTCTTGCAGCCAGAACTTGTTTTGAACCGTTATTTTCTTTATTTAGAGAATTAATGTTTGTTTTAACAATCTTTTGACTTCCTAATATTCTTGAAAAAGGGAATGAATTTATCTTGCTCTCAATAACTTTGTTAGACGAGAGATATAATGTTGATAAAGCTAAAAAAATTGATGTAAAAATAAGTGCTATACCTCTTTTAGCTTGTTTTTTTAACGGAGTTCCGATATTAAAATCAATCTCTTTAAAGCTATCAGAACGTTTCGTTGGTGTATTTTTGTCATAGTATGACTTTGATTCTTTAGAGATTTTACTTGCCAGGAGTTCTCTTTGACTTTTTTCTGTCTTATTATTTTTGGTTAAAAGGTTTGAAAAGCTAATTTCAGAGAAAGATTTCTTCTCTTGGATTTTTTTATTTTCCTCTTTAAATTCACTGCCAATTTTTTTAGTGGGTACTTTTTGAATTTCTTCTTTTTTCTTAATAGATTTATCTATCTCGTTAATTTTAGAAAAAATTTCGGTTGACTGTTTTTGATTTGTAACCCCATCTTTTTTGGAAACTTTTTTTTCTTCGAGTTCTTTCTTCAAATCTTTTAAAACATCTAACCTATAGAATCTATAGTTATTGCTGGGATCTCTGTATGATGAAAGTAAGCCTTCTTCTTCAAATCTTCTGAGGGTTGATGAGGATACTCCCAACACTTTTGCAGCGTGGGAAATTCTAAGGTAGTTATCTTTATGAAAGTTATACTTAGAATCTGTATTTTCTTGTTTATTTTCTTGGGCAGGCAGGCTCATTGAAAAAAACTTTACTAAACATTGTTACAATAATGTTTGGTAAGCTTATAAAAATAATAGATATTTTTGGTATCCGTGTCAAGTACTTTTATTTTAACTAAAGGATTAAATAAGGTTTTGAAGTATCAAATTACTCATCCTATGATTATTACGTTTTTTGTTGTATATATTTCATATATTTTTAGGAGTGTTTATTTTATTATTAGGCTCAGTTACAAGATTTTGACAAGACGAACATTTTTTTAGGATTCAGATAATCTAAAAACATATTCTTATACTTAAAAATTATAACCGATAATTTTTGAGTATTTTGAGTACTCTATATGGTTAAATATGAATTAAAAGGTGATTTTTAAGGTAGATTAAATTAACTCATTTTTCATATAAAATTCTTTAAAAGACAATAATTCTTGTAATTACTTTAATTAGTAAAATATATATTTTTTTTAAATAATTTTTTTGAGGTAAGTAAATTTGATCTTATCTTTTTTTGAATGAAAAAAAATCGATGAAAATGTGTCACGCGTTTCTGAGTTAGGCAGCGTCTAAATTTTTAAGATCCGCCAGAAATGATTCTGAAGGTTAAGCAAAATCATTTTTCGTTTGAGGCCTATAGATTTAACTTTTGTTTTGAACTTCTTTCAATACGCATTTATTAATGTTCTAAACTTGACTATAACGGCATTTTTGTTTAGTCTTATTTATAATGCCTTTTAAACAACTTCCTAAAATATTTAAATTTATTTGCATCGGGTTACTGCTTTTTTTGTTCTCAAAATCTTCTAACGCTGTTTCGTATGAATATGCTGTTACTGTTCCAATCACAGACAACGTTGGAAATCCCGGCGATATTGTGAGTTACGTAGAGGGGCAGTATGTTTTAGCTTCTAATCCCTACGATACTGCGATTTACGGTGTGATTATAGAAAACCCATCAATATCTTTTGAAGACAGAAATTTAGAAGAATCAAAATTAGTGACATCTATGGGAGAGGTTCTTTTAAACGTTTCTGCTAAGAATGGAAATATTAAAGAAGGTGATTATATTACAAGTTCCGATATTTCGGGGGTTGGGGTTAGGGCTGACGAAGACGGACAGGTGTTAGGTATAGCTATGGAGAGTTATGAACCTGCCAATAACGACGATATAGGACAGATTTACGTTCTAATGGACATAAAGACACACTTTTTCGGTAAGGGTATTAGTGGTAATATTTTAGAAATTATACGAAATAGTCTAACTTCTCCATTTATGACACCGGTTCAGGCTTTAAGATACCTTTTAGCTATCGCTATTATTTTTGCATCCTTTGTCATCGGCTTCTCATCCTTTGGAAAAATAACTGGTTCCAGTGTTGAAGCTTTGGGCAGAAACCCTTTGGCCGGGGGAGCTATCAGAAAGGTAATGTTTTTCAATTTTATTTTAACTTTTGTAATAATGGCGATGGGTTTAGCGGTTGCATATTTCATTCTTACAATTTGAAACTTTCAGCATTGAACATCTCATCTCCTATGTTTATAATGTTTACATGAATATAAAACTGCCCGTTTTTATTTCTAACTTATATTTTTTGTTTCAATCGAGGCAAGAAGATATTGTAGTTCTATCTTGTTTCTTAATACCAATATTATTAATCGTTTATTATATTACAGTATTATCAGAATACGATGAATATAAATTTGATCTAGGTAAGTCATTTTTTAAAAAAAAGAACAGAAAAGTAGAGATTGGTAGAGAAGTCACCTCAGATATAGAAAGAAATGCTTATGGTGAGGCTCTAAAGATATTAGATAGAGCAAGAGCTGACTCCTTAAAGATATTGGGGCAAGCACAAGTTAAGGCTCAATGTCTTCTAGACAATTCTTACTCCATATCAAGAGAGAATAAAAGAAAGCTTGAGGAAAACCTCCACACAATGTATGAGAAACAAGAGAAAGTTTTAGATAATTTATCCGAAGAATTGTTGGAATATTATAGAGAAGCTATAGAGGAAGGTAAGAGAGAGAACATAAGAACTCTTTACGAGGTAACCCAGGCTATGAGAAAAGAAGCTTTGCAGGGAGTTGATGAGCTTAAAGATGTAGTAAAAAAGGAAACTATTGGTGCCCAAGATGCTTTAGAAGAAAAGATAACGACAGAGTATGCCAAGATTGATAGTGAGATAAAGGAATATAAAAGTAATAAAGTAGAAGCTTTAAACAAAAGGATTTTTGAGCTTTTATCAAACATACACAGTGATGTGCTAAAAGAAGATTTAGACCAGATAAAGCATGAAAAATTGATATTAGAGCTTTTGAAAAGAGAAATTTCCAAGTCAGGATTAAAAAGTTCTTAAAATTAAACATTTTAGTTATGAGGTATATACCATGGAAGAATTAAGTCAGCAAATTTTTAATAAACTTAACACAAAAAAAAGAGCAAACGATTTTTTGATTTTTACAGACTTGATAAAATCATTTTCTCATAGAGTGGGGGAGTTAAATATTGATGATTTGATAGTTAAAAATTTCTCCGAGATTCCCGATTGGTACAAATATGTGAAGTCCTTAATTCCTGATTTATCAGCAGGAAAAGTGACTAAAGATGTGGTTGTTTTGATTGAAAACGTTTCTGAAAAAATTAAAAATGCCAATGTCTTGAAGATTGAAATGTCTTTTGAACCCTCAGATTCTTTTGTCGATGAAGTAATATCCGTTTTCCGAACTTATGAAAGTCAACAAGTTCAAAGTGATAAGGATTTCATTGTAGATGTAGATGTGCGTGAGGATTTGGAACCGGGGGCTCAGATTTTTACAAATGGTAGGTTGATGGACCTTTCTTTAAGGAGCCAAGTAGTTGATTATTTAATGTCAAAAGATGTCATTAATAGATACTTATAGAGAAAAATTTACAGAGTGTCTGCAAAATAACCAAGAAATTGGTTTTATAGAGAAAGTGCACCATCCTGTTGCCTATGTTAGGGGTTTACCTGGAGCAATTTATTTAGAAATTGTTTTCTTTGAGTCAGGTTGCATGGGCATGGTCACCGGTTTGACAACCGATCATGTTGAAATCATGACATTTACAAACGATATCGTAAGAGTAGGGGAGAAAGTTTCAAGATCGGGGGAGGTCCTTAAAGTACCTGTTGGTGATGGTTTACTAGGTCAGATAGTTAATCCTTTAGGTGCATCAATGTATCAAAATAAAGTAATTGTAGGTATTGAAGAAAAGAGGGGAATATTTGCAAATCCACTGCCCATTAACATGAGGGAGAGAATTAAAAAACCTTTGGAAACAGGTGTTCCTATGGTTGATATGTTAGTACCTTTAGGTATGGGTCAGAGAGAATTAGTAATAGGAGACAGGAACACGGGAAAAACAACTTTTGTTTTACAGTCAATTTTATACCAAGCGAAAGCTGACACTATTTGTATTTATGCAGGTATAGCTAAAAAGAAACACTCTTTGAAAAAAGTTGAACAGCTTTTTGATAAACATAATATTAGGCAAAATACTATAATTGTGGGTTCAGCTTCCTCTGATCCTATTGCCAGTATTTATTTAACCCCATATACAGCTATGACAATAGCTGAATATTTTAGAGATAAAGGGAAGGATGTTTTATTAATACTTGACGATCTTTCCGCACACGCTAAATACTATCGTGAGGTGTCGCTATTATCCAAAAAATTCCCAGGTAGAGATTCATATCCCGGCGACATCTTTTTTGCACATGCTCGTCTTTTAGAAAGAGCTGGGAATTTTAATATTAACGGGCAAATATCTTCTATCACGTGCCTTCCGGTTGCCGCTTCTATTGAGGGAGATATTACCGGATATATTCAGACTAACTTGATGTCTATCACGGATGGTCACATATTTTTTGATTATGCTAATTTTAAATCCGGAAAAAGACCTGCTATAAACCATTTTCTTTCAGTTACCAGGGTAGGAAGACAGACTCAGACACCTATTAGATGGGGGATAAATAGAGAGCTTTCTACTTTCCTGTATTTGCACAGTAAGACTGAAAGATTTATTCACTTCGGGGCTGAAATAAATGAAGGTATAAGAGCTACTATGGAAATGGGTAAGAAGATTGACCAACTTTTTGATCAAGAAACTGAAGAAATATATTCTATGGAGGTTCAAATGATACTTTTTGTCCTAGTATGGACAGGTATATTAAAGGATGAGACATCAGGAAAGATAAAATTTTATAAAATGAAAGCGCAAAGTTTATATGACAGCGATGAAAAATTTAGACAGAGGATTGTTGATTTAATATCTTCTTCAAATGATTTTAATACTTTATTAGGAAAAGTAAGTGCCACTCACAAAGATCTTATGTCTTACTTGGAGGAAAATGTCTCATGAAGAGGATTAAGTATTTAAAAGACGAATTAGAATATCTTACAAGCTTTTTAACAATGGTTGAGGCTTATGAAGAGATTGCCGCTTTGAGAATGAGAAAAGTTAAGAAATTTATTTTAGAAAGAAGAGAGTTCATGAAAGGCTTAAACGAAGCTTTTGCTTACATATCCTATGCTTACAGAGTATATAGAAAATCTTTACGAGGGAAAGCTCGGGAGAGGATATTGAATACAAATGGGAAAACGGTATCAATACTCCTATCCTCTAACACGGGTATGTACGGAGATATAATCATAAATACTTTCGAAATCTTCAAAAAAGATGTTAGTGAAAACGATTCCGATATTATACTTGTTGGGAAGGTCGGTCAAAGAATGTACGATAACATGGGTGTTGGTAGGGATTATAAATACTTTGATATGATGGATAACGGTATAGATGAGCCGGGAATAAAAAAATTGATTGAGGTAATAACAGAGTACTCAAATGTCGTTGTTTATCATGGTTCATTTAAAAGTGTCTTATCCCAAGTTGCAACTAGGACCGAGGTGCCGGTTGAGTTAAAGAGAATAGAGCAAAGTTTGAAAAGTTATGACGATAAATTTTTGTTTGAACCATCGGTTGAGGCTGTAGCGGAACATTTTGAAAAACAAATAGAGTCTTTGATATTTGAGCAGGTTGTTTTTGAATCCTGTCTTAGTAAATTTGCATCCAGAATGGTTAATATGGACATTGCCTCTGATAACATAAATGACAAGATTAGACATACTGATATAGATATGAAAAAAGCTAAACATAAGGATATAAATTCGAGTATGCAGTCAGTAATTTTTGGAGGATCTCTATGGAAATAGAAAAGTCTAAAGGTAGGGTAGTTGGAATAAGAGATGTTGTGGTAGAGATTGAATTTTTAAATGATCCTAAACCCCACATACATGAGATATTAGTTTTGGAAAACGATCCGGGTGTTATATTTGAAGTTGTGGAATCATCTGATGTAAATCGTTTTTATTGTATTAACCTGTCCGGGAGATCCAACTTTATTATCGGTTCAAATGTATTAGGTACAGGAGAAAAAATAAGTGTTCCTGTAGGTAAGAATATGTTAGGCAGAGTTATTGACATTTTCGGTAAAGATTTAGATGGTCTTGGTGATATTGAGTTTGAAAAGAAGATGGAGTTATTTGGGAAATCTCCTCCTTATGATGAAGCTACTGTGACCGTTGATTTTTTGGAAACGGGAATAAAGATTGTTGACATGTTCGCGCCGTTGTTAAAAGGTGGTAAGGTAGGACTCTTTGGTGGTTCCGGTGTTGGCAAGACAGTTCTGCTTACTGAAATATTAAATAATATTATTAATAAGGACTTGGGGAACAGTGTGTCGGTTTTTTGTGGTGTGGGGGAGAGATCTAGAGAAGGTCAGGAACTTAGAGAAGAGTTAGCCAACAGCGATGTTTTGCCTAATGTATCGATGATATTTGGGCAAATGGGGGAGAACGCCTCTGTAAGATTTTTAACTGCGTACGCCGGTGCTTCTCTTGCTGAGTACATGCGCGACGATTTAGGAAAAAATGTATTATTATTCCTGGATAATATATTCAGGTTTGCTCAAGCAGGTAATGAGTTAAGTTTGCTAATGAACAGTATTCCCTCTGAGGACGGCTACCAGGCTACTTTGTCATCGGAAGTGGCTCACATACATGAAAGATTAGTTTCGAGGGCGGGGAAAACGATTACAACTATTGAGGCAGTGTATTTACCTGAAGATGATTTATTTGACCAGACAGCACAGGCGGTCTTTGGTTATTTAGATTCATCAATAGTTTTGTCAAGAGATGCCTACAGGGAAGGAAGACTTCCTGCTGTTGACATACTTGCATCTGATTCAGGAGCTTTAAATCCTAAAAATGTGTCGTCTGTTCACTATTATGTGGCAAACAGTGCCAAGTCACTTTTAAAACAGTCCGAGGTTTTGGAAAGAATTGTATCTCTTGTGGGTGAGTCCGAGTTGTCTGAAGAAGACCGTATTTTGTATCAAAGAGCAAATAAATTGCGTAATTATATGACGCAAAATTTTTATGTCGCTGAAAAACAAACAGGAAGAAAAGGTGTGTATGTAAGTGTAGATGACACTGTAAAAGATGTTAAAAGCATAATAGAGGGAAAGTATGACCATATATCTGAAGATAAGTTTATGTTTATTGGAAAAATATCTGATATGGAGAAAGAACTAAATAAGTAATGAAAGATATTACTAAGTCTAATAAAATTAATGTGTCAATCAAAAACAAGAAAGAGCAGTTATTTTTAGGAGATGCCTCTACTATTACATCTAAAAACGACCGGGGGGTTTTTGACATTCTTCCATATCATGTCAATTTTATAACACTTATTAAGGATTTTATAGTTATAGATAGAAATCTACCTAGTGAGAAAAGATATGAAATGGAAACCGGAGTTCTATACACAATAATGAATCGTGTAGAAATATATGTAGGTCTCTAATACAGAAAATTTTTTCGTTCCAAATATTTTCAAAATAAATAATTTTAAAATACTGTGAACCTATACTTGATAAGTCTAATTTATAAATTCTTAGATACTTTTACTGAGGGACCCATCGAGCTTGTTAAGAAGATATCTTTTATCCATATAGGAGAGGCTTTTGTTGGTTTGTTTTGTTTTAAATTATTGATTACCTCTTCGTAGTTTTCTTGAAGCATTTTTTCATCAAAACTAACTTTGCCTATGACAGTATGAATAATAGGTGCCAATTTTTCTGTTTTTATTTCAATCTTTCCCTTTTTAAATTGTGAAACGGCTTTTGATATATCTTCAGTAACCGTACCATTTTTAGGATTTGGCATAACACCTGCCGGACCAAGAATTTTTGCATATTTAGCTAAAGTAGGCATGAACTTTGGTTCGGTTATCAAAACTTCAAAATCAACATTAGGCTTTATTTTTCCTTGATCAATTTTCGGTAAATCTTCTTCTTTTAATATTAAATCGGCTTCCTCAACTTTTATCGAAGAAAGGACCGCAATCTTTTTTGTCTTTCCCGTCCCGTGGGGTAGGGTTAAAGGAAATCTAATATTTTGCTTATTTGGGTCTATATCTAAATTTATGTGTAATTCAACGCTTGCATCAAATTTTGCCTTAGAGTCTACCTTTACTTTTTTTATAGCTTCCTCCAAAGAGTATTCTGTTGTATCTTTTTGTTTAATCATTTTTCTATTTCAACTCCCATGGACTTTGCGGTACCTTTTATTACTTTTACCGCCTGTTCTAAATCCTTAGTATTTAGATCTGCCATTTTTTCTTTAGCAATTTCTTCTACTTGGGCTTTGGTTAATTTTCCGACCTTATCTTTGTTGGGTACTGCGGAGCCCTTTGTAAGTTTTAAAGCTTTTTTTATTAAGTGTGTAGAGACCGGAGTTTTTGTAATAAAAGTAAAGGTTCTGTCCTCGTAAACAGTTAAAACAACGGGGATAATATTACCTTCCATTTTCGTGGTTCTTGCATTAAATTCTTTGCAGAAGTCCATTATAGGTACGCCGTGCTGTCCTAGTGCCGGTCCTATTGGTGGTGCAGGGGTAGCTTTACCTGCATCAACTGCTAATTTTACTATCGCTTTTATTTTTTTACCTTTTTTTGCTATTGCCATATTTTTAAAATTAAACTAAGTTCGGAATTATAACTGTGAAACCTGTGTAAATGCAAGTTCCAGAGGAGTTTCTCTCCCAAAAACCGATACCAAAACCTTTACTTTTCCTTGCTCATCGTTGACTTCATCAACTTTTCCTAAGAAATCCTTGAAAGGTCCATCATTAACTTTTACGGAATCTCCGACTCTGAACTTGGCTTCAAACTTAGGAGCTTCCATTTTAGCAAATTTCATTAAGGTGTGAACCTCTGAATCCGGAAGCGGGGTAGGGGTAGATCCCATACCTACAAAACCTGTTACCCCCGGCGTTGATCTAATAATGTACCAGCTGTCATCACTCATTACCATTAAAACGACAAGGTAGCCCGGAAATAATTTTTCATCTACTGATCTTTTTTTACCTTCTGACACCACAATTTTTTGTTGGTGAGGTAAGAATATTTTAAAAACTTTATCCGAATGTCCTGCTGCCTCGACTCTCTCTTTCAGTGATAGAGCGACTTTATTTTCATGTCCGGAATATGTGTGAACGACATACCATTTTGCATCTTTGCTTACATCTTTGTTTATTACAACAACATTCTCCTCATCTTCGTCATCATCGGAGTTAGATTCATCATTTTTTTCTTCATCTTCATCATCACTAATTTCCTCCCCATCTTCCTGATTTTCTGTTTTCATTTCGATTTCATTTTCTTCATTTTGGTCTTCTATGTTTTCTTCAACAATCTCTACCTCAGGAGCTAATTCCTTATCATTAGGGGTCACCTGATTATCTTGATCTGTATTTAATTGTGTTTGGTTTTGATCGTCCATATTTATTTAGTAATTATAAAAGTTAACAATTCTTTGAAAAGATAGTCAAATAATGTTACCAGAAGTCCTGATACCGTGCTGACTCCTATAACATAACTTGTTAATCTAATCGTTTCTTTTTTACTTGGGAATTGGATTTTTTTCAATTCCTCAAAGGATTCTTTTAAGAATTTGTTGACCTTGTTCACGCCGCACATTCTATCATGATTATTTTTTGTTCTCAACACTATATTGGTAGGTTTCCTGCGGGGAATGAAAAATACCTGTATAATTCTTCGTACTATGATGATAGAAACGCTATTTCAAAATCCGCTGATGTTTGCTCTTTTAGCAGGAGCTTTGGTTATTTCTATCTCGATTCACGAATTTTCACATGCTTTTGCTGCTTATAAACTTGGTGACCCAACCGGGAAAAATATGGGTAGATTGACTTTAAACCCTAAAGCACATCTTGATCCAATAGGTACAATTTTTTTACTTTTTGTTGGTTTTGGATGGGGAAAGCCCGTTCCTTTTAATCCCAGAAATTTGAAAAATCCAAAGAAAGATTCAGCAATAATTTCTTTAGCAGGTCCTCTTTCAAATTTTATTCTCGCAATCATTCTATCTTTAATTTTAAAAATTGGAATGGGTAACAATATTCTGGTGGCCTTTTTATATACGACTATTTTATATAACCTTATGCTTGGTTTTTTTAATTTGATCCCACTTGGTCCTTTGGATGGAAATAAAATTGTCTTTGGATTTTTACCTAATAAATTAGCAATACAGTGGTTGGAGATTCAAAGATATGGCACTTATATTTTGTTATTTTTAATTGTCTTTGATTTCACGGAAAAAATTCTGCTTCCTTTGGTTGGTATATCAATGAAAATACTAGGTCTTTAAACGTTGTTACAGAAGCAAATACCCGCACATGTTATTTGACATATAAATTTTTTGGAAGTATTATTTAAATAATGCTCGAAGGAGCAAACCTGATGTGCTCGGGTAAGCCGAAGGTCGTGTAAATCTTCCATCATTCGATCTTCGATGGGAACTTATATGCTTAATTCGCAAGTTTTAAGCTAAAGTACCCACCTAAACTCAAACGGAGATCCGATCTTGGTGGATCGACACATCGGGACAAACTTATACCTCGCAATTGCGAGGTTTTTCTTTTATCTTGTTATAATCACTACGTGAAAATATTTGATTCAAAAACACAATCAGGAATTTTAGAGAAAAAAATCTCTGAATCACTAGAAAAGCTTAAGGGAGTAGAGAGAGTTTTAGCAATTATCCAGGTTGGGAACAACGAATCTTCTAATAAATTTGTTGATTTAAAAGTTAAGCTTTGTGAAAAATATGGAATTTTGTGTGAAGTGAAAAAAATTAATGATGTAAAAAATAATGATGATGAGATTTATGAAATAGTAGAAAATGTTTTTTCTGATGAACGTATTAGCGGGGGAATAATTCAGTTGCCTTTGCCGAGAAGGAGTTTATATAGGTTGTTGGATTTAATACCGCTAGAAAAAGATATTGATGTAATATCAACCGAAGGTAAGAAAAGATTTTATTCGGGAGATTTTTCAAAATTACCACCTGTTGTAATGGCATTTGAGAACTTTTCTTCGAACTGCGAAATTAGTTATAAAGGTTTAAAAGCTGTTTTAATAGGGGAGGGGGATTTAGTTGGTAAGCCAATTTCTCATTATTTATCAAAAAAAGGTGCTGATGTTAAAACAATCTCAGATTATAAAAGTAAGGATAAACTTGATTGCGATCTTTTAGTTTTATCAGCAGGTATTCCGAATTTAGTAAAAGGAGAAAATATTTCTGAGGGTTGCAATGTCGTAGATTTTGGATCTTCTGTAATTGATGGTAAATGCGTAGGTGATTTGGATATGAAATCAAGTATTGAGCATTTGGGTTGTATCTCGAAATCTCCGGGTGGTATGGGGCCTTTAGTAGTTAGGTATCTTCTTTTTAATTTTATAAAAAATATTCCCCAATCTATTAACCTATAGTTGACAAAATTATCCAAATAATATAGAATTCCAATATAAAAAACTAGGTGATCTGCCTAGTGGGCCAATTAAGAAAGGGGAATTAAATGAATTGGCCATAACTTTTTCTTCCGGTAAAAGCGAGTTAAATCCGGCTCATGTTTGTTTTTTATTTTTATTTAAGTGAACAAACATAGAGGGCTATTAGCCTAACTAGCACGAGACTTTTGTAGTACTACAGATGAAAAGTCTCGAATAGCTCATAAAAATCCGTGAAAAATAAATATAGTGCTTAATCGGAACCAGAAATTAGGTAGTGGCTGAGCCCCACTTGCACTTTATCAAAAGAAGGGGTGGTTATTTGATCATTTATTATTCGTGACCATCCCTTCTCTTTTTTTATTTGAATCTAAGAAATATCATACGTCTGAAAAATACTAGTTTAATGTATGGAGCCTGGGGAGGGAATTGGACCCTCGACTTCTTCCTTACCATGGAAGCGTTCTACCACTGAACTACCCAGGCAGATGGGGCAGTATTTTAAAAAATCTTACGACCTAAAAACCTTTATTTCTTTTCTTCTTTTTTATCTAACTTATCTAATTTCAATAACTTTACTCCGTAATATACGACGAGAGCAATCACAATAAAATCAATAAAAGTTGCAATAAAGTTTCCAATCATTATATGAGCGGTGCCAATTTTTATAACCATGTGTTGTAATCCGCCTGCTGATCCTAAAATCAATCCAATTATTGGATTAATAATATCTGCGACTATTGAAGCGACTACTTTTGACACAGCACCTCCAAGTATGAATCCTACTGCCAATCCTACAACCCCCTGTTTTCTGATAAAATCTATAAAACCTTTCATAATATTTAATTCACCGCCTTTCTTTTTCCGGGCTGAGCCCGGTTTAAAATCTCTATCTTGATGCCGAGAGAGGGATTCGGTTACCGGTTTCGCTTGCTAGCGGAACCGTTGACCCCGGCTCAGCGCCGTCGCGCTTGCGCCATTCGAATCCCTGTTTTGACTTTTAAATTCTAATCGACTTCTGTGATCTATTGCATTTTCAAATCTCTATCTTGGTGCCGAGAGAGGGATTCGCCCACTAGTCCAAATATCTCTATGTCGCTTTGCTCCTAGAGCTCTTTGGCTATTCGGCACAGCTCCTTCGCTTTCGCTCAGTCCGCTATTCTCATCCCTTGTTAGGTTTTGAGATTATTTCCTATATCGAGGAACTATTAAATTTTCAAATCTCTATCTTGGTGCCGAGAGAGGGATTCGCCCACTAGTCCAAATATCTCTATGTCGCTTTGCTCCTAGAGCTCTTTGGCTATTCGGCAC
>CAZGPL010000010.1:0-14501 GCA_964527375.1 uncultured Candidatus Saccharibacteria bacterium
TTATTTACCTCTTAAAAAAGCGGGTATATCGTATTTATCTTCAAAATCTCCTTCAAAATCTTCAGGTTTAAAAAGGTCTTTAGGCTTTTCCGAAGGAGGAATAGGCTCCTCTCTTTTAGGCGTATACTCTTGTCTTGGTGTTGGATTCGTATAGGTTTTCTCAACAAAACCATAACCCAAATCCTCCTGTTTAACATCAAAACCTGTTGCAATAACAGTTATTTTTACTTGTCCTGCTAATCTTTGATCTATAGTTGTTCCAAATATTATATTTGCTTCATCATTTGCGATATTTCTAATTATATTCGCCGCTTTATCCACTTCTTTCATTGTAAGATCGGAACCACCAATAACATTGAACAAAATCCCCTTTGCGTCTTCAACTGATTGTTCCAAAAGAGGAGAGGAAATAGCAGCTCTTGCGGCAACCTCCGCCCTATCATCACCCGTACCGATACCAATTCCCATAAGAGCTGTTCCTGCGTCTTTCATGATTGTTTTTACATCAGCAAAGTCAACGTTAATAAGCCCGGGCATAACTATAAGATCCGATATCCCTTGAACACCCTGGTTTAATACACTATCCGAAAGTTTGAACGCTTCTATTATAGACATGTTCTCATCTGCAACTTCCAATAACCTTTGGTTGGGAATTGTTATTAAAGCATCAACCTCATCTCTAAGTTCTGAAATACCTATCTCAGCATTTTTCATTCTCAAAGATCCTTCAAAAGGAAATGGTTTTGTTACAACACCAATTGTCAGTGCCCCCATATCTTTAGCCAATCTAGCTATTACAGGAGAAGCTCCGGTACCGGTGCCACCACCCATACCGGCTGTGATAAAAACCATATCTGCACCTTCAATATGCTCCTTTATAACATCAACGGATTCTTCCGCGGCTTTCATTCCGATTTGTGGATTTGCTCCCGAACCTAGACCATTTGTAATTTCCTGACCAATAGGAACTTTAACCACTGCTTTGTTAACTGAAAGGTCTTGAGCATCTGTATTAATAGCAATAAACTCAACTCCGGTTATTTGACCGGACTCTATCATAGAATTGAGAACATTGCCTCCGGCTCCGCCTATTCCTAAAACTTTTATTTTAGCGAAATTTTCAACTTCAGGCTTTACTTGCATTTATTTACGGGGCAGATTAAAAAATAATTAAAAACCCTTTGTATCTTCAGGGCAGAAAAGACTTAAACTTTTCAAATATTTTAGATACGTTTTTCCTAATACTACCGTTTTTATTGTCAAATGACAATAGATTACTTCCACGATACAATTTTACGCCGTAAAGTAACGCACCAACCGCTGCAGAAGAATCTGAACCTTTGATATCATCTATAAGTCCTGTCACCCCTTTGGGAACTCCAATTCTCACCGGCATTTTTAAATTAACTTTTGCACTCTTTTCAGCTCCGGCAGTAGCTGCGGCACCTCCGGTTATAACCACCCCCGCAGGAAGTTTTCCGCTCAAACCTGCTTTTGTAACTTCCAAAGCTATAAGCCTAAATATTTCTTCTAATCTAGCGTTAATTATCTTGTACAACATTATTCTTGGAATTCTCTCAATTTCCAAACCAAATTCAGAAACATCAAAATCTTCCCCATCGTCGTGTATATCTGTCTTTGATAAAAGTGCCTCCGTGCTTAATCTTATTTTTATTTTCTCTGCATCCTCTAATCTAGACCTCAAACCTATTGCCAAATCGTTAGTTATCAATTTTCCACCTATCGGGAGCACCACAGAATGTATTGGGCTCCCATCCAAAAAAGCCACAACTGATGTAGTTCCCCCTCCGATATCGACCAAAAGGGTACCAAGCTCTCTTTCAGTATCGGTCAAAACTGCTTCTGCCGAGGCGATACCACTGTAAACTAACTCGTCAACATCCACAGCAACTTTGTTCACACATTTTGAAATATTTCTCATCGCAGTTGCAGATCCGTGAATCACATTTGTTTCAACTTCCAATCTCACACCGGACATCCCAACAGGGTCTTTAATACCTTCCTGGGAATTAACTACAAAATCTCTTGGAATAACATGGATTATTTCTCTGGTAGAAGGTAAGGAAACAGCCTGTGCCGCTTCAATAACTCTTGATACATCTTCTCTGGTTATATCTGAGGTCTCGTTAGGGGCAACAGCAACCACTCCGTGAGAGTTTAAAGTTTCTATATGACTACCATTTATAGTGACAAAAGCATTCGATATTGAAACTCCGGCCATTCTTTCAGCTTTTTCAATACTTTGCGAAATTGACTCTACAGTGCTATCGATATCAACCACGTTACCTTTATTTATACCTTTTGAAGGTATATTTCCTGAAACACCTATGACAGACACCCTGTTGTCAGAAACTGAAGCAACAACTGTGGCTATCTTGGTAGAACCTATGTCGATACCTGTAATAATTTTTTCTCTGGGCATAAAGTTTTATAAGCTAATCATATAATACTATTACTTTATCATACCGTAAATCAATCTTTTTTAACATTTTTTCATCAGGATCAGAACCTTTTAACAAAGCGTTTATAGTTTTAAGAGATTTTTCACTGTCTTTATCATAATCCATGTAAACTTCAACGTTTCTATCAACAAACAATTTAGTATGATTTGGGTAAAAACTCATACTACTTATTTTCAAGTCCTCTTGTTCAGCAAATTTAAGTATCTCAATGCTTATAGGAATAATATCTTTTTCTAAAAAAGTACCTATAACAATAGAGCCTTCGTAATTTATACTAGGTAAATCATAGAAACCCTCTTTCACCATGCCTAAAACGTAACCTTCGGAATCTATTAAAAAATCGTCACCATCGTTGTTATGAACTATAGCTAAAGGAATTCTCTCCTCAACGGAAACTATGAGGGAGTTAGGAAACTTTTTTTCAATTTCAATATTTTTAGCCCCCAAAAAACTTTTTTTTAAAATCCCAACTATTTCCTCTTCTTTTAAGAAAAATATTGATTGCTCAAATGAGTTTCTTTCTGTTAAATTCTTGACATCTTCCCTACTCACAAAACTATCAGCTCCCCTAACTTCCACAAAAGAAACATTAAAATATTCAATCAATTCGAATTTATAAATTAAAAAAGCTCCTAATGCTAACAACAAGAGAAGAAATAATATTTTTTTAAAGATTCCGTGCTTTTTTCTAAAAACGACCTTCGGTGTAATAACACTTCTTTTTCTGTTTTTAATTTTCCTTAACAATGCCTGGCTTTCATCAGTTTTATTCGATAAAGGATTATTCCCATAATAAATCTTGTTTAAACTTGTTTTATTAACAACAGGAATATCAGTTTTTATTTTTTTGGACGACTTGAATAATTTCATTTGTAATTAACTCCGAAGGATCTTCCTTTAAAAATTCCAGCGAATTACTATCTTTTAGTTTGTAGGAATTTAGATTTGCAAAACAAAATTTAACCTTCTTAACAAAATTATCTGAATTTAAATCTTTTTGATCTAATATCTCAGCCAAACCGTTGTTTTTAACCATCTCTGCGTTTTTATTTTGTTCATTATGGGAAACCCAAGGAATAGGAATTAAAAGAGCTGGTTTTTTTAGAGCTACTACTTCAGAAACCGTATGAGCCCCGGATCTTGAAACGATTAAATCTGCTTTCATATAAGCCTCTCCAATTTCGTCTTCTAAAACAAATCTTCTTAAATAATATTTCCCGCGAACAACATCTCTAATTTCTTTGTATCTATTCTCGAGTTTTTCAAAATCATTGTAAACGGAGTTATCTCCACACTGGTGAATAACATTGCAAAAGGATAGGAGGTCTTTTAGAGACTCTCTAACAATTTCATTGATGAGATGAGACCCTGTTTTACCTGCAGAAATGTAAATTGTTACAATTTCTTTATTTACATTAAAGGAATCTGAATCGATTTTAAAAATTTCTTTTCTAAGAGGTATTCCAGTAAAGACTACCTTACCTTTTGGAAAGAATTTTTCTGATTCGCGCCAAGAAACTAAGACTTTTTTAGCAAATAGAGATATAAGTTTATTTGAATATCCTGCAACTACAGTTTGTTCGTGAGTTAGGGACGGTATTTTAAGAACCCAACCTGCAATTACCACGGGGGCCGCAATGTATCCCCCAAAGGACATTATCATATCCGGTCTATTTTTAATTAAAATGTAAAAAGCGTGAAAAAACCCAAACGGCACTTTCAACAGTCTTTTAATATTATATGTTTTGTATATTTTTCCAGCCTTAAGTTCAAAGAAGGGAATACCCATAGAAGTAATTTCCCTATATTCTAAAGTAGGATTTTTGTCATTTATCATTGAATATTTGTGACCAACCCAAATTATTTGCACATCAGGAACTTTTTCTTTTAATTTTTTTATAACCGGAATAGCAGAACTATGATGTCCTCCGGTAATCATTATTTTCATAACTAAGTAATTCTATTCTACCTGACAAAGCAATTACAACTCGGAATTTCTTTGAACATTAGCTAAAATCCCCAAACCCATCAAGCTAAAAACCATTGAGGAACCTCCATAAGATATTAGTGGAATAGGTACCCCTGTTAAGGGAATTATTTTCGTCATTGAGGCAATATTTACAAAAAACTGTATCCCCAACCAAGATGAAATACCAACGGCTACAAGTTTTCCAAAAAGATCTTCGGATTTTTTTGCAATCTTAAAACCTTTATATATAAGATAAGAATAGGCAAATATTACAGTAATGGTTCCTATAAAACCAAACTCTTCACCTATTATTGCAAAAATTGAATCTGAGGCGACTTCAGGCAAATATTGGTATTTTTGCTTTGATTGCCCAAAACCAACACCGGCAACACCACCCGATCCTAAGGCTACTAAAGCTTGTTTTACATGATAACTAGAATCGCTGGAATCATCACCTGACATCAGGGCCATCAATCTAGATCTTCGGTAGGGAGAAGATATCATAACAACTGTTGCTAAAATCAAAAATATTGGGATGGTAATTAAAACCGGCCTCAGTGGTGCTCCCGATACAAAATAAATAATTGTTCCAAGAACAAAAACAATTGCGGCTGTGGACATGTTTGGTTGCATAATTATCAAACCCGAAAGCATTCCGGAAATTTTTAAGTAAGTCCAAAAAGGATCTTTGTCACCTCTACTATTTTTACCCTTTTGAATTATTAAACTTAGTTGAGAAGACAAATACAAAACTACGGTAAGTTTAGCTAGCTCACCTGGCTGAAACCCTAAAACTCCCAGAAAAGGAAGTGCGGGAAGAGGAGGGGGATTTAAAAACAACCATCTGTTTGCGCCATTAACACAAGGAGAGAAGGGTAAATTCATTGAACATGGGAGAACACCAACAATAGCCAAAAAAATCAATACAACAAAATTAAAAACAAAAAGTGAACGGGAAATTGTTGTTAAGCTTCTATAATCGAAATGGTAAAAAATAAAAAATCCCACTAAACCTACTAAAACCCAACCCAACTGTAGAAAAACAAACTTGTAGGGATCCTCGTACAAATTTGTGGAGGAAATAGCAGTTGAATTGGCTATCATCAACAGACCAAAACCCAAAAAACCAAGCACCATAAAGATTAAGGAATTATCGACGGGAGTTCTCGTTTTAAGCAGTTTCTTTTTCATTTTTACGTAATCTACAAAATTGCAACAAATATTCCAACAAAAGCAAAAAATACTCCGAAGAGTAAAAATCTTAAAGTTATCTTAGTCTCAGGCCAACCTAATATTTCAAAATGATGATGTATGGGTGCCATTCGAAAAAGCCTTTTTCTGGTGAACTTGTAAACAAGTTGTTGTAACGGACTCGAAACACCGTCAATCATAAAAACCATACCTATAAGTAAAAAGGCTATTTCTCTATGCATAACTACAGCCAAAACAGCCATAACTGAACCAAGCACATAAGAACCCACATTTCCCATAAACACCCTGGCCGGAAAAATATTGAAATACATAAAAGGCAATAAGGCCCCGACAAATGTTGCACAAAATCCTGCTAAAGAATTGAATCCTAAAATTCTTGAAAGGACCCAAAAAGATATCAACGCAATAACCGATAAACCTCCCGCAAGACCATCTAATCCATCGGTAAAAGCTACAGCGTTGAATATAGCTATAAAAAGAATGAAAATTAAAATGGGGTAGCCAAAACCTATATGGACATCTCCTATAAGAGGAAACCAAATATAATCCCAACCAAGCTTGAAATAAGTCCAATAAGATACAAAACCTGCAATTAATCCCTGAATAATAAATTTTTTGTATGTTTGAATCCCCGAATCATCGGAGCTACCAACTATGTTAGAGATTTTTTTAAAAGATTCCCATATTTTTCTTAGAACTCTAGTCAATATAAAATTACCCGACCTTTTCTGAAATAATTTTCCAAAGTGGTAATGAAAAAAACCAGGCAATCCTGATTTCCTATAAACTTTTGTAAAATCCTCCAACATACCAAGTAAACCTGAAGAGGTTGCTACAAACAAAGGAAAGAGGGTTTGAGTTCTGGAACGATTAAAAACCAAACTTACTATTGCAACACTAAATACAAAGACCATTCCCCCCATCGTAGGAGTGCCTTCTTTCTTTTTGTGAGTCAGGGGACCGTCTGATCTGACAGTCTCTCCCATTTGAAAACGATAAACAAAATTTATCCATAAGGGATATAAGGCCAAAGAAACCAAACACGCCAAAAATAATAATAATAAATCAAGCATTAATCCAACTGTTCCCATATTTTTGCTCCTAACAATTTTAGTTTATCAACAAAATCTTCAAAATAATAATTCACGTTCTCAATTCCAATAATCTCACTCTTGCCCTCCGCAGTTAACGCTGCTAAGACCAAAACAGGCCCGAAATTGAAATTTTCTATTGTAAGCCTTTCTCCTCTTAACTTTGTAGGGCCTGAGATTTTTGCAACTGTTTTAGGCTCACCTTCGACACTTATATCATAAGAATCGTCACTGATTACAGGAATAAAACCTGCTTCAGAGGGACTAATAACATCTATTCTTGCTCCCATTCTATTTAGGTCTACACAGTAGCCTAATTTATTTACATAAACTGTATCATGAACAAAACTTTCTCCGCTTGCTTGAGTTAGTATGAGAACAGACATAGCTTGCCAATCAGATACAAAGCCCGGGGTGGGAGAAATTTCCAAATTTATCGGATTAAGCTCCTCGTCATGACGCCAAACTCTCAACTCGTTCTCTGAAAATTCAAATCTTATTCCTATTTTATTTAGAAAATTTATAAACTGCAAAATACCATCCCTATTTACATTTTTAATAGAAATATTGCCCTTAGTTAAAACTGCCAAAGAAGCAAAAGTGGCTACCTCAGATTTATCTGAGCAAACTTCGAAAGAAGCATTCTTAAAAATACTTGCGCCAACAATCTTTAATTTACCCTCTTCAACCTTCTCTATAGAAGCCCCCATAATATTAAGTAAATTTATTAGATCATCTATCTCAATCTCTTCCGAAGCGTTAGTAATAAAAGTCTCCCCTTTTACAAAAACCGAAGAAAGGATGGCATTATCGGTTGCGGTATGACTTTTAATTTTAAAATTAATATTACAACCTCCTACGGAACCGTCGTTGTAAACTTCAATGTATTTCTCATCTTGCATAACTCTAAAACCCAAAGATTCCCATGTATCCATAAACCTTTTGATAGATATTTTTCTGTTATTTTTAGATTCATACTTTGGAATTTTTACTTTTCCGAACCTATAAAGTAGAGGTCCTGTCAAAAGAACAGCTGTTCTGTATTTACAGCCAACTTCTATAGGGATTTCATGAGTCCTAATTTGGGAACCGTTCAAAGACAAAGTGTTTGATCCCACCCATTCTGCATATCCACCGACACTTTCTATTACCTCTATGTCATCCAATATCGTTTGAATCTTAGGTACGTTACTTAATATCACATCTTCATTTGAAAACATTGAAGCGTAAATTAATTTGGAAGCAGAGTTTTTTGAACCGGAAATAGACACAGTACCCATCAGAGGTACCCCGCCTTCAATAAAAATACCAGGCATATTAGCTCAACAAAACTATAGCGAGAGAATTAAGTACTAGTAAAATACCCGATACTACTGTCAGAATGAATATTATTTTCTCCACTCCTCTTAGAGATCTGTACATACTAAAGGAACTTTTAAAGCTTGATGACAATCCCGAAGATTTTGATTGAACCAATATGAGTGCAACCATCAACACACATAATATAATTTGTAAAATTTTTGCGAAGGATAGCATGTTATTTTTTCCTACATAAACTTTCTAAAAATAAATAAACTACGCTAGTAGTGAAACAAGAGAAAATCATAGTCCAAAGGCTATTTAAGTCTTTAGATGGTAACACAACGCCAAAAATATTCAAACTTTCAAGTGTGACCGGAGAAAAAGATAAATCAGGTAAGATATTTACTAAAGCATAAAAAACCAAAGCGGTAGATAACACGGATATGAGTATAAAAACACTCCCTCTTGTAGGTAGTGAAACAATAGATACTATTGGTCCTAAGAATATGTATAGCAAAGATAGAGCCAAAATTGATAATCTTACTGTTTTATCTTCAGAATAAGAAAATCCCCCAATCGAATATTGTGTTAAATAAAGAGCTAATGTAACAAATAAAAATGTACGAATAACTTTCCTCATGTTTAATATATTATACGAGGATAGAACAATTAGCGCCAATTCAATTTTGAAGAGATTTTTTTCTTAATAAATGATGATAATTTTGAGCAAATCTGTGAGACTCGTCTCTTAATCTGATTATTAACCTCATGCCATAGGAATCTTTAGGAAATGTTTTCTCCACAAACTCTTGAGATTTTTTATAAACCAAAGTCTCATTCTTCTTAGCAATACCAACCAAAGGTAGATTAACCCCAAGATCTTCTAAAACCTTACTTCCCGCTGAAACCTGTGGCTTTCCGCCGTCAACAATTATTAAATCGGGAATCCCCCAACTTTTTTCTTGCTGATTTTCAACCTCTCTTTTTAATCTTCTATACAAAACCTCATACATCATTCCAAAATCATCAGGTTTATCTTTAAATCTGATTTTGAACCTCTTATACTCTCTTTTTTCAATCTTTCCGTCTAAAGAAACTACCATGGAACCAACAGCTTCTTTACCTGAGACATTTGAAATATCGTAACACTCAATCCTTTTCGGCAATTTATTTAAAATAGGTAAAAACTCTTTGATATCGCTCATAGATTTTCTGTCAATATCGTCAACTAAATATGGATTATCGATATACTCTTCAGCTTCACGAAATGTTTTTTGAACATAATAGAATTTTTCCAGCAGATCCCTGTAACTTGCGGCTTCTTCAAAATTTTCTTCTCTCGAGCTTTTTTTCATCTTTTTTTGGATATCATTTGTTAGTTTAGTAACATTTCCCCCTAAAAGTTTTTTTAAAGAAAAAATGACCTTTTTATAAGCCAAAATTTCTTCGGAACTATTATAAATGCACGGGGAATAACATATTCCCATGTGGCCATATAGACAGGGAGATTTAAGTTTCATGTATTTTGAAAACTTGGGTAAATTGCAATCTCTAAAAGGAAATATTTTTCTGGAAGTTCTTAAGATATTTTTCACAACAATATTGTTAGGAAAAGGTCCGAAGATAATATCGTTTTCCCGAATTTCAGGTTTTCTTGCGGTAATAACTTTTGGAATTCGATAGTTTTTTCCCGAAATCTTTACATTCTCATTCCTAATAACAATATAAATTTTTGTACGATCATCTTTTAAAACTATGTTATATTTGGGTTTGTATTTTTTAATTAATTCCGCCTCTAATATTATGGCTTCAAACTCTGAATCTACTTTTATAAAATCGAGGTCGTTAATCCTTTTGACAAGTTCTGACGTTTTGAAATCAGAAGGTTTCTCTAAAGAAAAATACGATTTTACCCGCGACCTCAAATTTTTTGCTTTCCCAACGTATATCACTTTTCCCGAAGTATCTTTAAAAATATAAGAGCCGGGAACCTGAGGTAATTTATCAATTTTTTCTTTTAGATTTGAGCTTTTCACACACTTATTGTAGCATTTGGAAGATGAGACATAATTTTTGGAAATTTAAAACAGCATTCGCAATAACAACACTAATCTCTGTGATTCTTCTTTTTTCTAAAAGGGCGATTGCGCAGTCAGAACAATTTTTGGTCGATTATGATCTAAGTTACGATATTGGTTTAGACGGCGAAACTACCATCATTCACAAAACAGTAATAACCAATCTACAGAACGATGCAATACCAACCACGTATTCTTTTTCAGCTAAACAATTAAAAATCTACGATATAAAGGCAACGACCAACGGTAAAGAGGCAAAACCCAAAATAGAAGAAAAGGACGGGGATACATTGATATCGGTGGTGATACAAAACAATGCTATCGGAGACGGGAGACAAAATGAAATATCAATGGAGTATAAAACTAAGAGCATAGCGAGCAAGTCGGGAAAAATCTGGAATATTTATATCCCAAAGATACAAGTTCCGGAAACAAGTACACTTTACAATGTTAAATTAGCTATCCCTTCGGAATTTGGTCCAAAAATATACCTCTCCCCCACTCCGGTTATAGAAAAGATGGAAGACGAAAAAAACTTTTTCTATTTTACAAAAGAAACATTCATATCAACAGGTATTGCTGCCGCATTTGGCGATTATCAACCTGTCAATTTCAAACTTAAATATCAAGTCAAAAATAACTCAATTCTCCCGTCCATAAAAGAAATTGCCTTACCTTCTGATATAAAAGAATATCAAAGTGTGAGTTACGAAAGAATTGAACCCCAACCACGAAAAATTAAGATGGACGGTGATAATAATGTTATTGCTTTTTATATTTTGGGACCAAAAAAACAGATAGAAATTGAGGTAATTGGAACTTCACGATTGTACGGTAAACAAATAAACCCGGACTTTGGGAGAGATTTTTCAGGTATTTCACCGGACTTGGTAAAAAAATACACAACCCCGCAAAAATATTGGGAAACCGAGTCGCCTCTTGTACAAGAAGTAGCTACTGAGATTAAAGATAAAAATTTAAATGTCTCAAAAAATGCTCAAAAAATATATAACTTTATAAATAATAATTTAACTTACGATTTTGAAGCTATAGAAAAAGGTCTAACCGAAAGAAAGGGGGCAGAAGTTGTTTTACAAAAAGAAGGAAGTTGGGCTTGTATGGAATTTACTGATCTTTTTATCGCATTGGCTAGAGCAATGGGAATTCCGGCCAGAGAGATAAACGGGTATGCCTTCACATTTGACGATAATGATAAACCAATATCTATAAATCTTAACAGCGGAGATTACCTGCACTCGTGGGCGGAATTCTACGATCCCTTCTACGGTTGGGTTCAGGTAGATCCAACGTGGGGCGCCACATCAGGTATAGATTATTTTACCAAGTTAGATACCAGTCATTTTGCTTTTGTAACAAAAGGAGTTGATTCTGAATTCCCCTATCCCGCAGGTACATACAGATTTTCAGAAAATGAAAAACTTATAGAGGTAGCATTATCCCAAACTACTGTAGATGAAGATTTTAAACCCATTCTTGAATTTAAAAAAATAATAAATTTGAATCCTATTCAGGCAATTAAAGGGAAGATTAAAATCAACGTCAAAAATAAAGGGAAGGTTAATGCCTATCAGGTTGAAGGGAAAACTATTCCATTTGGAGACTCAATTAATATTTTTGTAGATAAGGGAAAAGAAAGTATAGAATTTAAGGACATCAACGGAAAAGATTATTCACAGGAAATATTAGAGAACTAGTTTTTTTGGAAATACTTATCTATCAGATTTAAAACCTCAGCAGTGTGAGATCTTTTACAATTTTTCAAATCTTTCAATGAACCTTCAAAGACTATCTCTCCCCCAAGATCCCCACCTTCCGGCCCAAGGTCTATTACCCAGTCACAATTTTTAACTACATCTAAATTATGCTCAATCATTAAAACAGTGTTACCCCTCGCGGTAAGACGTTTACAAATTGAGATAAGATTTTCCAAATCAGCAAAATGAAGTCCGGTGGTTGGTTCATCCAGGATGTAAAGAGTGCTCCCGGTGGAACGCTTTGATAACTCAAGTGCAAGCTTAACACGCTGAGCCTCCCCTCCGGATAAAGTCGGAGCAGGCTGACCCAATCTTATATAACCCAAACCAACATCATAAAGAGTTTCCATCTTTCTACGTATTTGCGGAATATTTTCAAAAAATCCCATTGCTTCTTCAACGGTCATGTTCAAAACGTCAGAAATATTTTTCCCTTTATATTCTATTTCCAAAGCCTCGGAGTTATATCTTTTACCTTTACAAACATCACACTTCACATAAACATCGGGCATAAATTGCATCTCAATTTTTATTTGGCCCTCTCCGCCACAAGCCTCACACCTACCGCCCTTAACGTTAAAACTAAATCTACCTTGGTTGTAGCCTCTTATTTTTGCCTCCTGGGTTTGTGCAAATAAAACTCTAATGTGATCAAAAACTTTTGTATAAGTAGCAGGGTTGGATTTTGGAGTTCTACCGATAGGACTCTGATCTATCGCTATTACATTTGAAATGTTTTCAACGCCGGATATAGATTCAAAGGGCTCCGGCTTTTCTTCAATTTTCAAACCGAACTCTTGTCGAAGTCCCTGATAGAGAGTGTCCATAACAAGTGTTGATTTGCCGGAGCCCGACACTCCGGTCACACAAATAAACTTACCGAGCGGAATGTTTAAATCCACTTTTTTTAAATTTCTTCCTGTTGCTTTTTTCAAAACTAAACTTTTTCCTTCAACTTTTTTTGTGAATTTACTTTTTGATTCTTCTTCCAATAAATCTTCCAAAGTTCTTTTGCCTTTTACGGGATTTTTTCCTACTACTAAATCTCCTGATAAATACCTTCCGGTCATAGAATTTTTATTCTTTTTGATTTGTTCGGGAGTGCCTTCGGCAACTACTAGACCCCCATGTTCCCCCGCTCCGGGACCAAAATCAAAAACATAGTCACTTTCCAAAATTGTTTCTGCATCGTGTTCGACAACAAGAACAGTATTTCCAAGGTCCCTAAGCTGGTGCAAAGTTTTTATTAATTTTCCCTGGTCAACTTGATGTAAACCCAATGAAGGTTCGTCTAAAACATATAGAACACCGCTTAAACCTGAGCCAATCTGTGAGGCTAGCCTGATTCTTTGTGCTTCCCCACCGGATAGTTCAGCGGAAGCTCGGCCTAATGTAAGATAATCAAGTCCTACATCAACCAAAAATTTAACACGGTAGTTAATTTCTTTTAAGATCGTTGCAGCAATTTCTTTTTCTCGTGAATTAATTTTTTCAGGTAATTTTAAAAACCAATCCTGAACTTTTTTAACTGACATCTGAACAACATCATCGATATTTTTTCCGTCTAAAGAAACTGATAATGATTCTTTTCTAAGTCTGGCTCCCAAACAAACAGGACATTTTTCTTTTACCATATATTTTTCAATTTCATTTTTAATAAAATCGGAATCGGTTTCTCTATATCTTCTGGATAAGTTTGGAATTATTCCTTCAAAGTTGGCATCAAAAGTTCTTTTAGATCCTTCCTGGCTATTGTATGTAACTTTGAATTTTTTTCCTTCAGCTCCGTGCAAAAGTACATTTCTAGCTTCCCTGTTTAACTCTCCGATGGGAGTATCGATTGAAAATTTATAGTATTCGGCAACGGATTTTACAACTCGCGATGTCCATGTGATGTGTTCAAAAAGTCTTGTCCACGGCAATACCCCGCCTTCAGATATAGAAAGTCTTGGGTTTATAACGAGATCTTCATCAACTCTAAGTTGACTTCCAATACCATCACAAGCGGGACAAGCCCCGTAAGGTGTATTAAAAGAAAAGGTTCTGGGTTCTATCTCGGGAAGAGAAATATTACAAACCGGACATGCAAAATTTTCTGAAAAAAGGTGGTCTTCAAATTCTTTTGGGTCTTGGGAGAAGTCAAATGTCTTATCTTTAACAATTGTCACCACCACGCTTCCCGAGCTCATTCTTAAAGCCGTTTCTACGGATTGATAAATTTGGCTTTCAACTTCTTTTTTATCTTCTTCTTTTTTTAGCTTTTTTTGACTTAACGTGTGTCTGGAAATAAGTGCGTCTATATTATGTTTATTTGTTTTTATTAAATTAAAGTCTTCTGTCAGTTCTCTGATTTTTCCGTCTATTCTTGCTCTAACCACTGCTTGTTTTTTTAAATTTTCAAAAAGAGATGAAAATTCCCCTTTTCTATCTCTAACTATTGGAGAAAATATTATAAATCTAACTCCTTTTTCACTTTTAAAGTCCGGTTCCTGCGAAATAATTTCAAATATATTTTCAACTATTTCCTGCGCCGACTGACGCTCAATTTCCCTACCGCACTCCGGGCAATGTGGGTGCCCTATTCGCGCATA
>CAZGPL010000010.1:14601-17750 GCA_964527375.1 uncultured Candidatus Saccharibacteria bacterium
GAGATTGAATCTTTCATAACCTAAACATTGTACAAGATAAAGGGGTTTTGTGTCTACGGGTTTTATTTGGGTGTTTTATAGGAAAAAATAGCCAAGTTATTTAGATATAAAACAACTTGGCTCTAGATAATCTTCGATTAGACTTTATGTTCAAAAGAAAGAACCGGCAAGTCTCGTAAAAATAAAAAGAATCACGAACGCTACTATGTAAAATAAGAAGGCCGGAAAACCTAAAACGGACATTACATCGTACATATAATAATTCTTTTCAAATGGATACTTATACCACTGATACCAATCCTCTACAAAAGTGTTAATGCATCTCGACCCTTTTTTTATATTTTGCCAAAATTTAAAATTTAATGGCCAAGAAACAACAAAAACCAATATCAACCAAAACCACCAGTTTCCTACTATCTCCTGTAACATTTTTTCTCCTCTTTCTTTAGTCTAATAGTTTTATATGTCTAGGACAAATCAATATAAACAAGTTTTTCAGACTTTTTTCGATATTACTTTATCTCGAATTTTTTATCAAATTTTAAAAAATATAGAAAAACCCCAATCTGTCTAATCTTTGTCTTTCTTATCCCTATTTTTTTCTTTTTCATCATCATCTTCCTCACTCTCCTCATCCTTAACAGGACACAAACTCTGCGGAATATTTGTACCTTTAATAAAAACCTCCGAAATTCCGCATTTTTCGTCTTTTTTAACAAAAACATTTTCCGGCATATCAAAGACTTCGTCTGGTTCACTTTTTAAAACTTCGGACATAACTCTGTTCCATATTGGAGCCGCTCCCGTAAGTCCGGAAGCCAAACCCTGTCTCATCGGCGTGCCGTCGTTATTTCCAACCCAAACACCAACTACATAAGACGGAGTATATCCCATGGTCCAATTGTCTTTTATATTATCCGTAGTTCCGGTTTTTACCGCTACTTTATGTCTCGGTATTGAAAGAAAATTATTCACACCGAAAGCTGGGAGTCTGGCATTATTATCAGAAAGAATATGCCACAAAAGATAAGTTACTTCGGAAGATAAAACTTGGTTCTCTACTCTGTTATCAAAGTAGATATCATAGCCCCTTGAATCTTTTATACTCAAATAAACTTCCGGTTCTTTATAAATACCTTTTCTGGCAAGGGTACCGTAAAGATTTGTATGATCCAAAAGTCTGACCTCCTTACCCCCGAGCGTTATCGAAAGCCCATAAGAACCATCAACCTCCCAATTGGTCAAACCCATCTCTTTACCTTTTAAAACAATATTATCTACACCGACACTTTTAGCAACCTTAACTGCCGGAATGTTATAAGAATTTGCTAAAGCTTGTCTTAAAGTTACTTTTCCGTGGTACTTACCGTCATAATTTACAGGTTTGTAATCGGGCGCCCCTTTGGATTTATAAACTACCGGAGAATCATCTATTATCGAGGCGGGAGTGTAACTTCCTGATAAAGCCAATGCATAAGTAACCGGTTTTATTGAAGACCCCGGCTGTCTTAGTGCTGTTACAACATCGTACGCTCCCCAACCTTCTTTAAAATAATCTACGGAACCAACATAAGCTAAAATTTCCCCCTTATTTACATCCATAACCACTGAGGCCCCATTGGAAAATCCTAAATAAGAATTTTTATTTACTTCTTCAGAAACTATAGATTGAACTTTATCGTACAAATCTAAATCAAGAGTAGTAGTTACAGTTAAACCTCCTAACTCTACATACCTTCTTCCAAATCTTCTTTCCAAATCCTTTCTCACATAATCAACAAAATGAGGAGCTCTAATAAAACCCTCCTGGCTTTTGAAAAACAACTCTTCCGAAAAAGCATCTTCTGATTCATCTTCACTTATGTATCCCAACCCGACCATGCGATCCAGAACATATTTTTGCCTTATTTTAGCCGCATCAATATCAGTTATTGGAGAATAACTTGTAGGAGCAGTGGGTAGTCCTGCTAAAAGAGTAGCTTCCGATAAAGACAATTCCCAAACATTTTTTCCAAAATATTTTTGGCAGGCTGATTGAATTCCCCAAGAAGTTCCACCGTAAGGAATATTATTTAAATACATCTCCAAAATTTCTTTTTTTGAATATTTTGCTTCCACTAAAAGGGCTAAAACTGCTTCCTTTATTTTTCTCGATAAAGTTTTTTCGGGTGTTAAAAGAACATTTTTAATTAGCTGCTGAGTAATAGTAGAGCCACCTTGTAAGCCTCCGTTAGATAAATTGTTTTTTACGGCCCTGATGATACTATCTATCCTTATCCCATAATGTTCATAAAATTTATCATCCTCAACTGCAATAGTGGCTGATATTACAAAGTCCGGAATTTGTTCAATTTTTACAGGATTGTAATTCCTATCAACATATATTTCATATAGAAGTCTTCCGTCCCTATCTAAAATTCTGGTTGATTGTTTACTCGCTTCTATTATCAAATTATCAGGAGAGGGTAATTCTATAAACCACCTTATTACAACTAAAGGAGTTAGTAAAAAAATAATTGAAAATAAAATTCCCCAAAGGAAAGATTTTAGACCGAAAGGAAGAGAAAAAACTCTTTTAATTGATAGTAAAAAAATCCCCGCCCTTTTGAAAAATTTTCTGATTTGAAATTTCAATCTTATCTTATTAACAATTTCCTTGAAATTTATCTTACTTTTTTCCTTAACAATTTTTTCTTTAGGTTTTAAATTAAAAACAATACTCGAAAAAATTTTCAACCAACTTGAAAAAATAGAAATGATTGTGCTACCTACAAAAGAAATAAAATCCAAAATGTTTTTTAAAATAAACATAAATTTTTTCTTAGGTCAGGATCTAACCCATATTATAACAATATGAAAAGTAGTCAATTGTTTTTTTGAAACTAGTGGGAAATATTATCCGAATTTCGTTTTATTTCTCTTATCTTATCTCTTAAAGTTGCGGCTTTTTCAAAATTTAAAACCTCAGCTTCGTATTTCATAAGTTCTTCAAGTTTTTTAATTTCTTTTTTCAATTCCGATGGTGGGAGCTGTCTATAATCAACATCCTGCCAATCTTCTCTTTTACCACTAATATGTTCTTCAATTTCCTGATCAATTAGTTTTTCCCTAATAGGTTTGATAATTTGTTGAGGCGAAATATCGTGTTC
>CAZGPL010000011.1:0-16712 GCA_964527375.1 uncultured Candidatus Saccharibacteria bacterium
AATGTTGCTCATAAAGAAATTGATTTAGCTAATCCAAAAGAAAATGAAAAAAATGCGATGTTTACACCACCCGAAAGAGAGAAGATAGATAAATTGGTAGACATCGGTTATCTAGATTCGTTTAGAAAGTTTAATAAGGAGCCGGGATATTATTCTTGGTGGGCATACTACAGAAACTTAAGAGAAAGAAACATCGGGTGGAGAATTGATTATGTTTTTGTTACTAAATCTTCAGAAAACAAACTAAAAGATGCTTTCATTTTAAAAGAAGTAGGGGGATCCGATCATTGCCCCGTGGGGGTTGTGCTAAATTAGAGGGCTGAGCCCTGTACAGGGCTCAGCCCTATAATATATACTTAACATATGAAATTTCCTGCCGATTTCATTTGGGGTACGGCCACAGCCTCCTATCAAATAGAAGGGAACAACACCAACACCGATTGGTGGTATTGGGAAAATAATAAAAAAAGAGGCCAAAAATATCCTTTAGAAACATCAGGAATCGCCTGCGATTCATATAACAGATTCGAAGAAGATTTTGATCTTTGTAAACAACTTAACAACAACGCTGTAAGAATTTCAATAGAATGGGCAAGACTAGAACCCCAAGAAGGAAAATTTGATTACCGAGAATTCTCACACTACAAAAAAGTCCTTTCAGCAGCAAAAGACCGGGGCCTAAAAACATATGTTACTCTTCATCACTTTACAAACCCCCTATGGTTCTCCCAAAAAGGAGGCTGGACAAACCTACAAGCTCCAAAATATTTCTCAAGATACGCAAAAGAATGTGCAAAAGAACTAGGCCCTTTTATAGATGTATTTTTCACATTAAACGAACCACAGGTTTTAGCACTAATGGGCTACATGATAGGAAGATGGCCACCGAACAAAATTAACCCTTTCTTAGCTTTTATTTGCCAAATAAATCAAATGAGATCTCATAACAAAGCTTCAAAAATTATTAAAGCACAAGGAAAATACACTGTAGGTTTGGTAAAAAACATCGTCTGGTACGAACCTTTTGAAGAAATCCCGTACTTCTGGGATGCCATGGCGGCAAAATTTATCTTCTGGCTAAACTCAGATTTTTTTATCAAACCAATTCTAAAAAATCTAGACGTCCTTGGAATAAACTACTACTTCACAAACCAAATAAAAAATCTTTCGTTAGTACATCCCCCGGGGATGGTAAGCAACCTAAACTGGTGGATAAACCCCGAAGGACTAAAAAATATTCTGGTCTTTGCAAAAAAATACAATCTTCCGATTTACATAACAGAAAACGGACTTGCAGATTCTCAGGATAAGCTTAGAGAAATGTTTATTAAAAATATGCTTTTAGCGGTATACGATGCGATGACAGAAGGATCACCGGTGAAAGGCTATTTCCACTGGTCATTAATAGATAACTATGAATGGCACGAAGGTTTTTGGCCAAAATTTGGTCTTGTTGCAATAGACAGAAAAACACTAGAAAGAAAACCAAGAAAATCTTTTTATTATTACGCAAAAATCTGCGATAATAATTCATTGGACGATTAAATATGTTTGGAAATAAAACTGCTCTAAAAAAACAACTTGAAAAAGCTAAATTTCTAATAAAAAAACTTTTTTCCCTAAGAGTAGTAAAAATAATTTTCTGGGTTCTAATCTTCTTAATTTTTTCACCATTTATTCTCTTTTTTATTCTAAGACCCAAAGTTCAAAAAAATATAAATTACGGAGTTACATTTAGTAACAGATTTGCTGAACAGATGGGGCTTAACTGGAGAGAAGTTTACATAAGATCTCTGGACGAGCTTGAAATAAAAAATATCAGACTCGTTGCCTACTGGGATGAAATTGAGAGTGAAAAAGATATTTATGATTATTCCAATATTAAATGGCAACTAGAAGAAGCTGAAAAAAGAAATATTAACGTAATTCTATCTATCGGTAGAAAAGTCCCAAGGTATCCTGAATGTTTTGAGCCTGAATGGTGGGAAAAACTACCCAGTGACAACCTAAAAGAACAAGAACTTTTAGAATATGTAAAACAAACCATAAACGAATTAAAGGTCTATAAAGCTATAAAAATTTGGCAGGTTGAAAATGAACCTTTCTGGCCTTTTGGGGAATGCAACAACCCAGACATTAAAAAGGAAACAGTAGAAAAAGAAATAGAACTGGCAAAAAGCTTGGATTCAAGACCAATATTAGTTCAGGATAGTGGGGAAGGGGGAGTTTGGAGACCTACCTACGAAATGGGAGATTATTTAGGAATTTCAATGTACAGGAGAATTTGGTACAACTTCTGGGGAATATTCTTTGGGAAATTTATTTATTTTCAATATCCTTTAGGACACTGGACTTACAAAATAAAGGCAAATTTAGTTGGTGTTCCCGTAGATAAAATTATTATCACAGAACTTCAAGGTGAACCCTGGGGACCAAGAATAAATTCGGAATTAACACAAGATGAAAAAGATCAAACCATGTCCAGAAATCATTTCCTTTCTACAATAAGTTACGCACAAAAGTCCGGGTTTAAGGATTTATATCTCTGGGGAGTAGAGTGGTGGTATTTTGAAAAAATAAATGGAAATCCTTTTTACTGGGATACAGCAAAAGCACTATTTAAATAATCTTCCAGTTTAATTTTCAAATCTTCCATATCTTCAAACTCCAAATACTCATCGCACACGCTTCTCAATCTCGGAGAAGAAGAACCTTCCTTAACAAGAAGAATTAGTTTTTTATTTAAAGCTTTAGAATACCCGGCTTCCATCGCCATGCCCTCGCTAAGTTCATCATGAGTTACGTAAGCTATCACCCCATCACACCCATTAATAGTAGAAAAAACCATTTTAGATGATTCCTCACGGGGAATATCAATGTTCTGCCAATTTTTTATATCTCTATCAAAAATAAAACTCTCGTGACCCAAGTCACTAAGAATAGAAGAAAGCTGTTCAAGATCTTTTTGAAGCTCAAATTTATTTTTAGTGGTTGTATATTTGTAAATTATTGAAAAATTCATAGATTCTCCTTTAATAAAATAAATCCTCCGTAAATTCCGGAGTCATCTTCCATAGTAGATTTTTTAATTTCAGGAATGTTAAAAAAATCTTGTTTCTTTAATTCTTCCATAAGAAACGGATAAAAAATATCAAAATTATGAATTGCCAAACCCCCGCCCAAAACAATAATTTCGGGATCCCAAAGTGAAATTAGATTTAGTAGCCCAACCGAAAGATAAGAAGAGTATTTTCTCCAAGCCTCCTCGCCTGCACTAGCATCGGGACTTTTTCCATACCTTTTTTTAAAATAAGATCCCGAACAAAAAGATTCAAACGTACCCTTTAGGCCCGCTCCATCAACCACATCGTCATTTTTTTCAATAACGTGATGCCCGGGCTCAGCATTGATAATATCGTATTCGTTTTCATATTTTGTTACACGAGCCCCACCTACACCCGTGCTTAAAGTTAAATACCCAACAACTTTTTTATCCTTTCCGGAACCAAAGTAGGACTCACCCAAAGCCCCTAAAGCAGCGTCGTTTTCAACCAATATTTTTGCATCTTTATATTTTTCAGGAAAAAAAGAAAAAATACTTGTCCCTTCAATCTGGGGATAGTTAGCACTTTTCAAAAAAGAATCCTTCATCTTTCCTGTTATTCCGGGAAAACCAAAAGCAACAGCGTCAATTTGCTCTCCACCCGAGACTGATTCCAAAGCACCTGCAAAATTTTTCTTCTGATTTTCCAAATTACTTTCGGTGGGAAACTTAACTATCCTTAAAATATTTTTAAGGTCAGAAGTAGAAGCTATTCTTGTGGTTGATCTACCCAGATCTATAGATATATACATTGATACATTAATATTAACAGAAAATTCTTCAACAAAAAAAATGTTGTTGTATTATACTAATCTAGAAATGACAAAAGAAAATAAAAAAACAAAAAAGGTAGGGGTTGCTTTAAGCGGTGGGGGATGGAGAGGTCTTGCTCATGTGGGTGTATTAAAAGTACTTGAAAAAAATAATATACCAATTGATTTTATTGCAGGTTCAAGTGCGGGAGCCCTGGTTGGGGGACTATATAGTTATTTCGGAAATGCAGAAGAACTTGAAAAATTCATTATAAAGTTCGGGTATAGGGACATGCTTAAAATTGTTTCAGATCCAAAACTAAAAAGCGGAATACTAAAAGGTAACAAAATGATTAAATATCTAAATGAGATTACCAAAAACGCAAATATCGAGGATTTAAAGATCCCATTCCAAGCTGTTTCTACAGATATTCTAACTGCAAAATCTTTCTATTTTAAAGAGGGTAACCTAGCTGAAGCGATAAAGGCTAGTGCATCCATACCATTGATATTTCAACCGACTAAAAAAGACGGAATGGTTTTAATTGATGGTGGGGCCACAGAAAATGTACCCGTTAGATGTGCCAAAAACATGGGAGCAGATTTTGTTATAGCTTCCTCGGTAAATACAATTTACTTCCCGCTTAGGGAAGATGAGGTAAATACTTCAGGGAAAATAGCCATAGCATCAACTAGAACAATGTTAAATACATTATCTGAAATTCTTGCAAAAGAGGCAGACATTATCATTGAACCAAAAGTATTAAGAAAAAAAGTAAAGATTGCTGTAAGTTATTTCTTAGAATTTGTTAGAGAAAAAGACATCATAAAAATAGGTGAACAAGCCACGGAGGAATTAATACCTACAATTATAGAAAAAATCAGGGCATGAAAAAACGTATATTCCATGCCCATCAACGCGAAGACAAATCTATCTTTTCGAATTCTTTGATAGTTTTATTGTAAACAGGACTTAAAAAATTCATCAAAAATCGAAAAATGATAAAAGTACTTATGTGTTCGAATACTGTAGGATTATAGCCAAATTTACCAAGATCTTGTACAGCTTTTTTATGTATTTTTGTGAGTAAATTTGAACTGTAATCAATTCTATAGTTTTTTCGAGCACCGCTAATATCATCCGTAACAGTCGTGTTGAAAACAATTTTTCCGTAATTAGGAAAATCTCCTGTGAATAACTCTTTCAAAAGTTTTTCTACAAAATCCATTAAACTATCAACAAATTCGCAGGCATTATCGTCGTAACGCATATTAAATAATCTCGTGACGCTTTTTTTAGCCTTACCCCTATACTCATGCTCAACAGTACACTTAATCAACATTTTTTTATCTCCTTTCCAAGGTTTTTTTATTCAATTTGCCCATATTCTACCAAAATAATCGTTTTTTACATAAACCCTGAATCCTATCTGATACAATATCTGTTATGAAAACTATAATTGTAACAGGAGGAGCGGGGTTCCTAGGAAGTCATCTTTGTGAATATTTATTAAATAGAGGAGAAAGAGTTATTTGCGTAGATAATCTACTCACAGGAAATATTCAAAATATTGAGCATCTTCTAGAAAATATTAATTTTAAATTTATAGAACACGATATCATCGAGCCTATATATTTTGAAAATGAAAAAATAGACCAGATTTACAATCTAGCCTGTCCTGCATCACCAATACAATATCAAATCAATCCTGTTAGAACGGTTAAAGCCAATACCATTGGAGTAATAAATGTTTTGGGAATAGCAAAAAGACACGGAGCAAGAATTTTACAGGCATCAACTTCTGAAGTTTACGGAGACCCGTTAGAGCACCCTCAAACGGAAAAATATCGTGGAAATGTTAATACAATAGGAGAAAGAGCTTGCTACGATGAGGGAAAAAGAGTTGCTGAAACACTTTTTTTTGATTATCACAGAGAACATGGGGTAGAAATCAGAGTTGCGAGAATATTTAACACCTACGGACCTAGAATGTATGAAAATGACGGAAGAGTAGTTTCGAATTTTATAGTGCAAGCACTAAAAAACGAGCCCATTACAATTTATGGTGACGGAAAACAGACGAGATCTTTTTGTTATGTAAGTGATCTTATTGAAGGTTTAGTAAAACTTATGAATAAAGAGAATTTTACAGGTCCTGTTAACATTGGAAACCCCGGAGAATTTACAATGCTGGAACTTGCCGATTTAGTAATTAAAATGACAGGTTCAAAATCCGAGCTAGTGTTTAAAGAACTACCTCAAGATGATCCTAAAAAAAGAAAGCCGGAAATATCTCTTGCAAAAAAAGAGCTGGAATGGGAACCTAAAGTTGATTTACAAGAAGGTTTGAAAAAAACAGTTGAATATTTTTCAAAAATAGTAAAATAACAACATGAATTACAAAGCACTATCTATATTAATATTCGTTCCGTTAGCCATATTTATTCTGATTATAGTATATAAGGATAAGATTTTAGGTGAAGGTAATCCTTATGGAAACGATAAACAGGAAAAAATTACAATAAACAATAAACAATCAATTACACCTCCTAATTTAAAATTGGATATAACAAAAGATTACAAAGTAAAACTAAAGACTAGCGAAGGGGATATAACTATAAAAATAAATGCTTTGGATACGGTTATGGCCTCAACTAATTTTGTTTACCTTGCAAGAATAGGTTTTTACGACGGGCTGACATTTCACAGAGTAGTCAAAGATTTTATGATACAGGGAGGATGTCCAGTAGGGAATGGCACCGGGGGCCCGGGGTATAATTTTAACGACGAGCCCTTTGAGGGAGAATATGTGAGAGGAACAGTTGCAATGGCAAATTCAGGACCAAACACCAACGGCAGTCAATTTTTTATTATTCACAAAGACTCACTTCAGTTACCTAAAGACTATGTAATTTTTGGAAAAGTTATTGAAGGTATTGAAGTAGTAGATAAAATTGCCAACACCCCTGTGTCAGATAACGGAGTGGGGGAGATATCAAAACCCAACTATCCCGTAAATATCATTTCTGCCGAAGTAATTGAGGAATGAGATGGCCGCTTTTATTAACGGATTAATACTTACAATAATAAATTTAGGCTCTATTTTATTTGGTTTTTACATCTATTTCATTTCAAAAAGTGATAATCAAATAGCCATTCAGCTTACAGTTGCTTGCTTAACCTCAGTGGTAGGATTTCTAATTTGGAAATTCCTTTGCTATAAATTTCTAAAAAAATGCGATTTAAAATCCAAAAATCAATACACACCCACCTTCTTTTTCAGTCTCTTACTAACGCCTGTTATTTTTGTCCCACTCCATTTCTTTGCAGAAGGCTACCTAACCTCAATCCAAAATATTCTTAGCATATGGCTGTTTCAGATTCCAACTAATATTATAATTCTTAAAATTCATCATAACTTCACAACATTGACAAACTTAAAGGAAAAACTAGATAAAAAAACACAACAAAATGAAGTTCGAAATTAATCCGTGTATAATAAAAACAGTAATTAATTACTTTACGAGGATTATATATGCAAGAAAACACAGAAGAAAATCAGCCAACTGAAAAAGAAGAAAATGTCGGAATGGCTGTGATTTCATACTTTCTTTTTTTCGTACCTCTTTTAACTGAATACAAAGACGACCCATTTGTAAAATTTCACGTTAAACAAAGTCTCATGATTACCGGAATGCAGATTGTTTTATACATACTTAGATCACTACCCATTTTGGGCAGGCTTCTTTGGGAATTATCTAGTTATATACATCTGGGAATACTTGTACTTTTTGTCCTAGGTGTAATAAACGCGCTAAATAAACAGAAAAAAGAAGTACCACTTATTGGACAATTCGCAGAAAAAATTTTTAAGTTTTAATTTTAAAGGAGGAAAATATGAAAAAGAATATATATTTCTTTGCTCTCCTGCTCACCGTACCAATTTTATTAACGGCCTGTACTAAAAAGGAGGAAATAAGTCAGGAGAGTACTCAAGGGGAAAGTGAGAAAACCGTTGCCCAAGAAGATGAAACCTACAATGGAGATATTTTTGATCTAATAAAAACGGGCAAAAATCTAAAATGCACATTTGCGTTTAAAAATGACGAGATTTCAACTGAAGGAGTAACTTATGTCGCAGGAGAAAAAACCAGATCCGAGATGAATGTAAAAACATCTGAAGGAGAGGAAATTACAACAATTTCTCTGACAGACGGCAAAAAAATGTACACGTGGAACACCGGTAATAATCAAGGTACAGAGATTGATCTTACTGAATTTCAGGGAGAGGAAGATATGGACACACCTGAAGTTAACGATGAGTATAAATACGACGATCAAAGTAAGAAAATGGAATACAAATGCAGTCCTTGGATAAACATTGATAATTCAAAATTTGAAGTTCCTTCTGATATTGAATTCACAAATTTCTCTGAAATGATGAAAGAAATGATGGAAATGGGTGACCAAATAGATATAGGTCAATAAAATTTCTTTTGAGAATAATAGGGAGGGGGCTCGGCTTTGCCGAGCCCCCTTTCTTTTTTTCTACACCTCCACAATACCCCTAGAATTTAAACTAGACTAAAAAATTTATTTAGAAACAATTCCCCATTCGTGCAATTACAAGATTTTTATGATGGAAAATAAAAGAATTTTAAAAAACCAAACTTCTAAAGTTTCTTTATTTGATATAAATCTCCCAAACTGTATCCCCTCTTTTTATAGTATTCTCTTGTACCTACAGAAGAAATAACTGATATTTTTTTATAACCAAGATTCATGGAAATTTCCTCAGCTTTTTTTATTAACTTTGATCCCAACCCCACGTGTTGAGCCAAATCCTTTTCCTCTTTTCCAATACCTACGACACTTCCGTAAACATGAACTTCTCTAATAATTGCGGAATTATTGAGTTCATCTATGAAACTCAAATTTTTAGGTATAGATAAACGTAAAAACGCCACTATTTTATCTTCATCCGTAGTAAATTCCAAAAAATATTCTTCTGAGCCTGAAGTCTTATAACTTGTAATTTTTAATTCAAGCTTTTTCTCATCGAATTTTTCACTCTTTATTTCCCTGTGTCTAATTTCATTAATTTTTATACCCTTTTCCATCAAACTTTTTTCTGCAATTTGCCTAAAATTGCTTTTTTTATTCCCGGCGACAATGTCGTCAGATGAGATATCTCTCACGACCCTGGTTAATCTGCAATAACCGGGGGTAGCAGATATACATTCTTCGAGAACGTTAAGTAATTGTTCTTCAGTATAAGGTTTCCATAAACCTTTTTCGTAAAATTCAAAAAGGCCCGTGTCAGCAATCAAAGAACAGGGATAAATCTTTAACTCATCCGGTCTTAATCCTTCATCAGTAAAAAGTTTTTTAAAATCATCAATATCTTTTTTAGGATTTGAGCCGTAAAGATTAGGCATCCAATGTGCATGTATCTTAAATCCTGCTTCCCTTAATAATTTAAAAGCTGTTTTTGTTTCTTTGACCCCATGCCCTCTTTTGTTTAATTGTAAAATCTCATCATCTAAACTTTGAACTCCGAGCTGTATTTTTGTAGCTCCAAGTTTCCTTAAATCTCTAACTTCATCTTGAGAAATGTAGTCCGGGCGTGTTTCTAAGACCAAACCTACACATCTGGAATGAGCAGTTTCATTTATTTTCTGAGCCTCAAACAAATCTTTCCAAGAAACATCTTTCTCATTTTCAGACTTCTCAGTCTCTAAGTAAGTTGAATTGTATTCCGGATAAAAATTGTTCATTGCGTCAAAGGATCTTTTTATAAACCAAATCTTATAATTTTCTGGATAAAAAGACCAAGTCCCACCTAAAACTATTAATTCAACTTTATCCGTTGGGTGTCCGATGTTTTTGTAAGCAACTAACCTGTTAAAAACCTGCAGATATGGGTCAAATTTGTTCTGCAATGCTCTTTGCGCCCCCGGCTCCATAGAAAGGTAACTTTTAGGCATTTGGGGATCGTTAGGACAATAGAGACATTTTCCGGGGCACGGATAAGGCTTTGTGAGTATGGCTACGGGGGTAACACCCGAACCTGTTCTCACTCTTTTCATTTTTATTAAATTTAAAAAGTTTTTTTCTTCTTTTTCGTTAAAATTTAAATCTTTTTTTAAAGCATTGTAGGCTAAAATTATCTCTGATTTTGAGAATGTCTTTGATTCCACAGAAGGATTCTTTGAAATTACCTTTATTACCGCATCATCTGTGTATTCTTCTAGAAGCGCGATTTTCTTAATAATTTCTAGTAAAATGTGTTTATTAGCTTCAATATTCATATTTTTTAAGTATGCAAAAAAAAGATGTAAATAAAATCTTAGATCTTAATAACAAATTTTACCAAATGGTAGCACAAGATTTTTCTAAGACCAGACAAACACCATGGGAAGGATGGGGTAGGGTAATAGAAATAATTAAGGAAAGTTTCAACAAATCTATAGTGGATGAAGGTAATGAAAATAAGGTAAGCGATAATAAGATTAAAATTCTTGATATCGGATGTGGAAATGGGAGGTTTTATAATTTTTTAGAAAAAAATATTGGAAATTTTTATTACACAGGGATTGATATAAATAACGACCTTTTGAAAGAAGCAATGAAAAACCGGGTATTTAAAGATTCCCATACAGTAAATTTTGTTAAATTTGATATTTTTAAAAACATAAACGAAATAAATGAGAGATACGATATAGTATTAGCTTTTGGGATCACTCACCATTTACCAAACAAGGATTTTCGTAAAAAATGGTTTTCAATTTTACCAAAGTTATTACCCTATGAAATGCACAGAAGATGTCTTTTGATACTAACTTTTTGGGATTTTGAAGAAGAATCGGGCGAATATATCCTGGGGTGGAAAGATAACAAAGATGCGCTTCGTTTTTGTTATAAATATTCTGAAAGTGACCTAAAAGAAATTATTAAAAATTTTGAAAACTCCAATCTAAAACTATTAGAAAAATACGAGTCGGATAAAAATAATTTATATTTAATTTTTGGTAGAATTTAAGTATGAATGATTGTGTTTTTTGTAGAATAGTTGAAGGCGACATACCTTGTTTTAAAATCTGGGAAAACGATGAATTTCTTGCTTTTTTAGATATAAATCCCATTACAGAAGGAATGACTTTAGTCATACCTAAGGAACACAAAGATTCTGATGTTTCAAAGAATGATGATATTACTATTTGTAGTCATATGAAAGCAATTAAGGAAGTTTCTAAATTATTAAAAAATAGTCTCGATATAGAAAGAGTAGCGGTGATATTTGAAGGATTGGAAGTATCACATCTCCACGCTAAATTGGTGCCAATTAGGGGAGGTGAAAATCTCAAGACCTTAATAAATTCAAACTTACCTCGCCCTAATTCTGAGGAACTGGAAGAAACAACATTGAGAATTAACGGGATACAATAGTCCTTAAATGATAATAACTAACAGAGATTTAATAGAACACTTAAAAAAGAATGGGGAACTCTGTTCTAAAAATTTAATAGAAGCTTTAGAATCTGTAGATAGAGGAGATTTTGTAGGTGAAAGGAATACTCTTTTCGCTTATCTGGACAACGCTCTTCCAATAGGATATGAGCAAACCATCTCTCAACCGTTAACAGTAGTTTTTATGTTGGAACTTTTAAATATTCAGAAGGGGAATACAGTCATGGAAATAGGTTTTGGATCAGCTTGGCAAACTTGTTTGATTGCAAATATGGTAGGGGAGAGGGGTTCTGTATTTTCCATTGAGTTAATCCCCGAGCTTTATAGATTTGGGCTTGAAAATTCCGACAAATACCCAAACCTAAAAAAGAGAATTCGGTTTTTTAACCAAAACGGAAAGAACGGGCTTCAAGATATTGCAGATGGGATAAGCGGTTTTGACAGAATAATATGTTCCGCCGAATTAAAGGAAGTTCCGGAAATTTGGATAGAGCAATTAAAGACTGAGGGGATCATGGTGTATCCAAAAAATAAGGGCATTTACAAAATAATTAAAAAAGAAAACGGTAAGATAGATGAAGAATTCTATCCCGGCTTTATCTTTGTTCCCTTTGTAGAAAACTAATCTTCTTTTATTACTCTGGTCTCAAAAACTTTTTTCTTGTTTGTATCAGTAGCAAAATAGAAATATGTGGCCAAAAGGATAATTCCTAGACCAAATGATAGAGCGACATACTGGTTAAAACCTGTCTCGGGAATTCCGGCTGTTCCCGGCTCTGACCCGGTAGTTGTTGTACCGGTATTTTGAGGCATAGTTTGACCTAAGTGAAGAATAAAATCTATCTTGTTAGCTCCCTGAGATATAGATATATTGTGATCACCGGTTTCCAACTGCGTAGCAAAAGACCAAACTCCAGAAGCGTCGGGGGTAACAGAATTGGAGTCTTCGTTAATTATAACGGTTACATTGGTACCGGTCTCAGCAACTCCCGAAAGAATCGGGCTTGTGCCCGTATACCACCATTCAGGATATACCTTACCTGCAGTTTCAAGAGCCCCTATTTTCTGCAACTCTAAAACTGCTGAAAAAGAGAATGAGGTAAAAAGCACTAAATAAAAACACGGGAGGAGATATTTTATAGATTTAAATAATTTTTTTAACATATTTTTCCTTCTTTATTAATTCTATATCTAACAAAAGGTTTAGGTCAATGGTCTTTAATCACCCTTTTTAAAATTAACTAAGTATATTTTTGCGTAGATTTCATCGCCATTACGCTTAAGAACTTCCAACAATTCTTTTTCACTTTTGTGTGGAGGGCTAGTATCAACAACAAAATCAGTAGGTTTTACTATCCCAATGAAATAAAATGCACCTGAACTTTTGTAATTTACATCCATGTAGAAGGAACTAACGGACTGATCTTCGTTTGTTGAATAACCAAGTTCTTTTTTACTGTTTGAATTGTAGGAGTTAATAATTTGGTTAATGTAATCCCAATTCCTACTATGAGGGAAACCAAATAAAGGTAATTTTTCCCCCTCGTAGTCATAATGGTACTCTTTTGTTTTAATAACCATTTTTACAATATCGTATTTTTGACAAAAATTTTTTAAAATTTCACACCCTTGATTAAAAACAATATATTCTTCGGGCTCCCAAGGGTATTCCTTTTTGTGATCAACAAATATTAGATAAGATTGGAAATATAAAAATGCTGATATAAATACAGTTGAAACTAAAAAAACTAATCGTGTTTTTTCTTTTTTTATTTTTTTAAATAAATATTCAAACCCAAAACCACAGAGAATAAAAACAGGGATTATGAAATTGTAGATATGAGTTCCAGGTTTTCTTACAAATAACTCAAATAGAGTGTATGAAAATAAAAACCAAACTATAAATAGTTTGGATTTTGAGTTTTTAACTACCCCTATGATGGATAAAGCTAAAGTTAACCAAAATGTTACGAAAGGATTATATAAATCAACATACATTTTGTAGAGCTTATTATTTGTATATCCCATACCTATTCTTCTTTCAAAATAGTTACCGCTAGGAGTATTTTTAATATGAAAAATTACATACGGAATCATAAATGGGAGTAATACTAGGCAACCAAGAAAAAAATTGTAAATTAAAATTCTAATTTTATAATGTATTGTAAATTTTTTATTCTTTAAAAATGAAACAAAGAACCACGCAACTACGGGGATTATAAATACAGCGTCCCAATGGGACATTATAGATAAGCACCAAAAAAGTGTACCTAATAGGGTACTTGCAATAAGTTTTTTTTCTTTGAAAAGTAAATCAGAGTACATGTATAGTGCCAGAAATGAAAAAAGAATATTTAGGTTTTGATACTGTGCAATTCTTCCGAAACCTACGATAAAACCATTTACCATGAACAAAAATGTTGAAGATAAAGAAACTATCTCATTTTGGGTTAGCTTTTGTACTAACTTATAAAATACCCAAACACAAAGAATCGAGATAAGAGCAAAGGGCAATCTTTGTGCTAACTCGTTGCTGAAATCTCCAATTATTAACCGAGGAATATAAGTAACCAGAAACTGCATAGGGCCTTTTCTCTGTTGGATTAAAAAATTCCAAGCACTTTGTCCTTCATTGGTGCTCAAAAATGCTTTGTGTTCGTCGCCTATATAATCTGAATAACCTAAGTTTACTAGTCTTAATATACTTGTTAAAAATAATAAGGTAAGAAGAAACAGGGCAGGGGGTTTTATAGTTCTAAGATTTTTTAATTTAGATAAATCCATTTTACTTAAAAATAAATCCCTATCATTATATTACACATTAGAAGCTATTGTTGTAGAATTAACTTATGGGTGATAAAGATCAAATGGAACTGTGGGATAAGGAGGGAAAGGAAGTAATTGATTCATATGACGTTCTCTCTAATAGAAAGGGTTTACCAGATTTCGATCCTCGTACAGACGGAGCCAATCCAATCAAAGCTTCTATATTATCCGAATATTTACAAAGAAAATATTCAGAATCTGAACTAGATGAAGTTATATTGGATGGGGTAGAGGTATATAAAGCCATAGCTGATGGTAAGGATATAGATCCTAATAGCGATAAAGGAAAATCCATCATAAGAACAATGGGCCTCCTTCCTTGGATAATTCCGGAAAATAATACTGAAGGGCCTTTAATTAATAAATTTAAAATTGATGTAGAAAAATATCAATTGTATAGAAAATGGGTAGAATCAAATAAGCTGAAAGGTGGTATTGTTGAGAATTTTGGAAATCGTGAAAAAACCATCCCTCCCGAATTTATCGGACCATATGTCTTACTAAAAAAAGCTCTTGAAAATTCATGGACAGAAGAAAAACCGCCTTATAATAAGATTGGAACAGATTGGTTCATAAAAGGACAAATACACGAAATTTTCGGGGTAAGTCTTAAAAATTCAAAAATTCTAATAGAAACATCCAAAGAAGCAGGTTTATTGGTTTGGGCTAAAAAGGCATACTATCAGAACCAATTAGTAGATTTATGGGCTATTGATGAAAATCTGAAATTACCCGATGGAATATCCGAAGAGGAATATCTTAAGAAATTTATCGATAGTATAAAATCTAAAGAAGTTTTAAACAAACCCACTGCAAATCAAATTGAACATATTCAAGATAAGATTACCGGCTTATCATAGTAAAGTAAAAAAAACCTACTGATAACTACTCACATGAGCTTCAACCCCATGTTCAGCTAAAAACCTTATGGTATCAATCGCCGCCTGACAGCCATAACCTGCTGCACTTATAGCTTGTCTATATTTATAATCGTGTACATCTCCCGAAACAAAAACCCCTTCTTTAGAAGTTCTACTACCATCAAATATTTTTACATATCCTTTCTCATCAAGTTCTATAAAGTCCGTCAAAAACTTAGTGTTAGGCTCATGACCAATTGCTAAAAACAAACCTTCCACATCATCTAAAACACGTTCTTCTTCTATTTCTTGCCCGTCTTTTTCAATTTTTTTAATTATTCTCAAACCTTCAACTTTACTTTCACCTAAAACTTCTTTAACTGAAGTATTGAATATAAATTCAATTTTTGGATTTTCGAAAGCTTTTTTTTGCATAAATTTACTAGCTCTCATTTTTTCTTTACTACCTCTGACTAAGACATAAACCTTAGATGCAAATCTTGTTAAAAAAGTGGATTCTTCCATAGCGGAATCTCCTGCCCCGACAACAGCAATAACCTTATCTTTAAAGAAAAAACCATCACAGGTTGCACAGGCCGACACACCTTTCCCAACAAGCCTTTGCTCACTTTCTAAACCTAACCATTTTGCAGACGATCCCGTTGATATAATTAATGTTCTGGAAATAAAAGTTTCTCCGCTTTGAGTTTCAACTTTAAAATTTTCTTCAAAAGATCCCGATATTTTTACTACATTATCTTCTATAAATTTAGCTCCGTACTTTTCAGTTTGCTTTCTAATTTTAGAAATTAATTCAGGACCGGTTACACCCTCAGGAAAGCCGGGAAAATTTTCTACTTCACTTGTAATTGTTAACTGACCTCCTGGGGGATTTCCGGCTATCACTAAAGTATTTAAAAAAGCGCGAGATGTATACAAAGCTGCAGTTAATCCCGAAGGACCGCTACCTAATATTGTTACATCAAAAAGAGTACTTGATTCATTCATGGAAATATTGTATTACACTATTGCATTATTATGAAATTATATTTATAAAAATAACTATGCCTAAAGAAACAAAAACAAATAAAACTAATAAAAAAGAAGTTAAAGTAATTGATCAAGTTAATGAAATAGAAGAACATGTAGCAGAAGAAGAAATTGCTGATGAACTATTACCTGATGATGTGCAAGAAGCATTAGGAATGAATAAAGCTGAAAAAGCTTCTAAGGTGAAAGAAATTGATTATATATCAGAGTTAGAAAACGGATTAGATGATTTTGATTTTGACGAGAAACCATCCAAACCTACATTTGATGAAGACTTCGACTCAGATATGGAATAGAATTACATATTTCCGTTTAAAAATATATTTTTGTGATTTTTACGTGTTTCTGTTGTAAAATCTATTAAATTAGTGTGTTTGTTTGAAAACTTAATATTATGCGCCTGAAAGATTCTCGTAAAATATTAGAATCTTCCCTTCGATGCTTAGAGGATAAGAACCATCCGCCTTCGGCGGAGAACCTTGCGATCGAGCCATAGTACTTCGTACTATAGCAGTCGCTAGTAAAGAACCATCCGCCTTCGGCGGAGAACCTTGCGATCGAGCCATAGTACTTCGTACTATAGCAGTCGCTAGTAAAGAACCATCCGCCTTCGGCGGAGAACCTTGCGATAGAGCCATAGTACTTCGTAC
>CAZGPL010000012.1:0-1370 GCA_964527375.1 uncultured Candidatus Saccharibacteria bacterium
TTCGAACGAAGTGAGAAGTTCTTATATTAAGGTTACGGTCGGCGAGCCAACTCGACCTTAATATAAACAAATCCCCATCGCACAAAGACTAAGCATAGTTTCAAAAAATTCTGCGTTCACGTGTTCCATGATATCGGGGCTATTAGAGCACTTGACATCAACGTGTTTATCTAGTGACCAAGTAGGATTTAAATGAAATACATACTTACTCGAGTCCCAATAAATATAACTTAACGCCCTAGTACCGGTTTCTAAAAATTTGTAAAATTCCACACTCTCAACATTTCCAAACTCTTTATAATCCCTAACTTCCTTAGATACCACATCTTGTTCTTGAGAACACACATTTTCACAACCGTTGAAAATAAAAAAGAGCAAAAATTAAAAGAGGTATTTTTAATCCCACTTTCTTATTGGTATCGCTTACTCTCTTACCTTTTCTTCTAAAATAGACAAAGCTTGGCTATAAGCGGATTCTGGATTCTCAAACAAATCCGGAGACGTATTCTTTAAGTCAGAAATCGTCTTTTTTAATACTAAAAGAGATTCATATCTATCAGAAGTCAAATCATCAAACTTTCCAATCATACTACTAACTGAATCTATACCTTCAAAAGGATTGCCGTTGGAACTCAATGATAAATCAGATCCACCAACACCATCCAAATTATTTAGCGCTGTGAAAAAAGCAGACACATGACTACCATAAGGAACCTCTTCCGATTTTTCCATCATTTCAGGCCAACTCATACTGAAATATTATAACTTTTTTATTTGACCCGCAACAAACTTACTTTTTTTACCTTATAAAAACAACAAATCTCCGATACAACTGCTCAGGTGTATAATCTACAAAACAATCCAAGAAAATTGGAAGCACCTTAAAATTGAAAAGGAGTGAAAATGAAAAAAGTATCTATTAGTGAGTTAGTAACATTTGACAAATGTATGCGAGCCTATTACCTGGAAAGAATTCTAAAGATAAAAGGCTCCCCCTATCTTCCATTCATAATTGGAAACAGTGTTCACCACTTTGTTAGTAAAATACTACACCAAGAAAACCCCGAAGGCAGAACTTTTTACTTTAAAACAAAAGAATCTGCGCTTGACTACTTTAAAAAGTATTGGGACGACGAGGTATGGCCTATTTATGGAGAATATTTTGACAATGAAAATAGGGATTTAAAATGGAGAGCTAGAAGTAAGGCAATTGAGAACTTGGATAGCTACATGGCTCTAGCAAAAAATCGTGGCATTCCCGAAATGGAAATAAGCCTTACTATCCCGGTAACAGAACTGGGTTGTCAGTTAACCGGAGTAATAGATCAAAAGCGACCTACAAACCCTGAGTGGGCTGAAAGAAACGGGCT
>CAZGPL010000012.1:1470-4182 GCA_964527375.1 uncultured Candidatus Saccharibacteria bacterium
GATAAAGATCTGGAAAAATACTGGCCAAAAACCTCTAACACTTACGAATGTAAATTTTGTCAATACTGGGATTCTTGTTGGAAAGCAAAGAGACCTCCATTGACCACAACAATGAACACTAACACTAATGGGCAACCGTTCGGAGTATCAGAAAAACAAATAAGAAATACAGAACCAACCCAAATGGAGTTTAGATACAAAAATACACGTCGAAAGATAATGAATCAAAAAGAAAAGGAAATATTGGAAAAAGAAATATACGAAAATTTAATGCTCGAAAAAAACAGTACAAACCCCAGCTAAAACCCTGGGGTTTATTTTTTTGTTTATAGTAAACTTAAAAATATGGGTGGATATCCAAAACCTAATTAGAGTTTTTGCAGTTAAAAATCATCTATCTAAAAAAACTTTTTAACGTATAATAAATTCATGGCAAGTTTCTTCTTATTTCTTCGGGATAGACCTACACTCACGATAGTAGCTTTTGGTCTCTGCGTGTTGATGTTGGTTGCTAAGGGATTTTTCCCTTTTTTAATTACCTTTGTAATAACAGGAGCAGTATTATACGGGGGCTACAGACTGTTTGGGTAAAAAACTAACTGCGAGTTTTTAATAATAAAAAACACAAGTTTCTAAGCTATATCCTGAGTCACATTTGAAATGGAATTATCATCAGTTGCTAAAATACCCTCAGTTGGTAGTGATGGGGACGTAGGAACATTTAACTCAGCCTTAAAATTACCCTGCTCCTGCTCGTAAATTTTGTTGTAAACATATGCATAAGCTAGTGAAACCACAATTGATGCGGGTATTACACCAACTCCAAAAACTAAAAACCCAAGCATCGTGACTAGACCAGATACAAACCAGAACCCTAAAAGTTTAAACTTTACATTCTTAGTCAATTTTCGACTCATTTTCATAGCTTCTGAAGGAGTCTTATCTAAATCCACCAAAACAAAAGGAACCATCGAGTATTTTAAAGCCAGTATTATTCCGGGGATTGAAAATAACAGAAATGCAAAGATAGCTAATAACCATCCCTCGGGAGTAACACTTCCTAATGGAAACGCTTGTAAAGACAACGCAATCAATAATGGCACCACAGACAAAAAAATAAACGGCAAAAACATTAAAAGTACTCTTAGTTGAGCCATTATTAATCGCAAAGCCTTTCTTAAATTCACCTGATTTAATATTGTTTTGTAATAAACCTGTTTATTTCTAGCAGCATCCAAAGTTAAATTTATATACCCCATTGTTAAAACAACCGAGATTAAACCTATTACAATTAGGACAGGAATATAGGCCAAAATAAATATTAAAAAAAAGGGCGCTAGAAACCACATCCATACTGGTAACATCCCGGTCGCAAATTCATAGTCTGCGGATGATGGATTATTTTCAAAATCTCTTTCAACCACACCAGTTCCTGAAATTTCTTCAGTCTTTTTTAGCATGTCCTCTACATACTGATTATTTGGCAATCTATTAAACCTTGTATTAATGTCTGTTTCATAGTTAGATTCTGACCTAGGAGATTTAAACTCATCTGAAAAACCTGAATTAATCAGATTTTCAAAGTTCATTGAAACCATAGAACTTGTAGAACCACTAGCTGCAGTAAAAATGAGAAAAGAAATAATCCAAAACTTCCAATTAGATTTGAAAGTATTCCAACCGAAAGAAATAGCTTCTGATATCGAGAATGTTTTTTTCATACATAAATAGTAAAGCTAAAAATAACTAATTACAATAAAGACAACACAGGCTTTTAAGCGGATATCCGTAAATTTGATACAATACTACCATGACCTTTTTATTAGATTTTGATCCAATAACCAAAACATTAATGATTATTTTCATTGCGTCTTTGTTTGCATTGAGCCTAATCCTTAAGGCATGGGCACTTTGGAAGGCAGCTAAAAATAACCACAAAATATGGTTTATAACCCTACTTTTTATCAACACATTGGGAATAGTAGAAATTGCTTATTTAATTTTAGATAAAACTAAGTTTAATTCTGTTAATAAGGAAATAAAAAATGGAACAAAAGAAAAATAAAATATCACTAATCCAAATAGACCGAGCTTCCGCGTGGGTACTTTTATTTTCAATTATCGCCTACATGTTAAGTGGCTACGGACTCACAAAAGGAATTTTCGATAGTGAAGTTTCTCTTTTTCTACATAGAAATATCTTGCCGACAATAACTATGATTGCTTTTGTTGGTCACACATCTTTAGCAGTCAGAACCGCTATGATGAGAAAAAGAATTTGGAATAAAACCACTAAAATTCTCTTAATCCTAGCTTACACCATGGGATTTCTAGGTTTCATCTATCTTGAAGTTTTCATAATGAGAGATAATAAAAACAAAATTTTAGAAAACACAAAAAACGTGGTCTCAAACAACACTCCCGTAAAAAACGAGGCCGAAATTTCCGATGAAAACACGCAAGTCATCCCAACCGATAGAATATTCACACTCGAAGAATTGGCTCAATATGACGGTAAAGACGGAAACCCTCCTTATGTAGCAGTTGATGGTGTTGTGTATGACATGACAGATGTCTTTAAGAACGGATCTCATTTTGGGCACTTTGCAGGAGAAGAGCTAACAGAAGGCTTTTACAAAAAGCATGCAAAAAGTGAAATAGAAAAGTATCCGGTTGTTGGGGTTTTAAAATAAAGGACAAGATTATGGAAAC
>CAZGPL010000012.1:4282-15827 GCA_964527375.1 uncultured Candidatus Saccharibacteria bacterium
TCCAGAAGATTTTTTACAGACGCGGTTAAGACAAAACCCTTTATCTCTGCCCCATCTTTTTTATCAAGAATATGCGGTACGTGTTCGGTGGCTCATCTTTTTGCCACAATAAAAGCTATTGAAAATTCCCAGGAAATTGAAGTAACTGAGCAAACTAAAACTTTAAGAAGATTGGCCTATGATGCATTGATAATTAGAGATCACGCCCTTCATTTGTATTTTTTTGTTCTCCCTGATTTGCTAGGATTGGATTCTATTCTGGATATTCCAGACGATCATGACGATATCGGGCACACACTTCTTCACGACTCTTTTGATATAAAACAACTAGGAACTGATATATCAGAAGTGGTTATCGGGGCGGCCATACATGCGCCTATACCAACTATCGGTGGTTTTTTAAAATTACCGGATGAATCAAAATTTCCCGAACTTTTAAATAGACTAGAGAAAATAAGGCCACAGGTTTTAAGAGGAATAAAAGCTTTTTACGATTACGGCGCTTCTCTTGAGCAAGATGTGGATTATGTAGCTTTAAGAAATGAAAATAAATTTGATTTTCTCGAAGGCACTCTGATTAGTTTAGATGGAAGAAAAATACCGCCTGAAAAATTCTTAGAACATTTTGATGTAGTGGTAGTTCCGTATTCACAATCCGAAGGATACGTGTTTTCAGATAATCATGGAAATTATGTCTTAGGCGCCTTAGCAAGAATAAACTTAAATAAAGACACTTTTAATCCTAGAACTCTTGATGATACAAAAGAATTTCTATCTATTTTTCCGTCAAAAAATATTTATCACAACAATTTAGCACAAGCCATCGAAATACTTCATTGTGTAGATGATGCAATAGACATCTTAAAGAATATAAAAATAGTTGATGAAAAGCCAATTAAAAAACCACTAAAAGCCGGGGTTGGGATTGGCGTAGTAGAAGCCCCCAGGGGCACTTTATATCACAAAGCAGAAATAGATGAAAAAGGTATAGTGGTTGATTATGATGTTATTGTCCCAACTTCTCAGAACCAAATAAGCATAGAGAATGATCTCAAAAAATATTTTAATGAGAATCTAGATAAAGATGAGGAAAAATTAAAATTTGATGCTGAAAGTATAATTCGAGCCTACGATCCCTGCATGTCCTGTGCAACTAATTTCCTTAAAATTGATTGGATCCGTAAATAATCTATGTCCCTTGCCATCGGCAACCCTACTATTGTCACTTTGCCAAGCTTCCCTATCTTTTTTAAATATTTAAGCTGAAAACCCAAATCAAAGTCATGTGCTGTTGTCCTTTTTTCGAGTGAAATGTTTTGGATTTGATCATCATTTATTAAAGTTACATCATCAATACCAACAACGGTGTCTAATATCACAACACTTTTCTCATTAGCAAACGGGAGATCTTGATTTGGTTTGACATAAATAAATTCACAGTTTTTTAGAGTATTTTCCAATGCTTTAGCTGTTTTAATAGCTTTATTATCAAACTCCAAATCTTCGTTTCCGAATACGTAAATCTTCATACATAAAAGAATACTATGAAAATATTTATTAAAGTAACAAGTTTTTACTTAGGCCAAACCTGCTCACCTGTCTCCGCATCAGTAATAACAATAGCGCCTGTGGGGCACGATTGTGCGGCAAGCAGAATATTCGCCTCCTCATCGGTAGCACCCTCTTTTATTACAGCTTTGCTTTCTCCGTCCAACTCAAAAACAGCAGGGGAAAAAGCTACACACGATGCCGCGCTTATACAAGCATCTCTTAAAACCTTTACTTTATATCTTCCGATTTGAACTTCTTTATCTTCCATTTTTTAGTCCTTTTTGAATTTTTTACTAAATAAATACTACCTTATCAGGTATATTTTTTGAATAAATCTCCAAGACCATTTAATTTTACTTCCTGATCAACAAGAGGCATTTCCGATATTTGAGAAAAACCTTCTTCTAAAGTTGGTTTCTCTTCTCTGTAAAAAATACCCAAAGGAATTTTCTTCTCACCAAACTCGTAGGCTTTCATTAGCGCTTCCTTTTTATTAGTTGGGTTATAGTCCTCACCAAGATGGTAGGTATTTTGTAAGTACATAGCATGAGTACAAACTTTATTAAAAGTGACACAGGGCTGAAGAATATCTATTACTGCAAATCCTTTGTGTTTATTGGCTTCAATAATAAGTTCTGTAAGTTTGAGCATGTCACCCGAATAAGCCCGAGCAACAAACGTGGCTCCGGACGCTATTGCCAATGCTAATGGGTAAATCGGGTCATCGGGGTTCCCGGCGGGAGTAGATTTTGTTTTCATTCCACGACCTGTAGCCGGAGATGTCTGTCCTGCGGTTAGAGCATAAAGTGCATTGTCGTGTAAAAGAACCGTAATATTATGATTTCTTCTTGCGGCATGAACAAAATGATTACCACCTTCACCTAAACAGTCACCATCACCAACATGTGCAAAAACATTCAATCTGTGGTTTGCCATTTTCAATCCCGAGGCTACCGGAATTGCCCTACCGTGTAAACCTTCAAAAGATGTAAGTTTTACAAAATTTAAAATATGACCGTGACAACCGATACCTGCAACCAAAGCTGTATTAGTATTATCCCAATCTTCCTGAACTGCGGCATTTTTAAAAGCCGCCCAAATATTTAGATTTCCGCAACCGGGACACCAGTTAGGAGTATACGGAGTTTTTAATTCTTCCAATGTCATATTTTTTTAACTCCTTTTATAGAACTTAACTTTTCAACTATTTCCGCAGGATAAATAACTCTTCCATCTGATTTCAAATATCTATCCTTAATCTCAATCCCGGTCTTTTCTCTAACAATATCCGCTAATTGCCCGGAATAATTACACTCTATATCAACTACGTGTTTGGCTTTTGACAAAATATTAGTTAAAAATTCTGTTGGAAAAGGATTCATCCAAGTTACGTGTACATAATTTACATTCGAAAAACTTTTTAAAGCTTCTAAAATGCTACCCTTATTACTCCCCCACGAAAGTATTGTTATATCAGCATCTTCAGGACCAAAAACAGCGGGATTTGGCATGTCGTTTTGAGAACAAGTGATAAGTTTCTGCATCCTTTTTTTCATCATCATATTTCTATCCCCCACTTCTTCTGAAGAATAACCATATTCATTGTGTTCGTCTGAATTTGCTATGAAAAAATTACCAACGCCGGGGATGCTTCTTGGAGAAATACCGTCTTCGGAAAACTCGTACCTTTTGAAATCTTCTACCTTTTCTTTTATAAATTTTCCTCTATCAATTTTTACATTTGTTACGTCAGGAAATAAAACTGTACTATCATTTTCACAAAGATTTTTATCCAATAAAACAACCACGGTAGTTTGGTATTTGTCAGCCAAATCAAAAGCTTTTTTAGTAAGCTCAAATGTTTCTTTAACATCTCCGGGTGTTAAAACTATTCTTGGAAAATCATCCTGATGTGAGTGAAGAATCATTTGAAGATCTCCCTGACCGCTCCAAGTAGGAAGACCTGTTGCCGGACCTCCGCGCATTCCCTCAACTATAACAAGAGGAGTTTCGGTAATTCCCGCAAGTCCGTATGCTTCTGTCATCAAACAGAAACCCCCACCGGAAGTTGCTGTCATAGAACGAACTCCTGCGTAAGAAGCTCCGATAGCCATGTTAATTGCCGATATTTCATCTTCAGGTTGTTTATAAATGTATCCGAACTTATTTTGATTGGCGGCCAAGACATGGAGGATATTGTTGATAGGAGACATCGGATATATTGCGGCAAATTGCATGCCTGCGGAGATTGCGCCTAAAGCGGCCGCCTCGTTACCGCTCAAAACCATGTAGGGTGCCGGGGAACTAAAATTATCTATGACTTTTAAATAATCGTGAAGGTCGTTTTTAAAATTTTCAATCGAAAAATTATAACCAAGATCTGCGGCTTTTTTGTCAGCTTCAATTATTTTCTCGCCTTTATCCCCATATTCCTCTTCGATTAATTTTTTAAATGTCTCTAAATTTCCACCGAGCAATGCTATTGCTGAAGAAAGAGCTACTATATTAACAAAAATATTTTTTTCACCGGCTTCGTAAGCTAGCTTTTTTAATGGTATGCCGTAAAGGGAAACATCTTTTGAAACCTTGGAAATATCCATTTTTGCTTCTGAATCAAAAATTATCCCCCCGCCTTTTTCAATTTCTGAAAAATGAAGATCTATTGTCATCTGATCAAAAGCTATCAAAAGATCTGACTTTACTCTCGGGGCTGTTACTTCCTGTGCAGAGAAATTGACTTGCATTACGTTGTGCCCACCTCTTATCAAGGACGGGTACTCTATGTTATCAAAGATTTGGTAGCCTGATCTGGCAGCAATTTTTGCCAACATTAAACCAACTGATTTAACACCTGTTCCCGCAGGACCGCCTATTTTTACTGATACAATTTCGTCGTTATTTACCATATTTCTCTGTATATATCCTTTCCTCCGGACACCCTCTTTCTATTAAAACTTTAGAAACATCCTCAACCATAAATTTATTCCCGCACAAATACGCAGAACATTTTGATGCGTCAGGAAAATCTTTTTTCACAAGTTCCGTCACAAATCCCGTAGGACCTTCCCACTTAGGATCAGGATTATTTACCGCAATTTCATAAGAAAAATTTTCATATTTTTTGACCAAGTCATTAAAATAGTCTTTAAAAAATACATCACAGAAATTATTAACACCTAGATAAAGTTTTATCTTCCTATCTTTTTTACCTTCTTGTAAAGCGCTCTCTATCATGTATTTCAAGGGAGCAGTCCCGCAGCCCGTGGCAAAGAAAAGCATATTTTCTACATCTTCGTTTGGCTTTAATTTGAAATTTCCAAATGGTCCTAAAAATGTCATCTTATCTCCAACTTTTAAACTTTCGAAAAATTTAGATCCCGGGCCTCCGGGTGTTGAATCTACCAAAAGATTAAATTTGTTGGGTGCTTCAAAACCGGCAACCGAGTAGCAATTAACTCTGACATCCGAAACTTTCACACTTAAGTATTGACCGGGAATTACATCAAGAGGTTCTTCTGATTCAAATTGGAAGAAATGCATTTTTTCAGTAAGATTTTCTGCTTTTAGAACTTTTGCTGTTTTAAAATTAGGGCCTTGGGGCATTTGTTTATTTTCCCTTAAAAGTACCTTTGTGTCTACTGCCCAAACATCATTTATATTAATAATTACCGGATTTACCTCTATTTCTTCAATTCCGGGCTCCCCTTCCACTATTTTGCTTAACTTAACCATAAGTTCGTAAAGTTTTTCCAAAGCGTAGGGTTGTTCATCTTTATTGCCTTTTAGAGACTTAAAAATCTTTGATTCCTCAACTAATTTTTTGGCTTTATTCATATCCATGGGAAGTAATGCAAGATTTTTATCGGAGATTAATTCCGCTAAAGAACCGCCGGCACCAAAAAGCATTACATGTCCAAATGTTTTGTCATTTTTTACTCCAACAATAACTTCCGTCCCTGAAGGAACTTCTTTTTGAATTTGAAAAGCTGTAGTAGATTTTATTTCTTCCTCGAGACTTTCTTTTTTTCTTTCGAGAATATCCCAAGCATTCTCAAGCTCGTCATCATTTTTTATATCAAGAACAACTCCCCCTACATTTTTTTTATGTAAAAGTCCAGGAGAAGAAAGTTTTAACACCACGGGATAATTGTGTATCCCTGCAAATTCTTTAGCCTGATTTAAGGTTTCAACACCCAAAGTCGGGGGTGTGTTAATTCCAATTGTAGAAATCACAATATCAGAAGAAATGTTATCCAAAGCCTGTTGTTTTTTATCTATCCCTTCTTTAACTAGTTTGCTGACTTTTTCGGGCATAATATCAAAATTAAGTACCTGATAAATATCTATTTGATTAAAAGTATTTTCTTCGTGTCTTTTTTTAAATTCCCACATTTTTCCAATTGCATAAATAGCCCTTTCAGGAAATCTAAAGGATGGGATTTGCATTTTATTTAAAATCTTCTCACCTTCTGCAACAAGAGTCCCCCCAATAAAGGAGCAAAGGACAGGTTTATTGTATTTTTTAGAAATTTCCCCAATCATTTCAGCAGTTTTTTTAATTTGAGTCATTATTTGAGGAGTAAGTAAAACAACCACAGAATCGCAACCCTCATTTTGAAGTACGATTTCGGTGGCACTTGCAAATCTATCCGCAAGAGCATCGCCCAAGACATCGACAGGGTTCATAATACTCGCAGATCTTGGAAGAACTTCTAGAAGTTTGTTTTTAGTTTCTTCTCCCATTTCGGCCATTTCAAGACCGTTGTCGATTATGCTGTCCGCACTTATAACACCCGGGCCTCCAGCGTTTGATATTACTGCTACTCTTGGACCCTTAGGTAAAATACTCCATGAAAAAGCTTTTGAAAGGTCAAAAAAATCCTCAAGAGTTTCGCATCTCAAAATACCTGCTTCTTTTAAAGCTGAATTAAAAACATCATCAGCTCCGGCTATCGCACCTGTATGAGATTGCATCGCATTAACGGCAGCTGTACTTTTTCCCGGCTTTATAATAAACATCGGATCGTATCTGGTAATCTTTTTACTAACTTCTAAAAATCCCGGCCCGTCTGTTATAGACTCAAGATAAAGTCCTATCGGATGAGTTTTTGAAGGTTTTTCATCCGATAAAGAAGTTACAGAACCGTGATACTTATCAAAAAGGTGTTCTAAAATATCGTTCTCGTTCAAAACAGCTTTGTTACCCAAAGTTACAAAATTTGAAAAACCAAGACCAACGGAACCGCACCAGTCGAAAAGGGATGTCGCAATAGCGCCGGATTGGGTGATAAAATTCAAATTACCGTTAGGGGAAGTTACTTTTCCAAAAGTTGCATTTACTAAATTTTCGTTATTTACAAAACCCAAGCAGTTGGGCCCAAGCAAATTTACTTCATACTTTTTTGATATCTCTACAATTTCCTTTTCAAGTTTTTCTCCTTCTGAACCTGTTTCTTTAAAACCTGCTGATATAACAACAACATTCTTAGTTCCTTTTTCACCTATTTGTACTAAAATTTCGGGAATAAAATTAGCAGGAATTGAAATAATGACTAAATCCGGGGTTTCGGGAACCTCGGAAATATTTTTATAACATTTAATTTTTTGGATATTTTTAGCTCCGGGATTAACAGGATATATCTTACCTTTATAACCTGATTCGATTAGATTTTTTAAAATTACAGCTCCTACTTTTTTTGGTGTTCTCGAAGCACCGATAATGGCTATAGAATTTGGTGAAAAAAAGGCAGTTAAGTTTTTGGGCATTAATTTAGTCTATTCATTTTTTGTTGTTACGTCAATCATATAGAAATGACTAAATTTCTCAGCTAAATCTCAACTTTGTAATCTATATTTCTTCCATAATTAATTTTTATTTAAGGAGGTGCATATAAAATGAATAAAAAAACAATAGTGTTAGGCGGAACATTATTAACTGTCGGAGCCCTGGTATTAGGAACTCAAAAAGCGTTTGCTTACAGAGGAGATCCTAGCGTACAAGGTCCTGATTGTACACCTGAAAGACACGAAGCAATGACAAAAGCATTTGAATCTGGCGATTACAACGCTTGGAAAGAATTGATGAACGGGAAAGGCAGAGTATCTCAAGTTGTAAACGAAGGAAACTTTAAAAGATTTGCGGAAGCTCACGCACTTGCTTTAAGCGGTGATAAGGAGGGTGCTGACGCCATAAGAAGAGAGATAGGTTTAGGTTTAAGAGACGGTTCAGGAAAGAATCAAGACCAGGCTTTAAGAGACGGCTCAGGTAACGGAAACGGAAGATGGGGAACGAAATAAGACCCGAGCTATTATTTCGCTCACATAAGTTTGGTTCTAAAAATTAAATAGTAAGGGAGGGCCCCGCCTAAGCTTCGCGCAGGCGGGGCCCTCCCGCTTTTATCTATCTACTAAAAATTCCAGATTTTTCAAAAAACATGTTAGTATTTTTATATGGATGATCAAAATAATAATCTTACAAATGACATAACGAGCTTAGCACAACCTCAATCTGTACCTGAAAAAAATACTGAAAGCACAGAGACAGGTTTTACTCTTGCACAGGAACCTTTAGAAACACTACAAAAAACAAAAGATTCTGCAGTACCAAAAGAAATGGTAAATGAAAACCTGTTGCCTCAAAACCCTGACGTTTTAACAAAAGAGCAAGACGTGAGTAACTCTGAACTAAATATCCAGCCAACAGAACAAAATATTGGTTCGATAAAATCAGATACTCAGCTTGAGAGTTCTCCACAAAAACCGGAAAGTTTTCTAAATTCTAATGCGGGAATTTCTGCTAAGACTGGGGAACATGTTGCAGAATTAGAAAAAGAAATCACACCAAATCTTGTTGGTAATGACTTACCAGAGACAAAAGAAGCCAAAAAAACAAACACACTTATGTGGATTGTCATCGGACTTATTATAATAATAGTTATAATTGCAGGAATTGTTACTTTTTTTCAAAATCAAAATTCTCAAACTACAATTACCTCTTTTGAGGAGTGTATAGCTTCAAAGGGGAGTATGGTTCAGGAAACGTATCCTCCTGTTTGTAAGACAAAAGACGGTTTGAGTTTCGTGGCAAATGTTCCTCCGGTAGAAGAGCCTGCGAAATCCGCAGTTGAAATTCCAAAACAACCTGTAGAGGAGAAAACAAAAGCCGAGTTGTGTTATGAACAGGCATCTAATACAGAGTGTCCGGAAGGTACTGTTTGTATGGCTAATCCGGCATCTGTTTTTTGTGAATGCATGGGAGGTGTTGTTGAAATAAGAGATGATTCCGAAAATGTTGAAAAGGGACAAGTAGGTGTATGTATTATCGATGGTGGAGAATTTGATGAGTGGGAATATTTTAGGGAGATGTCACCAAATGAAGATTTGGGTGTAACAGAGGAGGTCGAAGATATTATAGAGAGCCCTTTTGAAAATATTCAAAATTTGGATTATACGTTGGAAAAATCCGAAGGTTCTTGCACTGCTGATTCACAGTGTGTTTGGGCTAACCAAGGTTGCGGCAGAGGACACGGTTTTTGTACAAACGAACCTGAAAAATATGCAGACATGGTGACAACTTGTGAAGTGAATCCTAACTTCCCTGCTAATTTGGGGTATTCGTGCGGATGTGTGGAAACGCAGGGAGTGTGTGGGTGGGAGAAATAATCAGAACAAGCTTGTGCAATACCGCTTATAAATCTATGAGATGTTTGCAAACGTATACAGACTAGTCAAAATCTCTAAATCCTCAACATAAAAAAGGTTCTTAGATTTCTACTAAATGCTGACTTATGACCCCATAGTTTTGACAAAAAAGTTTTCATGACGTAGAATCAGCAAAGCACGTTGAAATCCAAAAAATATAATAAAAAAGGAAGGAGGAAAAATGAACACAAAAATTTCACGAAAGATAACGGTAATGTTTCTTATTTCAATAATATTTGTTGCCGGCTGTTCAACAATAATTGTGAATGCAGAGAAGATACCTACAAATATAACTGTTGAAAAAATGGAAACACCAGTTGAGAAATCAAAGGTAATAATTCCCGAAAATTACACCCCAACTACAACAATGACACCGACACCAACACCAACACCTACCCACGCAATATTTGATAGCAATAAGGTAGAAACACCAAAACCAATACAAAATATTTTACTCCCTACCTTAAAGATAGGGGAAAATGGTGAAATTCAAGCGTTCTTCGGGGATTTTTACCGAGAACTGCCGTTAAGTAATTCCGTCAGCCAAAAAATAATTCCGGACACGATCATTATTCACACAGACGGACAATCAGGAAATTACCCAGAAAAATGGAACACCATGACTACATACTGGGGTTTAGGTAATACCAAATCTGTTCATTTTGCAGTAAGTCAAGATGGTGTTTCTCAAATGCTACCTATGGGAGATGGTTGGGTAAAAATGGCTAACGGAACCACGGAACAGTGGGACCAAAATGGAGGTTGGCTCGACTACGATGCTCATTCTATACAAATAGAAATGGGCGGCCGTAACTATAACTATTTAATCACGGGACAGGCGAGCCCTAAGATGGTTAAAGTTATTGAGGATACAACCGATAAAACCATCAATCTAGTTATATCTCTTATGGATTTTTATGGTATCTCAATTAATAATGTTGTAGGTCACTATCAGGTTGGAGCCGGAAAACCGGATCCAGGCAATCTTTACTTTGACCAGTACTTTATCAAACTATTAGAGAAACGCATTAAAGAACCTGAGCTCAATAGAATATTTCGCAATGAGAGAATGCAAATATATGAGCTGATGAAACTCTATGGTTACATAGAAAATTATCAGCTCTCAAATGATTACTGGGAGAAAATGAATAAAAGAATCATTAAACAAGGGAAAGCAGAAAGAATTTTATCCCTAGAGTTCCACGGTGACAAATACGATATGTTTAATGGAGTATATGCCATGAATCCGGAATCATTTAAGAAGCAGATAACGTATCTGATGGAGAATGATTATCACTTTCTTACCATACATGAAGTAAAGGGTTTTGTTGAAGGGTGGCTAGAATTACCAAAAAAATCGGTGATTCTTACGACTGACCCCGGACCTTTGGCATGGGAATCTACAGAAAGAATTATTTCGGTTTTTTCTGAGCTTGAATCGGATTATGGCTACAAACCTCACATGAACATTTTTATCGTACCACAAGGACTGTCAGAAGAAGAGAATTACTTATGCAAGGAAAATTTATGTTGGTTGGCATACACTCATGCCGTTGAAAGTGGTTATTTTTCTCTAGGAACTCACACATATTGGCACAATCACCACAATCAAGTCTCTGAATCATTTGCCAAACAAGATATAAAAATTAGTCAGGATATTATTGCTGAAAATACAGGGATAACAGTTTATGCAATATCTTGGCCATATGAAATATGTAGCCCCTACCATAGAATGCTGCGAGATGATTTAGGTATTACTCTTGGGTTTGGAGGACTTACCCATCCCCAAAACAACTATGTGTACAAAGATGATGCCCAACCCCTGTGCCTACCGAGATTGTTCCCGGAAAATCCCGATGGTTTTTCAGGACGTCCTGTGGGAAAAAATCTGGAGGAAATGTTGTACGAGATAGAGGGAGATTAATTAGGAAAGAGTATTTAGAAAGCCTTATTTTATAATAAAAATGAGGCTTTTATTTTTTCCCTATTTTTCATTTTCACACCTATCTTCCGGTAAAAGAAACCACATAAGAATAAATTAAAAATATTACTATTAAAACCATACCTACCCATCTTGGAATGTTTTTTCCACTATAAAATCTAATAATTAAACAAAAAAGTAATACAAGACCAAGTAAAAACCAGATTTCGATTTTTCCTAAACGCATGTCTCCTCCCAATATATTTGTTATTCCTCCGATAAATAAGAGGTTATACAAACTCCCGCCGGTGACATGGCCAATGGTAAGCTTATCCTCATCACTTTTTTGACTAGAGACTGCAGTAAAAATAT
>CAZGPL010000013.1:0-12558 GCA_964527375.1 uncultured Candidatus Saccharibacteria bacterium
ACAATATTTTTATTAGAATGGTCTATTTCCCACTCATCGGGAGTGGCACTAACATAAACAGTGTTACCTCTTCTTTTCATAAACTCATCAAAATTCAACGGACGATTATCCAAAGCCGAGGGTAATCTAAAACCATAATTTATTAACGTTTCTTTTCTTGACCTGTCCCCATTGAACATCCCCCTTATCTGCGGGACTGTCATATGAGATTCGTCAATAACAGTAATAAAATCTTTTGGAAAATATTCCATTAAGGAGTAAGGGGCGTCACCGGGCTTTCTCCCGTCAAAATATCTGGAATAATTTTCAATCCCTTTGCAATAACCTATTTCTCTCATCATCTCAAGGTCATATCTGGTTCTTTGTTCAAGTCTATAAGCTTCCACTACTTTATTTTCTTTTCTTAATTCCAAAAGACGAAGTTCCAAATCATTTTCAATTTGTTTAAATGCCTCTTCTCTGGTTTCTTCAGCAGTGACATAATGTTTTGCAGGAAAAATGACCGCAAAATCCTCACTAACATTCCTTTCTTTGATGTACTCTTCAACATTTTCTTTAGCTGTTCTCTTTTTTAAATCTTCTTGAGGTAACTCTTTTGAAATTGGATTTCCTGTAAGCGGTTCAAAATGAGATATTTTTACTAAAACGTCATTAAAAATTTCCAATCTTAATCCGTTATCCTGATATGCCGGAAAAACATCTATAACTTCTCCAACTACTCTGTAAGTACCTCTCTTAAAATCATAGTCCGAGCGTTCGTAATATGTTTGACCAAGTCTTTTTAAAAGATCGTTTCTTCTAAGTTTCATTCCGGTTCTAAGTTCAATAGCAACTTTGCTGTATTCCACAGGCGATCCAAGGTTGTAAATGCAAGAAACTGATGAAACTACAATGACATCTTTTCTAGTCATAAGCGACGTGGTTGCTGAGAGTCTGAGTTTGTCTATTTTTTCATTTATTGCGGAGTCTTTTTCAATGTAAGTGTCGGTAGAGGGAATGTAACTTTCCGGTTGATAGTAATCGTAGTAACTAACAAAATACTCAACTGCATTTTCAGGAAAAAAGTCTCGGAGTTCTTGATAAAGCTGGGCGGCTAAAGTTTTATTGTGAGAAATTACTAAAGCAGGCCTGTTTAATTCCTTTATCACATTTGCCATAACAAATGTTTTTCCGGAACCGGTTACACCCAAAAGGACTTGATCCTTTAATCCAGATTGTATATTTTCAGTTAATTTTTCTATAGCCTGGGGTTGGTCCCCCGTCGGCTTAAAAGTAGATTTTAATTTGAACACGTAAAAATAATATCATAAAAAACACTTGACATCTTCGGTTATTTTTCGGTACTATAAAAATACGAAGAAAATCCGTAACTATATTTTTAAATAATTTAAAGGAGGAAAAATGAGCCCCGTAACTCTTTACAAAAAACAAAAACAAATTTTAGATTTTATCTCACAGTATATTCAAATTAACGGATACTCCCCTACCCTACAGGAAATTGCCGATTCCATGGGTCTTTCATCACTAGCCACAGTACACGAACATCTCCAAGCTTTAGAAAGAAAAAACATTATAAAAAGATACGATGGTGCTGTAAGAGGGATAGAAGTCGTTGATAACTCTATAAATGCAAATTTAACCGCTGTGGAACTACCACTGATAGGATACATTGCTGCAGGTGAGCCAATAGAAGCAATAGAAAATGATATGGCCACAGTCATGGTTTCATCAGATATGGTTTCAAAATCCAAAAGATGCTTTGTTCTTCAGGTTAAAGGTTCTTCAATGATAGATGAGGGGATTATGGATGGGGATTATGTAGTTTTAAAACAACAAGAAACAGCTGAAAACGGCCAAATTGTAGTGGCTTTAATAGATGAGGGTTTTGCCACTCTTAAAAAATTCTATAAAGAAAAGGGTGGTAAAATAAGGCTCCAACCTGCTAACGAGGACATGGACCCTATAATTGTCGATTCAAACCAAGTCAAGATTCAGGGGGTAGTTACGGGGATTGTTAGAAGGTACAAGAATTAAATTTTATCTGAATTTAAATACCAATTTTAATGTTGTAACAAAGATTAGCCTAATGTAAACTAAATAGGTTAATATGACCAATCTCATAGAACCAATAATTACATATCTTGAAAAACTAGCTCAATTTGTACCTCTTGAGATTTTTACATTAATAGGTACATTCATTGAAGAATTTATAGCCCCCATACCGTCTCCATTTGTCCTAGCGACAGCGGGTTCAATCACAAAAGCGCAAAACAACCCTCTTATTTACATCTTATTTATTGCTTTCATAGGATCTATCGGTAAAACTTTTGGTGGGTGGTTGCTATATCTTTTAACAGATAAAGCCGAGGATCTTTTCACATCAAAATTCGGAAAATTTATCGGCATAACAAGTAACGATGTTGAAAAAATCGGAAGCTATTTTAACGGCACAAAAAGAGACTGGTTAATTTTATTTCTAATAAGATCTTTCCCACCGGCACCCAGTTCCCCTGTTTCTATAACATGCGGGTTAATTAAAATAAAAATGAAGACTTTCTTAAGTGCTTCTTTTTTAGGAAACATAATAAGAAATATTGCCTATTTGTACATTGGATATGCAGGACTTGCAGCATCCGAAGAGTTTATGAAGGGAGTAGAAAAAACTGAATCAGTAACACAGGTTATTGTCGTTGGACTAATTTTAGCACTATTAGTTTGGGGATATAAAAAAAGGAAACAGTTTTTTTCAAATGGAAATAGCAACGAAAAAGAACAAGACATAATCTCAAAATATAAACAAGCTGTATCAGATGATTTAATTAAGAAACACGGTAAAGAAAAAATTACAGAAGGATTAAAGATTTTAACTTACAAAAACGTTGATTCACTGCCAAAAACTACCAATAAAGGCTCTTCCACTATCTACGTTTTCAGACACGGACAGTCAAAAGATAACCTTAAACTCATATTCAGCGGATGGAGAGATGTAGGTATAACCGAGAAGGGGAAACAACAAGCCGAAGCATTAGCACCTAAACTTAAAGATATAAAATTTGACAAAATAATTGCATCAACCCAAAAACGTGCAATAGATACCTTAAAAATCGCTCTATCTCAAAATGAAGATGCCAAAAACTTGGAAATTATTACTGATGAGAGAATAAGAGAAAGATCTTATGGCGATTTTGAAGGAACCAGTAAACTTGAATACTACTTAAAAGATCCGGAAGGCTTGAACAAAATGAGAAGAAATTACTACGAAATCCCACCAAACGGGGAAAGTCTGGATATGGTGTGTAAAAGAGTCGCGAATTTTTGTGATGAGCTTGTATCAGAAATAAAAGGTAAAAATATTAATGTGGCAATTTCCTGCCATGGAAACTCAATAAGAGGATTTAGAAAATATTTTGAAAATCTGGATGAGGACGCAGTAGCAAAAGTGGAAACGCCCCTAGGTCAGGATTACGCATCTTACTCTGTTAAAGAATAGAAATTAAAAACCGTAAAATATTTCCAAAAGTCTGTTGTATTTTGCTACTCTCTCACCTCTGGCAGGTGCACCCGATTTCATAAAATCAGCATCAACGGCAACAGCGAGGTCAGAAATAAAAGAGTCTACATTTTCGCCACTTCTATGTGAAATTACAATACTCATTTTTGATTTCTTTGCTAATTTAATGAAATCAAAAGTCTCAGTTAAAGTACCTATTTGATTGGGTTTAACAATAACTGCGTTGGCCATTTTTTCTTTTGAAATTCTTTCCAATATTTTTGCGTTTGTGACAACAAGATCATCAGCAACGACCATATACTTATCTGAATTCTCTTTGAAAAACTTGGTCCAACCAAACTCATCTCTTTCATATAAAGGATCCTCGAGATAAATAATTTTATATTTAGAAAAAAGCTCGGAATAATATTCTATGATTTCATCTGAGCTTAAATCCAAATTCTCCTCATTTATACAATATTTACCATTTTTGTAAAAAGAGCCGGCGGCAATATCAAGTCCGAAGAACACATCATTACCCGGCTTATATTGAATTCCCGCAGCCGTCTCCAGAAAATCTAATGCGGTCCTACTTGATAATCCATGAGGTTCAAAACCACCCTCATCCCCCACCCCCGTCTCGAAACCATCCTCAATAAAAAGATTTTTTAAATCTTTGTAGATATTAACACCCATTTCCAGAGCTTTATTAAAAGGTATATTTAAAGCCGGTATCACCATAAACTCTTGGAAGGAAAGTTTATTTTTTGCGTGCTCACCTCCATTTATTATATTAAAAATGGGTGTAGGTAATTTTAAATCCCCATTCAACTTTTCTTTTCCCGAAAAGAGAATACTTAAATGTTGATATAACTCTAAGTTTGAGGATATTGCTGATACTTTAGCACAAGCCAACGAAACAGACAGAATGCTATTAGCTCCAAGTTTACTTTTGTTTTCAGTACCATCCATTTCTAATAAAATGTCATCGATTAATTTCTGATTACTTGGGTCTTTACCAACAAGCACATCGTTAATTGTTGTAGAAACAAAATCAGAAGCTTTTTGTTCGTCAATATAGACAGCCTCATTTTCTCCGACAGAAGCTCCCGAAGGAACAGCTTGAACTGCAAAAGACCCGTCATCTAAAGTTACTTTTGTTTCAATAGTCCAATTCCCCCTGGAATCTAAAATTTTCTGACTTCTAATATTCTCAATTTTTGCCATAAACTTTTTAACTCACTAAATTACTTTTTCTTTTTGTTTTCCTTTTTTCTTGTTAAAACTTTTTTCTCGGCTTCGTAAACTATTTCTCTAGTCTTTTCTATAACATCCGGGCTAATAGAAACTGATGTCATACCCCACTCAACCATCATCTCCACAAGCTCAGGAAATACCGAAGGCGCCTGACCGCATACTGAGCAAGTTACATCCCTTTTTCTACATGTGGTAACTATCTTCTCCAAGGATTTCAAAACCGCAGGATTCATTTCGCTATAGATATCGGCAACTTTTTCATTATCTCTATCTACCCCCAATGTAAGCATTGTTAAATCATTAGTTCCTATAGATACTCCGTCAATTCCCTCGTCAATAAAGTCATCTAGCAAAATAACATTGGAAGGAATTTCGACCATCATCCAAAACTTGAACGTCCCGCTTCTTCTTAAACCGGAAGCCGAAACTATTTTTTTAACTTCTCTTAACTCTTCTACAGTTCTTACAAAGGGCATCATAACCCACAGATTTTTCAATCCTTTTTTGTTCCTAACAATTTTTATTGCCTCCAACTCCATCTCAAACACGTCAATGTCTTTAACGTATCTAGAGACACCCCTATACCCAATCATTGGATTTTGTTCAGTTGCTGACTCAAACTCCTGACCGCCTTTTAAATTAGCGTATTCATTTGTTTTAAAATCAGTAAATCTATAAACAACAGGTCTTGGGTTAAAAGCATCCGCAAATTTCTCCAAACCTTCAGCTAATTTATTTATAAATTCTTTTTTCTTTCCATCTTTGATAAATTTTTTAGGATGAGTTCCGATATTAGCAATTATAAATTCAGCTCTTAAAAGCCCAATCCCGTCCGTGTTTCTTCCCGCCATTTCAAAAGCTAATTCCGGTTCTGCTAAGTTAACATAAATCTTTGTAGCTGTTTTAATTTTGCTAAGATCGACCTCGGATTTTTTAGTCTCACTCACTGTAGTGGTTATATCACCCTCGTAAACTTTTCCCGATGCCCCATCTACAGTAATGATCTCTCCGTTTGAAAGCATTTTTGTCGCATTTAAAGTTCCAACAACAGCAGGAACCCCAAGCTCCCTACTAACAATGGCGGCATGACTTGTTCTCCCACCAAGATCGGTTACTATAGCACCAGCCCTCTTCATAGCGGGAACGTAGTCAGGATTGGTCATCTCTGCAACTAAAATATCTCCTTCTTTAACCTTTGCAATTTCTTTTGGACTTTTAACAATTTGTACTTTTCCGGAGTAAACGCCGGGGGATGCTGATAAGCCCTCAAGAAGTATTTTTGCTCCTTTTCCTTCCTCAACAACAACACTTTGAGTTTTTTGCACCAAAGTTGTAACAGGTCTGGACTGAACAATCTTTATAACACCCTTTTCGACACCATATTCAATATCCTGAGGCTTTCCATAATGCTCTTCAATCTTCATACCAACTTTTGCAAGCTCAACTATTTGTTTATTAGTTAATTTCTGTTTTTTCTTGTATTTCGTGGATATGGGCGTATTACCTTCTATGGTCATTTGCCAATCCTGTGAAACTATTGTTCTGGAAGTTATTTTTCCTGTCTTTTTACTAACAACATATTGATCAGGAGTAATTTCACCAGAAACTATTGGTTGACCTAAGCCATAAGCCGCCTCGACTGACACCTCATCCCTGTTATTTGTAACAGGATTCACCGTAAACATAATTCCTGATACGTCTGATTGACACATCAATTGGACAGGGACGGCAATACCAACTTTCAGGTGCGAAAATTTATTTTCGGTTCTATAAAAAATAGCACGAGCTGTAAAAAGAGAAGCCCAACATTTTTGAACATGGCTCGCAACACTTTTCCAACCTTTTATTTCTAAATAAGATTCTTGTTGACCTGCAAAAGAGGCTTCGGGCAAATCCTCAGCAGTTGCAGATGACCTCACAGCAACATATTTATCACTTTCCCCGCTCAGCTCATTATAAAAGGTCTTAATCTCCTCTATGAGTGCTTTTGGCATCTCCGCCTGCAAAATTGCAAGCTTAATCCTTTCAGAAGCCTTCATAAGCTTATCAGAATCATCCACATCTAAACCTGAAAGCTCAGTCATAATTTTCTTTTTTATTGAAGTAGAGCTTAAAAAATCGAAATAGGCCTTTGCGGTAACAACAAAACCGTCGGGAACGGGTATACCGGCCTTTACCATCTCACCAAGATTAGCACCCTTCCCTCCAACTAAAGGAATATCGTTCTTATTAATATCTTTGAACCAAAGAATATGGGCAGTTTTTTTATTCATATAAAAATACTAACATTCAAAATCAATCGGAACAATGTTTTTAAAAAAAATAAATTGAAAATTTAATTTGTGGGGATAGAGAAAACGAATTTAGTACCCTTAGGTTTGTTATCTTCAACCCAGATTTTTCCGCCATGAGCTTCTATTATTCCTTTTGATATAACAAGGCCTAAACCTGTGCCCTTTTGAACCCCATCTTGATTAGATGCTTGGAAAAATTTTTGAAATAAAAAGGGCTTCTCTTTATCAAGTATTCCAACCCCCGTGTCGCTAATCTCTACTCTACAAACCCCATCTACTTTTTGGGAAGAAATCGAAATTGTACCACCGGAGGAATTAAATTTTATAGCGTTGGAAATTAGATTATTCATAACTTGTTTAATTCTTTCGGGATCAAAATTGAAGCTGGGTAGGTGTTCATCAGTTTGACATTTCATTGTGATGTTTTTTATTTTTGTCAAAGAATCAAAATAAGCGCACTCATCTCTTAAAACAGGGTTGATGTCTGCAAAAACTTTATTTATTTCAAATCTACCACTTTCCATTTTAGAAACATCCAATATGCTTCCAACCATACCTAAAAGTGTAGAAGAAGAAGTTTTTATCTGATTTAAAAGTGTGTGAATTTGCTCCGATGATAAGTCATCGGTACTTTTTATAAGCAAGTCAGCAGCACCCTGAATAACGGAAAGGGGGGATCGTAACTCGTGAACTAACATAGGGAGAAAATCTTCTTGTGCTGACTGTTTTTTTGCCTGCATATCAATAAATTCTTCCTCGTATTTTTTCAATTTTGTTAAATTTCTTGTTTTAGAAAAAAGGATAACTGAAATTACCAAAAGTAAGATTGATTCTAGTATTACTAGAATATTTAATAATAGTGTTTGTTGCATTTGGACAGTTTTAAGACTCCATCATTTTTACACCAAATTCAGCGTGTTCTCCAAGTAAAGCGGCTATTTTATCAGGAAGCTCGGATGGAACAATATTGTATTTCATCAGATAATCGTCTGAACCATATTCCATAGCTTTACTTACATTATCGTCATTGCCGAAATTAGTCAGCATTATTACTACAACTTCTTTAGTCTCGTCTCTCTCACGAAGCTCTTTTAATATATCTAAACCACTGGTGCCGGGGAGTACTATATCGAGAAGAACTAAGTCCGGTTTTTCAGTTATTATTTTTTCAACAGCTAAAGACCCATCAGATACATGGACCACGTCATATCCTTTCATTTTTAGAGGAACTGAGAAGATATTAAAAAAACCCTCGTCATCTTCAACAAATAATATTTTCTTAGGCATAAAATAATATTACATAATCAATCTTCACAAGTAAACAATGTTAATAAAAATAAAAGAAAAATTTCGACGATTTTTAGAGAACATTATAATAGTGTTTTAAACTCAGTTTACCCATGCGATTAAAAATGCATATTAAATCAATGCGCCAATCAGGGAATTTATCTGAGTCTTGATAATTTAAAATAAGAAAGTTACTTACGGATCTGGATAAATTTTTCTTTTTTCGATAATCAAACAACTCGCAGGGGCTACAAAGTCCGCTGAAAGCGGACTTTACTTCCACAAATGTTAGCCTGCCCTTGAAAGCCACAATGTCTATCTCACCTGCATAACAAGTCCAGTTGGTATGCAATATTTTGTAGCCCCTGCTTTCGAGATATTTAACAGCGATTTGTTCGCCCACCCTGCCTAATCTCCTCTTATTCACAAATATAAAATACAATTTCTAAAATTTTTTGGAAGTAGGAAACGTCTATTCTAAATAGACGTTTTATATTGACAGAGGTAAAAATTTTCTCTATTCGACAGTATCAGGCTTAACTTCAGCAGGAACTACATTGTCCGGTGCTAATCCGTAAAACTTTACCAGTTCTGAGGCAATCTCCATCCACAAAGGAACTGCAGTCTCAGCCGCATAAGGAGATTCTTTCGGTTCCACCAACCTAACTATCATAGAAAAAGCCTTAGAATCAGTCATAAAGCCTACAAAGGTTGCGTTTGTTCGATCAGGGGAATATTTACCATCTTCAGGAATTTGAGCGGTACCTGTCTTTCCGGAGATTCTGTAATCTTTCAATATGAAATACTTCGCCTCACCGCCTTCGGCGGCTTTTTCCAACAAATCCACCATAGTATCAGACGTTTCTTTTGAGATTACTCTTCTTATATTTTTAGTTGGTATCTCAGTTTCTCCTTTTTCATCAGTAATCTTAGATATAATTTTTGGCTGCATAAGATAACCACCGTTTGCAATTGCGTTAAATGAATTTAAAACTTGAAGTGTTGTTGCGGAAACCCCCTGTCCAAATGATATGTTAGCCAAATCAATATCTGTCCAATCTTCTTTGTCTCTTAAAATACCTGTGTCCTCACCCTCAAGGTCAACTCCCGTTCTAGTACCAATACCAAAATCTGAGAAATATTGATAAATTTTTTCTCTACCTACCTGATGACCTACCCATGCGGCTCCAATGTTGTTTGATTTTTGAAGTAGCTGGATTATAGTTTGAACACCGTGATGCCTACCGTCCCAATTATCAATATAATAGTCGGAGTATCTAACTTTACCCTCATCTAAAAAAGTTGTGTTCGGATTTACGATACCTAAATCTATTGCGGCAGATATAGTCAAAGGTTTCATAACGGAACCGGGCTCATATGTATCAGCTATAGCAATATTTTTCTTTTCAGTATTTTTTCTACCTGATTTTTCTTCTATCTCGTCATTTTCAAAAAAGTTGAGAGGATCGTAATCTGGGTAATTAGCCATAGCAACTATGTCTCCTGTGAAAGGATCCATCACTATAACACTTCCGGAAAAAGCGTTGTATTTTTTGACCCCTGCCTCAAGTTTTTTCTCAACAACATATTGAACAGCTCTATTTATAGTCAAAATAACGTTCCTTCCCTGAGTCGGTGGGATTTTTTTGTAACTTCCCATTAAAATTGGATTTCCAAGCGCATCTCTATCCTCTAAGATTCTACCTGTTTTCCCTTTTAAATCCTCGTTCAAGCTACCCTCTATTCCAAAATAACCTATTTTATTTCCCGCCTCATCACTTCCCACAAATCCGAGCACATGGCTAGCTAAATTACCTTCAGGATAATATCTGACAGGATAATCCTCAAACCCAAAACCTTCTATCTCACTATCTTCAATTAAAACTTTTTCTTCCGGTGATATATCTTTTATAACAGGCACCCATAGTAAATCCATGGAGATTGCATTGTATATATCCTGAAAATAGTTTTCACGCAGAGATTCTTCGGATAAAATATCTTTAATTAAAGCATATTCTTCTTCCTTAGTTTCATTAACAATGTCATTTAAATATGACTCAACTTCTTTGAGTCTCGAGGATACAATAATTTCTGTTATATCAGTTGCCGTTTGGTAAGGATCTATTATTTTTTGAGGTTCTGCAAATAGTAGATAATTATTTTTCGCGCCGGCCAAAAGATAACCATCAGAACTAAAAATATCACCTCTTTTAGCGGGAATTTCTGTTTGATTTGAGTATTGATCCTCAGCTAAAGCTCTATAATCCTTATGGTTCAATACCTGAATTTGAAAAAGTCGCAATACAACAACTAGAAATGCAAAAATAAATGAAACGAAAACAACATCCGTACGCCATTCTTGGAGAAATTTTCGTTTTTTCCTATTTGGACTCATTAACTTATTTTACCTTCACCTTAAATTAAAACAAAAAAGAAAATGAAAAAGGCTACTGTCAATTTTATCTGGAATTCAAAAGTGCCACCTGAGCAGGTGCGTCTAAATCTATCCGAGCCAAACGATCAGTCATTTCTACAAAACCTAGTTCCCTAGCCCTTTTTTCAACGAAAGTTAAAGAGGATAATTTAGCATCTTCTGTATTTAATCTCTCAATATTTTCCTCTATCTGAGCTTTTTTCTTGAATGCCTCGTCAAGCTCACTGTTTTTTACCGTAATACTATTACAAAGATAAAATTTCAAACCCACACATGAAACAAAAGCAACCATTGATAAGAAAAATACCTTTTTAAATATTCTTTCTGACTTTATTTTTGTCATCTCTTTTTATAAATTCTCAATTTCGCACTCCTACTACGAGGATTTTGTTGTATCTCCCCGTCAGAGGGTACAAGAGGTTTTTTATAAACCTCATCTACACTAGGCCGCGCGCGGTGGCCAAATTCCTTAGCCACCTTATCTTCCAATGAATGGAAGGTGATCAGAGCGATCACACTACCAGGCAGCAATAGGCGCGCGGCCTGAGGCAGTGATTTTTCCAGGTTCTCAATCTCATCATTTACGACGATCCTAAGAGCCTGAAAGGTTCTTGTGGCAGGATTTATCCTACCATGTTCATAACCTCGAGAAGATACAGATTCAATTATTTCTACAAGATCTTTTGTAGTCTGTATTTTCTTCAAGCTACGAAAATCGATAATTGCTTTGGCAATTTTTTTTGCCATTCTTTCGTCAGAATATTGATATATTAAATTTGCAATGTCCTTTTCGCCAAGAGAATTTAGCAAATCAGCCGCTGTAACCCCTAAGCTTTTATCTAACCTCATATCCAAAAGCTCGTCTGATTGAAAACTAAGACCTAATTCCCCTTCTTCCAGTTCAAAAGAGCTGTATCCCAAGTCATAGACAACCCCATCGACTTTTTCAAATCCATTTTGTTTTGCTATTTCCTCTAAATTTTTAAAGTTCCCTAAAACTCCCGTAAAATTATTCTCTAAACCAAAATCGGTTATTCTTTCTTTTGCCCTACCCAAAGCTTTTTCGTTTACCTCAATTCCTAAAACCTTCCCACCTCTTTTTAAAATCTCCAAAGTGTGTCCGGCATCTCCTAAAGTCGTATCAATATATTTTTTTCCGGCCTCAATTTTTAGGTTCTCTATTATTTCTTTTAAAAGTACAGGTTCGTGGTATTTCATTTGTCTTTTAGGCAGACAAATTTAGTGAAACTTTCTGCGAATATTCCGACCAGTTTTCAATGTCCCAAATTTCTACATGATCCCCGGCACCTATAACAATTGTTTTTTTATCTATCTGCGCATACTCCTTTAAGTTATTAGGTAGGACTACTCTTCCCTGAGAGTCTATTGTTGTTTCAGTTGCTCCTGAATACATGTATCTTTTTAATTCTCTGGTCTTGGCGTCAGTTATAGGATTTTCAATTTGCTTTTGGGCTTCTGATACCCAATCTTCTTTATCGTAAACAAAAATACATTTTTCAAAACCTTTAGAAAGGATTACGTCCTCTCCATTTATTTGTTCCCGAAGTTTCTTGGGCAGAGCAATTCTTGATCCTTCGGTGATATTCGGTTGGTATTCCCCAAGAAACATTTTCATATTTTTACTATTTCTTTTAACTAAAGTCTTACAAGACTTTCACCATTAGTCACCAGGTTATATCCAATATCCACCATTTAGTATCCAGTGTCAAGACAAATAAAACCCGAAACTTGAAAAAATATTGTAATAAGATATTATAACTACGCCAAAATACTAT
>CAZGPL010000014.1:0-11506 GCA_964527375.1 uncultured Candidatus Saccharibacteria bacterium
AATTTTATGGCGCCCCCAGAGAGATTCGAACTCCCGACCCCTCGTTCCGAAGACGAGTGCTCTAATCCGCTGAGCTATGGGGGCTAAAAATACATCAAACGAGTATATTATACATAAAAATCCGTGATAAAATTAACGAAATGAGTAAAAAGAAAATATATCTAATAACGTCCTACATCGTTCTCCTATTTTTTTCCTATCTTTACGTAAAAAATGTCTTGAAAACAAAAGAGATTGATACTTTTAATGAAAAGGAAGAAAAAGAATCAACCAAAGAATACGACGTAAACGTGACTCTAAATTATTTTGATGGTAAAAAAACAATGCAATATGCAAGAAAAATAACCAACACCGATTCCATTTATTCTTTTCTTCAAGATATTAGAAACAAAGAAGATTTACCGATTGAATTTAACGAATATACTTACGGCATCGAAATAATCTCCGTTCAAAACGTTGCCTCAAAAACAGGTTATAAATGGGCATTATTAAAAGAAGAACAAGATATAACAACGATTATATCCTCTACATCAATTGATAAAGATACAACTCTTGAATTAAAAATGATAGAAAAATAGATCTATTCGTATCTTAAAGCTTCAATAGGATCTTTTTCACTTGCTTTTGCCGCAGGGTAGGTTCCAAAAACGATTCCAACAAAAATTGAAAAACCTAGAGATAGCGGGATAGCCCAAAATGGGACAGAGGCATCGATAAGTTTTTTTATTGCCAGAGTACTTAACCAACCTATCAAAAGCCCTATCAAACCCCCCGATAAGCTAATTATAATTGCCTCTATCATGAACTGACGTTTTATATCAAAAGAAGTAGCCCCGAGCGCCTTTCTAAGACCTATCTCTCTTGTTCTCTCGGTAACTGAAACAAGCATAATATTCATAATCCCAATACCACCGACTAGTAAAGATATTCCTGAAATTGCAGCCAAAGCTATTGTTAAAACACCTAATATACTATTAATGGATTCAAGAATATCTTCCTGAGTCAACACAGAAAACTCATCATCATGTAAATCTCTATACATAGCCAATTTAACATTGTCTGTTGCGTCAGTCAGTGAGACATTATTTTTCGCTTTAGAAACAATAGATACAATTGTAGTTCCTTCAAAGTTGTCTCTAAGAGTGGTATAAGGCATGATTAATGCTTCATCATATTCGGGATTTTTCTTTGCAAGAATTCCTATAACTTCATAAGATTTCCCATCAATTTTAACGCTTTTCTTAAGTGGATTTTCCTGACCAAATAATTTACTTTTCATAGCATTTCCAATAATTACAACTCTGGAACTGCTATTTACCTCTGATTTGTTTAAAAATCTTCCTTCCTCAGAATAAATTGAAAATATTTTATCCGCAGTGTGACTGACACCTATAACAGCTGTGTAATAGCTATTAGTTTTATATTTGGCAGTTTTAACAGTCTGAATAGTTGGAGTAACGTAACCTATATAATCACTTGCCTCTTTTTCAATTAACTGTATGTGTTCTTCTTTTAAGTTACTGGAAGTTAAATTTTGACCGGGTCTGCCCCCTCTGTAATCTAGGTTTCCGCTTGAAACAAAAATCAAATTCGCTCCTAAACCTTCGAACTGACTCTCAACATAATTTTGAACCCCTTCAACTAAAGAAACTAAGGAAATAACTGCAAAAACACCAATAATAACTCCCAACATCGTCAAAAAAGACCTAACTTTATTCAAAGAAAGAGATTTTAAAGCTGTTCCCAAAGTCTCTTTAATATTCATTTACAATACCTCCGTCTTTAAGAACTATCTGTCTTTTAGCAATTTTAGCTAATTCCTGATCGTGAGTTACCAAGACTATGGTAATTCCCTTTTTATTTAAATCTATTATCATATTTTCAATTTCATCACCTGTTTTTGAATCTAAATTACCCGTAGGCTCGTCTGCTAGAATAAGAGACGGGTTGTTAACCAGAGCTCGGGCAATAGCAACTCTTTGCCTTTCCCCACCGGAAAGTTCATTAGACTTATTATTTAATCTGTGGTCAAGACCAACTTGTTTTATAACTTCCAAAGCCATTTTTTCATGTTTTTCGTTAGGTATTTTGCTATAAATAAGGGGTAACATAACGTTTTCTAGTACAGTAGTTCTCTGTAAAAGATTAAAGGCTTGAAAAACAAAACCAATCTCGGAGTTTCTGACCTCTGCCAATTCTTTTTCACTCATACCCTTAGTATTTTTTCCATTTAAAATTAACTCTCCTGAACTTGGTGTATCTAAAAGTCCGAGCATATGCATTAATGTAGATTTTCCGGAACCGGATTTTCCCGTAATTGCGACAAAATCACCATTGTTAATTTTCAGATTGATACTGCACACTGCAGTTATAGTAGTAGAACCGACCTCATATTTTTTACAGAGATTTTTAGCTTCGAGTACTGGAGTCATTTTAATTAATAATTTTCGCTTTAAAACCTTCTTTAATTTCAAGATTGTCAGTTGCAGGAACAACAATATCTTTACCCGATAAATCAGTTTTTATTTCTACATAAATATCTCCCTGCATACCGATTTCAATAGGTAAATTTCTAACTTTTCCGTTTTCAATTATCCAAACAAAAGGATTTTCAGCCTCGTCATAAGAAATTTCATTAAAAATTAAGGAACTTACATCACTGTCGCTTTTTTCGGTAATCATGAATGCATCTCCCGTCATTCCAATCTTTGCTGTCTTTCCGTTTGATTCAAACAAGATTTTTACAACAAAACCCCCGAGCTGCTCATTTGCAAATAATGGTAATTCAACAACCTTTCCTTTAAATATAGCATCTTCGTAGGCATCAAGCTCTATCTCCACTTCTTGACCTTCCTTTAAAGAACCGTAATCCTCTTGATCCAAAACTACTTCAAAAATTAAGTCATTCAAGTCAGCTATTGTAATAAAAGGTACGCTTGCTGTAGCTACCTCACCTTCTTTTTTTGAAACATCTATAACTACCCCATCAAAAGGTGCGTAAATGTAGTAATTAGATAAAAGATGAAGCTGAGCTTGATACTGAGCTTCCGCCTGACTCAACGCTTCCTCATATTCTCTTAGTTTTATATTGTAGGAATCATCCCCACCAAGTAATCTAGTATTCGATTTTTTCTCTTCTTCAAACAACTCTTTTTGCCTAATTTTTATATCTCTGGCATCCTTGTACGTCTGAACTGTTTTAGTTTGAACTGATGAATCTAAATAAGCTAAAAGCTCGCCTTTTTTTACCTGTTGATTTTCCTCTACGTTAATTTTCAATACTTTCCCGGTAGCAACAAACGAAAGATCGGCTTGATTACTTGATTTAATTAAACCTGAAGCGGACACTGTCTTTCTTACCTCTCTATCTTTTACTTCAATTTTTCTAACAAGAACAGTGAGGGAGTTTTTTCTGTTAAAAAAGAGGAATATACCTATAAAAATAATAAGAAAGAGTCCAAAACGTTTAATTTTCTTTGATAAAGTAACTTTACCCATATATGTTATTATTTTAACATGCAAACTTTATTTAAACCCAACCATCCTATAAGACAAATAAAAAGTTTCAAATATGCTTTTGAGGGCTTATTTCATGCTATTTTGTCTGAACCTAACTTCCGCATTCAGCTTTTCATAGTAACATTTTCGGTAATCTTAGGCAAATATTTCCAAATAACCAGAGCAGAGTGGTCAGATTTAGTTAATTGTTTAGGAATGCTATTAGTTGTTGAGATTATAAACACTGTAATTGAAGAAATCATGGACCAACTTTTCAAAGATAAAAAAGATGGGGTTAAAATAATAAAAGATCTTTCTGCTGCGGCTGTTCTTTTGGTATCTTTTACAGTTTTAGTTAACCTTTTTTTAATTTTCGGTCCGAGAATTTTTGGTTAAAACCCTTTCTCAAGTACTTCCTCAAAAGTTCCGGGCTCCATTATAAATACCATTACCATATCTCTGCCATACTTAGTTAGAGTAAACTGAGGCTCGTATCTCCTAGTCCAGTATAAAACCTTATCATTATCAATATCCTGTTCGAAGCTTTGCGGAGTTTTTATAAATACATAAAAACCTGCTCTATCAGTGTTTTTGTCTAGGCCTATGTAAAATCTTGAGATAGAATTAGTTTCGTTAGTGTTGTACGCTACAAATTCGGGATTTTGTTTTACAAAAGCTCTTATGCCTTCCCAATCTCTATAATAAGGAAATCCAAATAAACTAATATGGTACATTTTGTTTGGCTTTGGAAATCTCCAAATTAAAAAGTCTTTTTCTTCCCAAGGATACTCCCTATAATGGTCAACAAAAACGGTGTAGCTCTGTGCAGCCAAGAAGAAAAATATTACAAAAACTCCCAAAAAATTAAATATCTTTACTAATTGATACTCAAATACCTTAAAAACAACACTTTCTAAAGTTACAAGACCCAAAGATAGTATTATAAATGTCGGTACAATATAGGTGTAGATATGTGTTCCTGAAATGTAAACATACCACTCAAAAAATAGTATTGAAATTAAAAACCAAATTAATAATGATATTATCTTTAGCCTTTCTTTCTGTATCAAACTCATTAAATCAGTAGAGTGAGTAAAAAAATCTTTTACAAGGGAAGGTAGTTTTTTAATCTTTAAAATTTCATTTGAAAATAATCCTACTAAAATAAAAAACGATCCGAGTAAAAATAGGGTTATGTAAATGTGAACTGCGTATATAGGTTGGTAAACAGTAAAAAGGTACAAAGAGCTTGATATTTTTCCTGAAACATCCCCGGTAATCCTACCCGACCAATATTCTTTTGTACTGTCAGAAAGAGTTAAAATAAAAGGAACGTAAAACGAGAGCGTTAAAAGAATGAAAATAAGAGAAGATAAAATTAGAGTTTTAATTTTAATCTCTTTACTCAGATTAACTTTTTTGAACCATGAGAATATCAAGTAAAAAGCAAACGGTAAAATAAAGATACCATCATAGTGGGAAAGTAGCGACAATGCCCATGTAAGCATTCCAAAGTAGATACCTTTTACTTTGTATTCATCTTTTTTAGAGGCTATAGAAAAAAAGTAGAGAGACAAAATCATAAAAAGTATTACAAAGGACTGGTATTGAATTATTCTTGAAAAAGCGATAAAGAAACCGTTTGTGGCTAAAAACAGAGACGAATAAAAAGCTACTTTATTTCCAAAATGTATTTTTACAAACTTAAAAAAATAGATAACTGCAAGAAAACCTGCTATAGCAAAAGGTAGTCTAAGAAAAAATTGGTGGTTATAGGCAGGATCCAAAAATTTTAATAAGTAAGTAATGAAAAATTGAGTAGGACCTTTTCTTTGATCCATAATAAATGAAAAAAAGTTCTGATTTTCAGAGGGCAAATACAATGCCTTTATTTCGTCTCCTTGAAAATCTGAGTAACCTAAATTCCAAAATCTTAAGATTGCTGAAACCATTGTCACCAGAATTATCAATATATTTTCTTTAACAAATTTAATCGAGAGGTATTTTTTCATTATCTCTATTCTACCCCATATAAATTAAGTTCGTTCATTGCTCTTGTTACAGCAACAAAAGCCTTCTTGGCTTCTCCGATGTTTTTGATTTTTTTAGTATTTAATCCCAATACGTAAACTTTGGCAAACTCTAAACCCTTACAATCCTCTGATTTCATAAGATAAACGCCTTTAGGGGTATAGCTTATCTTTTCCTTTGGATTAAGTTCTGTGATATTTAAATCATTATTTTCTTTTAGATGAATTTCCATGTTATTTTTAATTAAATTTAAGTCCAGACCATTGGTTTCAAAAACTATAATCCCGATACTTTTATCCACATTTTTTAGATCTTCGGTAATATTTTTCGAAAACTCATTCAACATAGATTCAAAATCAGTGAATAATTCTTCAGAAGGTTCTTTCCCTACCCTATCAATAGACTGTGGTAAATAATCTTTTGTAAACGGATTTAATATTTTATTAGCAAAATCAATTATTTGTTTAGTACTTCTGTAATTTTCATTTAATCTAAATTTCACAGCAGACTTAGCATCCTCAATAACCTCCGGAATTTCTTCCCAATTTTTTATACCATCACTTTCAAGAGATTGGTTAAGATCTCCGAACAAAGCAAACCTTCCTCTCAAAACCATTTTATTTAGAACAATGTATTCCAAAGGACTAAAATCCTGAGCCTCATCAACAACACAATATTCGTACTTTCTGGATTTTCTCATACCCACAAGTTCAAAATAAATGTAAATGTACAAAAGGGAATCACTATAACTTAAAGGTTTTGAAATATCTAATCCAAGCTCTTTTGAAAACTTTTTAAGAGTGATATTACTAATCTCATTTTTTATCTTGTTAGCACTACGTAATATTTTTCTTAGCTTAATAATATTTTCTTTGTATAACAATGTGTTAACACCGTCGGGATTTAATTTTAGATGCTCTTTTTGAGATGAAATCTCCTCAGCAACATCTTCAAGTAGTTCAAAAACATTCTCATACGGTGTCTCATCGTAACTATACTTAAAGCTAGCAAAAGATTGGAGCTCGGGATCTCTAAATATACCTAAAATTTCCCTTTCACATTTTTTCTGAATGAACAAAATTTTCTTTTTAAGTTCTTTTATCTTAGATATTGTGTAGTAACCGGTATCCTGATCTCTATCCAAATCTACCTTTATATCTAAATTTTCTCTATAAAATGTGTTGTAAACTATATCCCTAACTGTTTTATACGTAACATCAAAAATTCCTAATTTTGGAAAAAGAGTTGATAGATAACCTGAAAGTATTTGGCTTTTAGTTACCATTAGGCATTTTTCAGGGTGAATCATTTTAGGATAGTTGAAAAAAATGTGCGCAAGTTTATGAATTGCTACAGTGCTTTTTCCGCTACCAACACATCCTTGAACAATGCATATTTGTCTCGGATCGGCCTCTATGATATCAAGTTGGGACTCTTGAATGGTTTGGATAATATCTTCTAAAACTCCCCCTGTTCTTTTCCCTATTTTTTCGCTAATTATTGAAGATTCATCTAACTGAAGATCGTTGTTGTAAAACTTAACCAATGTACCATCTTGAATCTCAAAAGTTCTTTTTAATTTCAAATCTCTAGTCTCTAAACCTGAAGGGGTGTCGTAACTTACATTCTTTTGAGGATATCTATACCTATAATATACAGATGCAACTTTGCTTCTCCAGTCTGTCACAACAGGTTTATCCTCAGTATATGAAAATTTTCCAATATAAAAAATTTCAGCCTGATCTATATTAGGATTAAATAAATCAATTCTTGAAAAATACGGTTCTTTTAAAAGAAACTCATACTCTTGTATAGTTTGATATTTGCCTTTTAAGTTAAAAGCTAGATTTTTCTGATGAAGTTGTTCAAGTAAAAAATCAAAATCATTAGAACCAAAACCGTAAGAACTTGCTCCCTCCGCACTTAATTCCTTCAATCTTTCTACATTCTCATTACCAAGGGTCTCTAAAACACTATTCAAAGTATCTTTAGCTTTAGAAATTTTTTCCAAAACTAAATCCAAATGCTCTTCCTCATTTCTAAAATCATCCTCATTCATAATGAAAAACCCTCCTTTCCAACAATAACTACAAACTCACCTCTTAATCTTTTCCCCTTTACACTTTCTAAAACTATTCCTAAACTACCTCTTAATATTTTTTCGTGTATTTTTGTTATTTCATTTGCAAGACAAATATACCTTTCTCCTAGATTTTCGTGAATTTCTTTTAAGAGCTTCTCTATTCTGAAAGGGGATTCGTAGATTACTAGTGTTGAGTCGAGATTTCCATAATTTCTCAAGAGTTTAGATCTTTCTCCTGAAGATTTTGGTAAAAAACCTAGAAAAGAAAATTTATCAGTTGGAAATCCGGATGTTACCAAAGCTGAAATAGCAGCACACGGGCCGGGAATAGAAACAATTTCAAATCCTTTTTTAATTAAATCTCGAACAAGTTTAAAACCCGGATCTGATATCAAAGGGGTACCGCTATCAGAAATAAGAGCTAAATTTAAACCATTTTCCAATGTTTCTTCAAGCCTTGGAAAAATATAATCATGGTTTTGGTCACGATACGAAAGCTGGGGTTTATCGATTTCATATTTTTTCAAAATTTTGTCAGTTTCGCGGGTATCTTCGGACAATATCATATCCACCTCTTTTAAAGTTTCTAAAGCTCTTAGAGTTATATCAGTCAGATTTCCTATAGGAGTAGCTATGATGTAGAGCTTTCCTTTTTCCATATTTTTAATAAAAGCGCAATACGAGACTTTATATTAACATTTTTGTGGATATTTTGCTTGTGAAGGTTACTTAAGTTTCTGAACTTCTTTGTGAAGTGTATGTTTTCTCAACAATGGGTTGTATTTCATTATTTCAAGCTTACCCTCCATATTGATACGGTTTTTTTGCGTCACATAGGAGCGCTTCCCTGTTTCGGTGCACTCTAAACCTATTAAAAATCTATTTCCTTTTTTCTTAGCCATAGCAAGTTAATATATTACAAAAATTAAAAAAAAGCAACGATTGTGTTAGCAGCGGGCTTTGTTTCTGTGATAAAATCATGTTGTTTCAAATATGAGGGAATACGAACATACCAAAATTGAAGAAAAATGGAAAGAAAAGTGGCTTCAGGACAATATTTACGAAGCTATTGATTTTTCCGATAAGCCAAAAAAATACATATTGGCGGAATTTCCATATCCTTCAGGTAACTCACTGCACGCCGGGCATATGATGAGATACACAGCACCGGATGTCTACGCCAGATATTTACGAATGAATGGCTACAATGTACTTTTCCCTATCGGGTGGGATGCTTTTGGTCTTCCTGCTGAAAACTACGCAATAAAAACTGGAATACATCCTGCAAAAATAACGCACGATACAATTGAAAAATTCAAGCAATCATTTTTAAGAATGGGCTACGGAGTTGATTGGAGTAGAGAAATAAGCACGTGTAATCCAAAATACTACAAATGGACCCAGTGGCTCTTTTTAAAATTTTTTGAAAACGGCTTAGCTGAATATAAAGAAACCCCAATATGGTGGTGTGAGGAATTAAAAACGGTACTTGCGGAAGAAGAAGTATTAACAGATAAAGAGGGTAAAAAAATATCCGAAAGAGGAGAAAAACCGGTTGAAAAAAGAATGTTAAAACAATGGGTTTTGAAGATTCCTGAGTATGCCGAAAAACTACTCCAAGGCTTGGAGACTGTTGATTTTCCCGAATCTATTAAAGCAGCACAAAGGAATTGGATTGGAAAAAGCGAGGGCGCAAACATTAAATTTGAAATTGAAGGTGAAGGTATTGAGGTCTTTACAACGAGACCGGACACTATTTTTGGGGTAACTTTTACGGTGTTTGCGCCCGAGCACCCTTTTATAAAACAAGTTTGGGAAAAAGTTGAAAATAAAGATGAAGTTAAAGAATATATTAATAATTCAAAGAATAAGTCTGATATTGAAAGACAAATAAATAAAGATAAAACAGGTGTCGAAGTAAAAGGTATAAGAGCAAAAGTACCTTTTGCAGAAAGAGAAGTTCCTGTTTTTATCGCTGATTATGTTCTAATGGACTATGGAACAGGCTTTATCATGGCAGTACCGGCACACGATGAAAGAGATTTCCAATTTGCTAAAAAATATGGAATTGAAATTATTGAAGTTGTTAAACCAAAAAATGAAGACGGTAAAAATGATTTCAATGAACTCTTTACAGGTAATGGGATAACAGTTAATTGTGGAAATTTTAGCGGTATTGATTCTGATGATTTTAAGAAAATTGTGATTGAAGAGCTTGAGAAAAATGGCAAAGGAAATCACGCTGTTAATTACAAGATAAGAGATTGGGTATTTTCAAGACAGAGATATTGGGGAGAACCCATACCTCTTGTACATACCGAGGTAGGTGTTATTCCAATATGTGATACTAATAATTTTAAAGAAGTAAATGAAAAACTGCCATTAGAACTTCCCGATGTGCCCGATTTTAATCCATCAGATGACGGAGCCAGCCCACTTGAACGAAACTCCGAATGGGTCAATATAACAATTGACGGAAACCCGGCCCGCAGGGAAACTAACACCATGCCCAATTGGGCTGGCTCCTGTTGGTACTATCTAAGATATACAGACCCCCAAAACAATGAATGTTTTGCAGATTCCGAAAAAATGAAATATTGGCTCCCGGTTGATAAATATTTTGGTGGTGCTGAACACACCACATTGCATCTCCTCTACTCAAGATTTTGGCATAAATTTTTTTACGATATAGGTTTAGTTCCCACTCAAGAACCCTATTTATGGAGATTAAACGGTGGTATGCTTCTTGCTCCTGATGGCTCTATCATGTCAAAATCCAAAGAGAACGGAGTTGACCCTATTGAGCAAATAGACATGTTTGGAGCTGACTCTCTAAGAACTACTATTTGTTTTATGGGCCCTTATGATGAGACCTACCCATGGAACCCAAATATTATAAAAACTGTCAATAAACTCATTAGGAATATCTACTCTTTACAGGAAAAAGTATGTGTTGAAGAAAGTGATGACATAACTCTAAAAGCGTTTCATTTAATGTTAAAAAATATCTCTGAAATGATAGAGAATTTAAAAATGAATACAGCGGTTAGTGAAATAATGGTATTTGTTAATCATTTAAAAAGACAGGAAAAGATTGGTAAAGATATTTGGCTAGATTTCTTGAAAGTAGTATCTCCCTTTGCTCCTTTTTTAGCCGAGGAATTGTGGCAGGAATTTAATGGTTTTTCACAATGGAAAAGGGAAAATAGCATCCATCTTCAACCTTGGCCTATTATTGATGAAAAATATATTCACGAAGAATCCATAACCATACCGGTACAGATCAATGGAAAAGTTAGGTCAGAGATTACCGTTGGAAAAAACGATTCTGAAGACAAAGTTAGGGAAATCGCTCTATCAAACGAAAAAATATTGAGATTTATGGGTGATATGGAAGCTAAGAAATTTATTTATATCCCAAGTAAGATTGTTAACATTGTAATTTAGCTTTAAACATAAGAAAATCTTAATTTTTGACATTAAAATTTTATCATCATATAATGATCGCGTATAGACCGATTCCTAAAAAAGATTGATGGAATATGAGCCAAATACCCTCATAAGGTCTTGTGATTTGAAATAGTTTATATAGTAAAATAATTCGCCTAAAAAACTATAAATAACTTTAGATCATCACTTAAATACTTTCAAATATAAAAAAATGAAAAGGGCGAAAAACCGGTGAAGAAAATTAAATTCAAAACGAAGAGTTTTGATAGGGTTTTCCACCGGTTTTTATTTTAATTCGAAAGTAACAGTAACTGATTTTGAAATTGTTGATGAGCCCGGCTCAATTGGAGCACCCTCAGCACCACCCAAACCTGCGTCCATTCTCGCAATACCAAAAATACCATTTGAAACACTTCCTTCATCAATTTTTATAATTTTCCCTAC
>CAZGPL010000015.1:0-11130 GCA_964527375.1 uncultured Candidatus Saccharibacteria bacterium
AAAGGAGCCTACTCCAGTATTTTTGACTACAATCCACAAAATAATACGTATCTGAAATCTACTGGATATGATTCATCAGACACCCCGATTCCCCACAAAGATCAGGAAACTAATGAGCAGGTTGAAGTAAAAAATCTTATAGTTCAATTTGTATCTGAATCTTCCATAGCAGGTGATGACAAAGGTAGATTAGATTATCAGCTTATAGGTAGCGGAAAGGCTTTAGTTTTTATAGATGGTAAAGTTGTGGAGTCAACGTGGAGTAAGTCCGATAGAGACGATAGGACCCTTTTTTATGACACCAATGGTGAGGAAATAGAGTTTAACAGAGGAAAATTTTGGATAGCAATAGTACCTGATAGAAATGTTGAACAGGTGGTCTATAACTAGCTTTAGCTCTGTAAAAATAGACCAAAAAATGTATAATGGTTCTATAGTTTAATTCGTTAACTAATCTGCCCGGAAGAATCTTATGTTGAATAAAATATTAGTATCTGAAGTAAGAGTAAATATTTTAAAGTTACTCTTGTTAAATCCCAAAAGAGGTTTTCATATTAGAGCTATTGTAAGACAAGTAAATGCCGAAATAAACGCGGTCAGAAGAGAGCTTGATAACCTTTTTGAAATAAATCTCGTTACGAGAAGACAAAGTTCTAATAAGATTTTCTATCAAATAGAAACAAACCACCCTTTTTACTCAGATCTTTTATCTCTTGTTGCTAAAGAAGAAGGTGTCGGGGCTGCAATAATTTCTAAAGAAAAACATTTGGGAAGAGTTGATTATGCTGTTTTGTCGCTAGCTTTTCTAAGAGGTAGAAAATCAACTGCTTTAGATGTTGACCTATTCATTGTTGGAGATATAAACTTGGATGTTGTGCAAAATGTTGTTAAAGAGGAAGAAGCAAAAATGAACAGAGAAATAAATTATTCGGTAATGACCATGGATGAATTTATGAGCAGAAAAAGAACCAATGACCCATTTATTTATAGAGTTTTAACTCAAAGCAGAACTATGCTTATCGGAGACGATGAGAAGTTTTGTGCTGTGGTTTAAGCTTGATGTGAAGGAAAATGTCTAGTAATAACACTTTCAAACTTATCTTAATTTCGGTAATTTTTTCTTTATCTGTTTTGATAGCTTTACCTTATATTCCTTTGTATGTAGATTCTAGTTTGCTTAGAATCGATACCCAAATAGGTGGTTATGAAATAAAAATCCCACAAAAGAACGGCGAGAAAATAATAAATCTAAAAGACTTCGTTAAAGGTAAGGGTTTTGGTGAAAATCAAAAAATTATTTTCAGGCTGTCTGACGAAAACATTGAAAACAAGGAAGAAGTATTAAAATCAATAGTTAGCATAAGTGAAAAAAGATTAAATTTAATCGGAATATCTGAGTTTGAAATTGGTATGGATGACCCCGATAGTTTCTTTGTTTTGATTCCGGAATATGAGTCTTCAGATAGGTTAACATCCATGGTTTTAGGAACCGGTAGAGTTGATTTTAAAAAGATAAAAAGCCCCGAGGAATGGAGCCAGGAACAATTTGTGAGTTTTTATACCGAAATTGATAGATGGGAAAGTGTAGGTATAAATGAATCTGATTTTATTGGCTTTATTTACTCAAATCCTCCGGGCGCTAAATCTGCTGTTTTGCAAATTTCTTTTACAACCGAAGGGAGAGCAAAGTTCTACGAAATCGCAAAAAATAATATAAATCTACCCATCGGGATATATCTAAATGATTTCGAATATCCTTATCTCATGCCGGTCTTAGCTGAAGGTATTTTAGATGATCCCAACTCCGATCCCGCAGTCACCGGAGATTTTTCTCAAAAAGATGTAAATGATTTAAATGTTCAACTTAAAAACCCCTTACCTGCAAAAATATCTCTTGATGAGAGCTTGAAAGTAGCCTCCTTAGCGGGTAATAACTTTTACAACACTTACCTGTACGCGTTCTTTATAGGGCTCATAGGAATTTTTATCTTCTTTACAATCAAATTTAATGTCTTTGGTAGTTTGTATATTCTTTCGTTTATTTTTTCTTTCCCTGTTTATTTGGCATTTGCTAAAATACTACCAATTCCAATTAGCTCACCACTTGTTGTTAGTTTAATTCTCATAACGGGAATTACTTCAAGCATTGCGCTTATAGCGTTTAGAGATATTAAAACAGGTGTCTCACAGGGAAAGCCATTTAGTATTATGTTTTATCAGATATTTGTTAAAGAGAAGGAGAAGATGGCAATTCCCCCGATATTTATTTTTGTCCTTTCTCTTTTTATGTCATTTATTTTGTCCGGGGTGGCTAAATTCTTCATGACAGCTGTATCTGTAGCAATGTTGGTTGTTATTTATTTTTATTCCTTCATTCTCCCAACTTTCGTGGAGGTCTTTGGAGGTCATAAAAAATGAGTTGGTTTTTAAATATTTTTAATTCGGCTTCTAATCAAATAATCATCTTTCTAGTCTCTGTCTTTTCTATTTTTCTTTTATTTTCGTTAATCTTTAAGGATAGTCCAAAAAAAGCCGTCAAAAAAATTAGATGTTCTTTTATACTTACTCTTGTTTCAAACCTTTCAATATTTCTCTTGGTATCAAGATTAATAAGTAAATATTTCAAAAATCAAGCCTCTGAATCAGAGATATTAGCCTTTTCTTTTTTGTTCATTTTTACTTTTATTTTGAATTTGTACGTTGTTTTAAAGATGAAAGAACTTTTGCCCAAATCAAAAAAGGGTGGAAACCTACTAGATGTTTTCAAAGATATTTCAAAAGAAATATTTTCGAATATTTTTGATATAACAATGATTTTTCTAATTCTTTTAGCATCTCTGTACGTACTTGGGAATGGTTTTCTAGACGGCCTTTTAATACTTCTTATTTGCTCAGTTGTTATTACTTTTCTAACTTCAAAAATACTTTTTCCTAAATTTCTCATAATAACCGAAAAGATTTTTAATTAATTTCCCTGCCAAAATATTGGTAATATAGATTTATGTATAAATGGAACATTCTCGGAAAATTTGACCCTAAAAAGGAATTATCGGTTTGTATTCTAGAAAGTAGGGGTATAAAAAATATTAAGGAGTTTCTACAAACCCCGTCTTTAAATGATTCTTTCAAGGATTTTTCTGCCGATTTTAAGAAATCTTTAACTAAAGCCAAATGTATTGTAGATAAAGCATTAAAAAATAAAATGCCCATCATAATTTTTGGTGATTATGATTCAGATGGGATAAATGCTGCGGCTATTTTATACAATTTTTTTAAGTATGAAAAAGTCTATGAGAATATTTTTTATTTTATCCCAAATAGGTTTAAGCATAGCTACGGTTTGTCAAAAGAAGCTGTTGATGAGGCTCTAAAAGATTTTGAGAAAAATGAAAAAGTTCTTTTTATTACCGTTGATGTTGGGATTACAGCGGAAGAGCAGATTTCATACATTAAAAGTTTGGGACATACAATTATCTTAACTGATCACCATCAAAAGCCTGATAAACTTCCTAAAGCTGATTGCACAGTCTGGAGTGATAAGGTTTGTGGATCTGTGATTTCCTGGATATTATCTAAGGCTTTGGGTTCAAAAAGCAAAGAAAGTGTTTCAAATGCCGCTGTTGCAACAATTACGGATCTTTTGCCCGTAGTTGGGTTTAACCGTGTGATTGTTAAAAAAGGTTTAGAGATTATAAATTCAAATCCCCCTTTAGGTTTTAAAAAATTATTTGAGGCAGCAGGCATTGCCCAAGGAACCGAAATCACAACCTACGAGCTAGGTTGGGCGATAGGACCTCGTTTAAATGCTTCGGGGAGGCTAAAAAGCTCGGAGGATTCAATAAGGCTTTTAACGGAAAAAGATGAGAAAGTTTTAGAGGAGCTAGCTAAAAGACTTAATTCCAAAAATATTGAAAGGCAAGAAAAAACTTTGGAGATGTATGATATCGCTTCGGAAGTAGATGAGAAAGACCTCCCTAAGATAATTTTTTCATCTGATAAAAAATTTCATGAAGGAGTTATAGGTTTGGTTTCGGCAAAACTAACCCAAAGGTATTATCGTCCTTCAGTGGTCATAGCCTTAGAAGATGGGTACGGAAAAGGCTCCGTTAGGTCTATCCCCGGCATAAACATAATTGAGATTTTAAGGAAATTTGAAGATCTTTTTGTTGACTTGGGTGGTCACCCCATGGCCGGTGGTTTTACCATAGAGGAGAAAAAAATCCCTGAGATGCAGAAAAAAGTAACTAAATATATTGAAAAAGAATTTAGAGATGAAATTTTTATTCCGGTCTTGAATATTGACGTTGAACTGCCTTCGGATGTTATTGATATGGCACTTTTAAAAGAAGTTGATAAAATTAAACCTTTTGGGATGGGGAATGATCAACCGATATTTTTGACAAAGTCTTTGGGTATAGTTGGGTGCGATATAATTGGAAAAGATAAAACTCACCTAAAATTAAGGCTTTACGATGGGAAGAAATACCACAAAGCTGTTTTTTTCGGCGGTGCAAGATTTGAAAAAGAACTTAGCCTTGGAGAAAAAATTGATCTAGTTTATACAATGAGTAAAAATGAGTACAATGGTAGTGTCTATCTTGATTTACTAGTAAAGGATTTTCGAAAGGTCTAAAAATGGAAAGAATTCGCATTAAGGATTTAAAAGATAAAATAGGTGAAAAAATAAAGATATCAGGTTTTGTCCAAGCCCGAAGAGATCAGGGCGGGATTAAGTTTTTTGTAGTTAGGGATGTTACAGGCACTATTCAAGTGGTTTTTTTAAAGGGAGCCGGCGAGGTTTTTGAAAAAGCAGGGGAGGTTTCTTTGGAGTCGGTGGTTTCAATTGAGGGTTTGTTGAAGGAGGAGAAGCAGGCTCCCGGAGGCTTTGAGATTCAGGCCGAAGGTTTAGAGATTTTGTCTAAAGCGGATTTGGGTCTTCCTATTCCTGTTGTAGAGGAAAAAAGCGGGGATGAGACTGACGTAACAAAGAGACTTGATTGGAGATGGATAGATCTTAGAAAAGAGGAAAATTTGAAAATTTTTAAGGTCTGGACAGAGCTAGAAAAAGGTTTTAGAAAATATTACGATGAGGCAGACTTCATTCAAGTTTATACACCTTCGTTGATGGGTACCGCTAGTGAGACCGGCGCCGATGTTTTTAAAATGCAATATTTTGATCGCGAGGCTTATCTCGCACAATCTCCGCAGTTTTATAAACAAATGGCACAGGCATCGGGTTTTGAAAAAGTATTTGTTATGGGTCCGGTTTTTAGGGCTGAGCCTTCTTTCACTTCCAGACATATGACCGAATTTACAGGTTGGGATTTTGAGATTTCATACATAAATTCCCATGAAGATGTTATGTCTGAGGAAGAAGATCTTTTGGTTTCAGGTTTTAAACAATTGAAAGAGGGTCTGGACCTTGAGATTGATATACCTATCAAACCTTTCCCTAGAATTTCAATGTTGGAAGCAAAAGAAAAGTTAGAAAAATTAGGTGTAAAACAAGGTAGAAAATATGATTTAAGTGGCGAGGAAGAAATTGAATTAAGTAAAATGATAAAAGAGGAAACAGGCCACGATTTTGTTTTTGTTACGGACTGGCCCATTGAAGCAAGACCTTTTTATCATATGAGATACGAAGATAATCCAACTTTAACCAAAAGTTTTGATCTTTTGTATAAAGGTTTGGAGGTAACAACCGGATCCCAAAGAGAGCACAGATATGACGTTTTAGTTTCACAAGCTAAAGAAAAAGGTATGAGTGTCGAATCTTTGGAAGATTATCTTAATTTCTTCAAATATGGTTGTCCTCCTCATGGTGGAGTAGGAATAGGTCCAGGAAGACTAGTGATGAAAATTTTAGATATTCCCAGCGTTAAAGAAGTAACATTCTTACCCCGTGATGTAAAAAGGTTGAAACCATAAGAAGGGCTTTTAATGGTTTCGGATTTATCAATAACATTTCGACAAAAAATCTTACTTTCTCTGATAGAGGTACTGATAAAAATACTTTGGTTCATAGATAAGATATCAAGTCTCAATGTCCTCTATGTTCTGAAAACTTTTTTTAGATCGGCACTTCTGTTTATATCTATTTCTTTTCTTGTTTTTTTGGGTTATTCAATTTCTACAGGATATTTGCATGATTTAGTTTCTGAGATTTTGGTTCCTTACTACCCATCTCAAAATGTTTCTAATTTATATTACCCCCTCCCTCGTCGTATCGGATCATTTCCCGAACCTGAAATAACTGCAAAATCAGCTATTGCCATTGATAGAGAAAGAGGTAAAGTTTTATTTGAAAAAAATCCTGACGAGAAACTCGCCCCGGCTTCTACAGTGAAGTTGATGACTGCACTTGTTTCCCTGGATTTATATAGCTTGGATGAAGTTTTAACAGCTCCCGAGCTTTGTACCCAGGTTGAAGGTACAAAAGCTTGGTTCCCAAAGGATATTAGTTTTAAAGTTATTGATTTAATAAATAGCATGTTGGTGGGCTCTGCCGGTGATTCAGCTTGTACTCTTGCAAACTCAAAAATTACCGAGTCCGAATTTGTAGAAAGAATGAATGAAAAAGCTTCGGAAATTGGTATGGATTCCACTATCTTCTCTAATCCCATTGGTCTGGATAACGTTGGTAACGGGCACTATTCTACGGTTTTGGATTTGTACAAATTATCAGTTTACGCCACAAACAAATCTGAAATAAAGGAAATTGTTTCTAAGAAAAACTTTTTTATGGTTTCCATCGATGATTCTTATAAAGTGTATCTTCCAAACACCAATAGATTTTTATGGGAGATTCCTAACTCTATTGGGGTGAAGACCGGTACCACCGAGGGAGCGGGGGAGGTTTTAATATTTGAAAATGCGGATGATTTTAGGGATATATTCATTGTTGTAATGGGGAGTAAAGATAGATTTAATGACACAAGAATGATACTGAATTGGATAAATCAAAATTATTCATGGGTTAGAAAGTAATATTTATTGATCTGTTATTGTACTTTGTTTTGAGAACTCGGCTGTAATTGCAGGAAAATATATTGTAATATTGCCGCCTTCAGAACCTCTTGAAGTATAAGTTCCTGAAAAAACATAAATTGGTTGTAAATAAAATTGGAATTCAGGTGTCTCGTAGTAGGCAAGATAAATATTATCAATGTATATTTTATCTACCTGAGTGGTCGTATATCCCACAAAAGGGCTTGAATTTTTGGGTACAATGCTAGATATCACGCCCCCTCCGGTTCTAACTATATCCCACGCTGTCTGCGGAGTTATTATTGGATATTCTGCTTTAGATTGTGTATTTATTTCCCAATAATCTGCCTCTACTAAAGGGTTGTTTAAAGGATTAACTTTATCTTTTTTTCCGCTTACTATTATTCTCATCAAACCTTTATCAGGGTCTGGTCCCAATATAGGGTAATTCCCGATGGATCTGTAAAAATCCACTAGGGCTAGTTGTGCTTCCGTAGAACTTTTGGTTTCCTGAATTTTGCTACCTGAATATGTTCCCAACCTAACCTTTTGTGTACCTTTGGTATATAAGTCATCGTTGAACCTATAAATTGAAGATAGGATATTCTTTGCCTTTTCTTTCGCTGAATTTACACTGACCGATCCTTTTGAAAAGCTTGAACCCTTACCCTCTAAATTAGTTGTCTTTAACTCAAGTTTTCTGCTATTTATATCTATAGTTAGATTGCTAGAAGTAACTGAGTTTCTCCATTTGTATATTGTTCCGCTTAAATCAGAAGTTAGGTCTTTGTCTGAGAAACCCAGAACCAAAGCATCTTCTTGCGCATTTTTACCTGCCAAATAAGAATATTGTTGGGGGATAAATTTATAAACCGTCATTCTGTCGGGAAATTTCTCTGGTAGTTTTGCGTCGTTCGTATCTAATACTATTTCTATAGTGTCATTTTTTATTCTCTTTGGGGAAAAAACAAGTTGTTCCATTTGCCCATAAGCCGGATTGAAGGGAATTTTTTTTACAAATATTGCTCTTATAATTGCTATAGAGCCGGGAAAGATAACAAGTGTTAGGAGGTAATAAGAGCCTACAAAAATAAACAGGAATTTAAAGAACCTTTTTACATATGCTGAAGTTTTAGTTAAATTCATCAGAATAATTCTAGCAGATACTGAGAATATTTCCGAGAGATTATTCCTTTTTTCAATTCTTAGGTTTATGTTTTCGTGATAAAATCAGGGATATGAAAATGAGAACAAGAATGGCACCCAGCCCTACCGGTGAGTTACATGTTGGAAGCTTGAGAACATTACTTTACGATTATGCCTTAGCAAGAAGCTCGGGCGGGGAATTTATTTTGAGAATAGAAGATACTGATCAAAGTAGATATGTTGAGGGTTCCGTGGAAAGAATGTTGAAGACAATAAAAGATTACGGGTTAACTTGGGATGAAGGTCCGGAGGTTAGTGGTCCTTTCGAGCCATATTTTCAATCGCAACGATTAGATATTTATAAAAAATATGCTCTGGAATTAGTAGAAAAGGGCAAAGCATACTATTGTTTTTGTGGTGAGGACCGACTTGAGAAATTAAGAGAAGAGCAAAAAGAGAAAGGTTTGATAACAAAATATGATAAATTTTGCCTTCATATGAGCAAAGAAGATGTGGAGAAAAATATTAAAGAAGGAAAGCCTTATGTAATTAGACTAAATGTTCCGGCAAATGAGGAGATTGAGGTTGAGGATATGATTCTTGGTAAGTTAACTTTTCCATCTGATGATATTGACGACCAGGTACTAATAAAATCCGACGGTTTTCCTACTTACCATCTTGCCGTGGTAGTTGATGACCATTTAATGGAAATAACACATATTTTACGAGGAAGAGAGTGGCTTCCTTCAACTCCCAAGCATGTTCTACTTTACAAGGCTTTTGGTTGGGATGTACCAAATTTTGTTCATCTTCCTTTACTTCGTGAGACTGACAGCACTAAAAAATTATCCAAAAGAACGGGATCGGTAAATGCTGCGGATTTTTTAAAAGATGGTTACCTTCCCGAAGCTTTATTAAATTTCATTATGTTTTTGGGATGGAATCCTGGAACGGAGAGAGAAATTTACTCTCTTGAAGATTTTGTAAAAGATTTTTCGATTGAAAACATTCAGAAGTCTGAGATGGCAGCATTTGATAGGCAGAAACTTTTGTGGTTTAACGGTCTTTACATAAGAAATATACCGTTGGAAGATCTTTGGGGTATGGTAGAAAAATGGCATGAAGAATATTCCAAAAAATTAGATTTAAAGGAGTTTAGTCGAGAATATTGTTTGAAATCTTTGGAATTAGTCAGAGAGCGTATGAAAAAACTTTCTGAGTTTAACGACATCACTTCATATTTCTATGAAAGACCTAAGATAGATAAAAAATTTGTCGAAAAATTCTCAGGAAGTGTTGAGAGAGCTCGGGAAATAATTAAAAATTATCTTGAAACTTTTGAAAACATTTCGAGTGAAAATTGGAATATTGACTATCTGGATAAAATTTCTCACGAGAAACTTGAAGAATTTTCATATAAACCTAAAGAAGCTTTTATGACAATAAGATATGTTGTGACAGGTCACGAATCTACCCCACCTTTGTTTGACGTTTTAGGACTGCTAGGCAAAAAAGAAACTATAGATAGAATGAAAAAATTCTAATAAAAGTGACGTCGTAAAATGTATGATTTTTCAAGACCATTTTCTATTTTTAATAGAATATTCTGATTGATAAAAATTTCAATGCTGATAAAATCAAACTATAAATTTGTATAGGAGGAAATAATATGGCAGCTAAAACTTCTTCTAAATTGAAGGAAACTAAGGAGAAATCTCCCGTTCAGCAAGGTAAGGATCTTGCTCTAAAAACAGCGATCGAACAAATCGAGAAAAATTTTGGAAAGGGATCAATTATGAAGTTAGGAGAGAATGTTGGTGAGAGGTCTATTCCCGTCATCCCGACAGGTTCCATTGCGTTGGATATAGCCCTGGGAGCCGGTGGATTTCCCCGTGGAAGAATTATTGAAATTTTCGGTCCCGAATCTTCAGGTAAAACTACCCTGGTTCAACATGTTATAGCTGAGACCCAAAAATTAGGAGGAACTGCGGCTTTAATTGATGCTGAAAATGCTTTTGATCCTTCTTATGCTGAAAAAACAGGTGTGGACGTTGAAAATCTTTTGGTTTCCCAGCCTGATACAGGTGAGCAGGCTTTGGATATTGCTGAAACTTTAATTAGATCCAATGCAGTAGATCTAGTCGCAATAGACTCTGTTGCGGCACTAGTGCCTCGGGCTGAGATAGAAGGTGACATCGGTGATAGTCACGTTGCAATGCAGGCAAGACTTATGAGCCAAGCTTTAAGAAGATTAAGCGGGGCCATAAGTAGATCAAAGTGTACTGTTATTTTTACAAATCAATTAAGATCAATGATAGGTGTAATGTTTGGAAATCCTGAGACAACAGCCGGGGGAAAGGCCTTAAAATATTATGCATCAGTTAGGATAGATATAAGAAAGATCGGGACCTTAAAAAGAGGCGATGAGTTTTACGGCATTAGGGCAAAAGCTAAAGTAGTAAAAAATAAAGTAGCTCCCCCATTCAGATCAGCTGAATTTGATATTCTTTTCAATGAGGGAATAAGTAAAGAAGGTAACATTATTGATGTTGGGGTAGATTTGGAAATAATCAAAAAAAGCGGTTCGTGGTTTGAATTTAGTGGTGAGAAGATTGGACAGGGAAAAGATGCCGCAAGACAGTATCTTAAAGAAAATCCCAAGATAAGTGCTGAGATAGAAAAATCCATCAGAACTTCCGTTAAACAAAAAAGTGAGATACCTTTAAACATTGGTGTAGAAGAAAAGGGAAAATCTTTGGTCGATGAGCCTGTTGAAGAGTAAAATAGATTTAAATGGTATTTAGTAAAATAGATGAAGCTTATTCAAAAGTTTATTTTAAGATATTGAACTTTTTGTCTTTCAAGGCTAGAAGCGAAAAGGAAGTTTTGGATAAAGTAAAATTTTTTGTTTCAAAAACCAACATATCCTCAGAAGAGAAAAATCAACTAAAAGATAAAATATTAGATTCATTAAAAAATGACGGTTATTTAAAAGAT
>CAZGPL010000016.1:0-4469 GCA_964527375.1 uncultured Candidatus Saccharibacteria bacterium
AGCCTGCCAAGGAATAAATCCCTGTCAGGCTTTCTGGCGGGGCCGACGGGACTCGAACCCGCGACCTCTGCAGTGACAGTGCAGCGCTCTAACCGGGCTGAGCTACGACCCCGCGATACTGCTTATGTTATCAATATAAATAAAAATAATCAATAATATTGCCGTGAGAACCAACAAAAATGATAAAATAACACCATGGAAGATAAAAGAATCCCAAACAAAGATATCATCATATTGTTGAAAGAAATGCTTGCCGCCATGGAAGTAAAAGGATTCAACAGTTTTCGTGTTAGAGCCTATCAAAACGCAATCTCTATATTAGAAAACTTAACCGTTTCAATCCAAGATCTTTGGGAAAATAAAAGATTGGGAGAAATCCCCGGCATTGGTCCCGGTATAGAAGGTCATTTAAACGAATTCTTTGCGCAAGGATTCGTTTCCGAGTTTGAGGAAATAAAAAAAGACCTTCCTCAGGGCATGTTTTCATTAATAGGATTACGTGGAATCGGAGCTAAAAGAGCATTTAAACTTTCTGTAGCTTTTAAATTAGACAAAAGAGAAGATGCTTTAGAAAAACTTAAGCTTGCCGCTGAAAAGGGAAAAATTCAAATTCTGGAGGGATTTGGTGAAAAGATGGAGAAAGCCATTCTTGAAGCTGTAGAAGAGCAAAAGATGACAAAGAATAAAAAGATGAGATTTTTGATTCCCCAAGCAGAAGAAATAGTTCAAAGAATTTATGAATACATGAAAGGTTGTGATTCTGTTATAGATTTGGAAGCTTGTGGTTCATTTAGAAGAAAAAATGCTACTATCGGAGATCTCGACATACCTGTTTCTACGAACAACCCCGAAAAGGTTCTTGAATATTTTTTAAAATTTCCCGAAATTAGTGAGGTTTTAGTGGTTGGGGATAAGAAGGCTAGCGTTGTTTTAAAAAATGAAGTTCAAGTTGATGTAAGAGTAAGCACTCCCGAGGCTTATGGTTCAATGCTTCAGTATTTTACAGGTTCCAAACAACATAATATTTTGCTTAGGAATTATGCTTTAAACAAAGGAATGTCGCTGTCAGAATACGGAATAAAAAAGAACGATATGATAAAAGAATTTGCCGATGAAGATAGTTTTTATAAAGAACTTGATTTGCAATTTATACCTCCCGAGCTTCGTCACGGAAACTATGAGATTGAAAAAGCCCAAAAAGGGGAAATACCTAAATTGATAGAATTGAGAGATATAATAGGAGATATTCACTGTCACACCAACTTTTCAGACGGTGTTAACACATTAGAGGAGATGGTTGAAGAAGCAAAAAAACTTGGTTATGAATATATTGGGATTTCTGATCATGCTCCTAGTATTCAATCACGTGGCCTGGGAACAGTTTTAAAAATTGTTAGTGATACCAGAAAAAAGATTGATGAAATAAATTCTTCTCAGAAAGAAATAAAAGTTCTTTATGGTTATGAGGTTAACATTTTAGTAGATAATTCTTTAGGACTTCCGGACGATATTTTAAAAAATTTGGATTATGTCATTGCCGGTATACATACTTCTTTTGGCCAAGATAGAAAGACAATTACAGAAAGAATTTTATCAGCCATTGAAAATCCCTATGTAAAAGTTATTGCACACCCGTCCGGCAGGTTGTTGAACCAGAGAGATCCGGCAGATCCTGATTGGAATAAAGTGTTTTCAGCGGCCCGTGATAACGATGTAATTTTAGAAATAAATAGTCAGCCCGATAGGTTAGATTTACCTGATGATCTTGTAAAATCCGCTATCGAGTGGGGTGTTGATTTGATAATTAGTTCTGACGCCCATTCAACTGATGAGTTTAGTTTTATCAAATATGGTATTGATAACGCTAAACGTGGTTGGGCTGAGAAAAAACACATTGTAAATACATTAGATTTGGAAAAGTTTGTTAAAAAATTACACATAGAGTAAAATTTTTCTGTAGATATTTTTAAAGGAGGTGATATTTTTATGATTTTTGGTATTTTAGGAATAGTTGTTGTCATAGCTTTGTTTATTATTGGAGTATACAACTCATTAGTTACCTTAAAAGTTAAAATCCAGGAAGCTTGGAGTCAAATAGACGTCCAACTTAAAAGAAGAACTGATTTAATTCCTAATCTTGTTGAAACTGTAAAAGGTTACGCTTCACATGAAAAAGAAGTATTTGAAAAAGTAACTCAAGCCAGAGCTTCTTTAATGTCAGCCAAAGGTCCGAAAGAAGCCGGAGAAGCAGATCAAATGCTTGGAGGAGCTTTAAAGAGTCTTTTTGCAGTTGCAGAATCCTATCCTGAATTAAAAGCTCAGGCAAGTTTCGGAGAATTACAGAAGGAGCTATCTGATACTGAGGATAAGGTTGCTTATTCCAGACAGTTTTACAACAGTGTAGTGAGACAATACAATGAGAAAATTGCGGTCTTCCCTAATAATTTTATAGCCGGGATATTTAAGTTCCAACCTCAGGAATTCTTTGAAGTAGAGGAAGCAGAAAGAGAAAACGTAGAAGTTAAATTTTAGTTTTTTATATGCCTAACATATATCAGAACATTAGTTCTAATAAACGGGATACTGTAGTTATAGTTGCGCTTTTTATTTCAGTTATTGTGGTTATAGGTTGGTTTATTGGAGAGTATTTTACAGATGGTGGTGGAACAGCAATGATTGGAACCGCTTTACTTGTGTCAGGAATATCGGGATTTTTCTCTTACTATAATTCGGACAAGATGGTGTTGGCAGTTTCAAACGCAAAAAAAGTTGATTATGAAGATGCCCCTGAGATTCATAATTTAGTTGATAATATGGCGATTGCTTCCGGAATTCCAAAACCAAAAGTTTATATAATAAATGATTCCTCGATGAACGCATTTGCTACGGGAAGAAATCCTGAACATGGGGTTGTGTGCTTAACAACAGGAATAATTCAACGACTTGAAAAAAGAGAGCTTGAAGGTGTTATAGCTCACGAAATGTCCCATATAGGAAATTACGATACTAGATTAATGTCTATAGTAAGTATCTTGGTGGGAAGTCTATCACTTCTAGCCGATTGGTTTACAAGAGGCGCGTTTTTCAGAAATGGGAAAAGGAGTAACAATAATAGTTCGGCTAGTGGGATTATATTTTTATTGGGGATTGTACTTTTAATGATAAGTCCATTGATAGCTACTTTAATCAAGCTAGCTATAAGCAGAAAAAGAGAATTCTTGGCTGATTCTACAGCAGCTTTAATTACGAGGTATCCTGCGGGATTAGCTAACGCTTTAAGAAAACTTGGTCAGGATAGGGAGATTTTGGAAGTAGCTAATAGTGCTACTGCTCATCTTTACATCACTGATCCCGTGAGGGGGAAATTATCTAGCTCAATTGCTAATTTTTTTAATACTCATCCGCCGATAGAAGAAAGAATAAGAAGGCTAGAGTCTATGTAATTTTCTTTCATTGTTTTAATAAATTTGATTAAATAGATATAGTTATGGCAAAAAATATTATTTCCAAAGATGAAGTGAAAAATTTAGCTATCCTAGCTAATTTGGATATATCAGGACAGGCAGATAGATTAGCTAATCTTTTAAGTGACACCTTAGAATATGTTAAGACCTTAGAAGAATTGGATACTTCAAGTAAAGAAGAAACCTTCCAGGTGACAGGTTTGAATAATGTTTTTCAAGAAGAAAGTTCGGGAGACCCGTTATCTAAAGACGAAGCTCTATCTAACGCACACGAAGAAGTAAATGGTTTATTTTCTACTAAGGCGGTTTTTGAGAGATGAGAAATTTAAATGAACTTACAGTTTTAGAGGCTATTGAAGGTTTGAAAAAAAGAGAATTCACATCTGTTGAACTTGTAACGGATTGTTTTGAAAATATAAAAAAACTTGATGTAAAAATTAAGGCATTCATAACATTGGTGGAAGATATTGCTTTGAGGGATGCTGAGAAGGCTGATTTATTGATTAAAACAGAGGGAGCAGTAATATTCGAAAAATTACCTCTTCTTGGAGTACCTTACGCATGTAAGGATAATTTTTCTACAAAGGGTATAAAAACAACTGCCGGGTCTAGAGTTCTAGAAAATTATATTCCTCCTTTTGAATCTACCGTTACGGGAAAATTGAAGGAAGTTGGGGCTATTCTAGTTGGAAAGACTAACATGGACGCATTTGCTCATGGTTCTTCAACAGAAACCTCTGATTTTTTTGTTACTAAGAATCCATGGGATGCTGGAAGAGTTCCCGGGGGTTCTTCCGGTGGTTCTGCTGCAGCAGTTTCTTCAGACATGTGTTTGTTTGCAATTGGAAGCGAAACCGGTGGTAGTACAAGAGGTCCTGCGGCTTGGTGCAACGTCACCGGACTAAAACCATCCTATGGAAAAGTTAGCAGATATGGCGTAGTAGCCATGGCCTCTTCAACTGATAGTCCGGGACCTATCACTAAGACGGTTGAAGATTCAGCCTA
>CAZGPL010000016.1:4569-10997 GCA_964527375.1 uncultured Candidatus Saccharibacteria bacterium
AGATTGGATGGGGTGAGATATGGAAATGATAGGTCAAATTTTGGCTTTGAGGCTAAGAAAAGAATAATGCTTGGAACTTACACTTTAAGCTCGGGATATTACGATGCCTATTATTCAAAAGCACAAAAAGTAAGAACATTGATAATTGAAGATTTCAGAAAAGCCTTTGAAAAAATTGACGTTATTGTTGCTCCATCCATGCCCTGCATAGCATCAAAAATAGGTGAGAGTGAAAAATCACCCATGTTTGGAGAGCTTATAGATCTTCTAACAGAACCTAGTGCTGTAGCCGGACTCTGCGGGATTTCAATACCCTGCGGTCTTAGCGAGAATATGCCCGTTGGAGTTCAATTCATCGGAGACATCGGTGAGGAGAGGAAAATAATTGAAGTATCAAATTTATTTCAAAAGGAAACTGATTTTCACAAAATCAGACCGGAATTATGAATACCTTAGTAACAGGTTTAATAATAGCAGGAGTATCCGTAGTTTTCGTAAATGTTGTTTTATTTGGATTCTTAGGAATATCCTTAAAAAGTGTATCTTTCGGAACTCTTTTTATGATACAGGCCGTAATAGCGCTTTTTGTTTTATTTATGTACATGGTGACAAAAAAGAAAGGATAGTAACATGTTTTTAGATTTTTTGTTTAACAGAAAAATTGGTGGGAAGACAATTAGTGTAGAAACCAGAAATAACATTGATAGAGATTGGAAAAATATAGTAGTTCTTTTAAGTTCAAAAGGTCCTTCTCAGTTAAGACAGGCTTTAATTACGGCAGACAAGTGTTTAGATAATGCATTAAGAGATGTTGTTCCAGGAGAGACGATGGGGGAAAGGTTGAAAAGCGCGGAAACCAAGTTTGATAGAGATCTGTACAATAAAATATGGGAAGCTCACAAGATAAGGAATACTCTTGTACACGAGTCCGGCTATGAACCTCCTTATTTTGTTATTACACAGTCAGTTGAGAATCTGAAACTTGGGTTACAGGTTCTTGGAATAAGAATCTAGTTATTTTTATTTGTAAATTTATAAAAAATGACACAAAAAGTTAATAAAGAAAATTACAAACTAGTTTTAGGTCTTGAGATACATCTGCATCTTAGAACTGATAGGAAAATGTTTTGTGGTTGCAGTGCCGATGTTTGGGATAAAGAGCCTAACTCAATAACGTGTCCTGTTTGTTTGGGTCTTCCGGGAGCTCTCCCGGTTCCCAACGAAGACGCCGTTAAAAAAACTCAATTGCTAGGTCTGGCTTTGGGTTGCAACTTAAACAAAAACTCTAAATTTGATAGAAAACACTACTTTTATCCCGACCTTCCTAAGGGGTATCAAATATCTCAATATAAACAACCCCTTTGCTTAGGTGGTTCTATCGAGCTAGATTCAGGCTTCAAAGCTGATTTAGAGAGAATTCACTTAGAGGAAGATGTTGCAAAATCTTTCCACGAAAAGGATAGAACACTTCTTGATTTCAATAAATCTGGAATGCCCTTAGTTGAGATAGTAACAAAACCTGTTTTTTCAGATGTTAAGGATGCCGTGGATTTTTGTAAAAAGATTCAGCAGATGGTTAGATTTTTAGATTTAGGTGATGTGGATATGGAGAAAGGTCAGATGAGACTTGAGGCAAATATTTCCTTAAGAACGGAAGAAATGGAAAAAGCCGGGGAACTGCATAATTATAAGGTGGAAGTGAAAAATATTAATTCCTTTAGATTCATGGAGAAGGCTGTTCTGGCAGAAATTGAAAGACAGCTTGAGATTTTTGAAAAAGGTGATATGCCTATACAAGAGAATAGAGGTTTTAATGAAGCAACGGGTAAAACAGTGCCTCAGAGAACTAAAGAAGATGCAAAGGATTACAGATATTTTCCTGAACCTGATATTCCGCCAATGGTTTTTACTGATGAGTACATAGAAAAAATTAGAGAAAGATTACCTGATTTGCCTAATGAAATAAAGAAAAGATTGGTTGAACTATATGGTATAAAAATGTCCGATGCCGTGGTTTTAGTTGATAATTTCGGTCTTCCTTTTGTTAATAAATTTGAAAGTTTTGTTAAAGATGGGTTGGATCCAAAAAAGGTTTCAAGTGTGTTAATTAATAGAAAAGAAACTCACGATATGACACAGGAGCAATTTAAAGATTTTGTCTCTGGAGATAGGGCTGAAATAGAAGAGGGTGAGTTAATACAAATGATTAAAAAAACCATTGATGAGAATCCCAAAGCTGTGGAGGATTTTAAAAAAGGTAAAGAAAATTCATTGCAATTTATTTTGGGTCATATCATGCGCGAAACAAAAGGAAAAGCAGATCCTAAAGATACCTTAGATTTAATCAAAGATTGTTTACAGAATAAATAAAAGCGCAAAAATCCCTCAATGGATAATTTACAATTTTATCCTATTTTATTATTTTTTATTCAGATATCACCGAATTTTCTATATTTTTTATTTAAAACTCCAATGAACATTCCTAAATTTTTGAAAATTAAACTGATAATATAAGCATGTATGGAACTTAAATTTGATCCTGAAAATCCGGTATTTACTCATGTGGTAAATCAAGATCAACTAAACGAAGCTTTAGAGGACCTTGAAAAACAAAAAACTGTGGGGGTTGATATAGAAGGAACGGGACTAGATCCTTATCACAGTACTTTACTAACTATTCAGATAGGCACTTCTGAAAAAACCTATATATTTGATGCAAGAGAATTGGATTTGACAGAGTTTCCAAGGTTTAAAGAATTTTTAGAGAACAGCAAGGTAATTAAAATCCTCCATAATGGGAAATTTGATTATAAACATATAAAACAAATTCTAGGTATATCAGTATGTAATGTTTATGACACTATGCTTACGGAAGCTTTGCTAAACGCAGGGTTAAGAAATAGCTATTACAGTTTGAAGGATTTAGCTTTAAAGTACTCAGGTGTTGATCTCAAAAAAACGGTGAGGGAGTCGTTTGAATACATGACTGCATCAACAAAACTAAACGAATCACAACTTAAATATAGTGCTATCGATACTTTAATACTCTTTCCAATTTTTGAGGAGCAATTAAAAAAATTAAAAAAAGAAGACCTCGTTAATGTTGCGAAGCTTGAATTTGCAACTACAAGAGTGGTTGGAGATATGGAACTTAGAGGTGTCCACGTTGATGTAAAAAGATGGAGACAGATAATTAACGACCTCTCCAAAAAAAGAACTGAACTTGCAATAAAATTTCAGCAGGAAATACGACCTTATTTTAAATCTAACACCATTGACCTCTTTGGAAATATTGGTGACTCGATAAACATAAATAGTCAGGTTCAATTGATGGATCTTTTCAATAACAAAATGAATCTAAATTTGCCATCCACAGGTGATGGGATACTAGAACTCTGCGATAATCCTATCGTTAAAATACTTAGAGAGTATCGTGGTTATGAGAAACTAGTCTCTGCCTTTGGTGACAACCTTCTTGCTAAAATAAATAAAAAAACAAAAAGAATACATCCTGAGTTTAATCAACTGGGGGCTGCAACCGGAAGATTTTCTTGTAATAATCCTAATTTTCAACAGATACCGAGACAATCCGAGGTAGCACCCTTTAGATCTTGTTTTAACCCTGAGCCGGGTTATAAGCTAGTTACCACAGATTACTCTACTTTTGAAATGAGAATAATGGCCGAGTTATCTGGGGATGCAAATTTGATAGACGCTTTTAACAGAGGAGTAGATGTTCACTCTCACACAGCGGCTTTAATGTTTGGTTTAGAACTTACGGATGATTTTGCAAAGAAATACCCGGACGAAAGATTTGCCGCTAAATCAATAAATTTTGGTTTAATGTATGGTAGAGGACCTACAAGTTTGGCAAAGCAATTAGGAATATCTCCGGAAAGAGGTCGGGAATATTTAGACAAGTACTTTAAATCCTATCCCGGCGTTCAGAAATATCTCGAAAGGGTAGCAAAGGAAGCTGTTAAAAAGGGTTGGAGCACCACTCCCGCCGGAAGAAAACGTTGGTATCTGGACCCCGAAAAAACTGATCCCGAGTACTCCAGGAAAATTAAACACATTGAAAGACAAGCAAAAAACCACCCAATCCAGGGAACAAATGCTGATGCTATAAAATACGCATTGGTTTTTCTCACAGAGAAAATAAAGGAGAAAAACTTTGACGCTTCAATAATACTAACCGTACACGATGAGGTCGTTTGTGAGGTAAGAGAGGATCAGGCCGAGGAATGGGCAAAAATACAATCTGATGAGATGATGAGAGCAGGTCAGCTCTTTATAAAAAAGGTTCCTGTAGAATCCAAGCCTTTTGTTGCAGATGTGTGGGAACACTAAAACTGATAATTTGCTTTAGATTGTTTATATAATTGGTCCTTGCACTCAAGTTTGATGAGTGCTAATATTTGCAGTATGGTTTTATGTCATCGATGCGGGCAGAGGCCTGCAAGAATACCAATAACAAGAATAATTGACGGAAAACAGGTCTATATGGCACTTTGTGAGGTGTGTTACGAAGAAGTTATGCAAGAGACTAATGCAACAGCTTCTAAGCTTGAAAAATACGGCAGAGATCTTACGCAGATGGCAAGAGAAGGTAAGCTAGATCCTGTAATTGGTAGAAAAGATGAAATTGATAGAGTCATTCACATTTTATCCCGAAGAACAAAAAACAACCCGGTCTTAATTGGCGATCCCGGAGTCGGTAAAACAGCTATCGTAGAAGGATTAGCACAAAAAATTGTCGAAGGTTTAGTACCCGAGCCTTTGAGAGGTAAAAGAGTTTTCATGCTAGATCTTGCTTCTATTGTGGCCGGAACTTCACATAGAGGTATGTTTGAAGAAAGGTTAAAAGATATAATTCAGGAAGTTATAGGAGCCTCCGGTCAGATAATTCTTTTTGTGGACGAGCTTCATACTGTTGTTGGTGCGGGAAGTGCAGAGGGTTCTATGGATGCCGCGAACATTTTAAAACCGGCTCTTTCCAGAGGAGAGCTTCAGATGGTTGGAGCAACAACAATTGACGATTACAGAAAATATATAGAAAGAGACGCGGCCTTAGAAAGAAGATTTCAAACAATTATGGTTAATGAGCCTACCGCTCAACAAACAGTTGAGATACTCGAAGGTTTGAGAGAAAGATATGAGAAGCACCATCATGTAAAAATATCCGATGAAGCTCTGGAGACAGCAGTAAAAATGAGTGATAGGTATATCAGTGAGAGATTTTTACCTGACAAGGCAATTGATCTTATAGATGAAGCTTGTGCTTTAGTTAGACTATCCCAGGTAAAAGAGCCTGAAAATTTAAAAACATTGGATGATGAGATTGAGGAAATAAATAGAAAACTAAAAAAGAAGGATATTCCCGATGAAGATAAGAAAAAATTTATTACAAAAGCTGAAGAGCTTGAGAAAGTAAAGGCGGAGCTTTTGGAAATTTGGACCAAAACAAAGTTGGAAGAAACTGCTGAGGTTGGTTCCGAGGCTGTGTTTAAAGTAATATCAAGAGCTACGGGAATACCTCTGGAAAGTTTAAACGTTGAGGAGAGGGAAAGGTTACTGAAACTGGAAGAGATTATCAGTAAAAGGATTGTTGACCAGAAAAAGGCAATTTCAGCCCTTTCTGACGCTATAAGAAGGGCACGTGCTGGGTTGAAGGATCCAAAAAGACCTATCGGTGCATTCTTATTTTTAGGTCCTACCGGAGTTGGAAAAACAGAGTTAGCAAAGGCTTTGGCGGAAGCACTTTACGGTGATGAGGATATGATGGTGAGGCTAGATATGAGTGAATACATGGAAAAACACTCAGTTAGTAAACTTATTGGCGCGCCTCCCGGATACATTGGTTTTGACCAAGGTGGTCAATTAACTGATGTGGTAAGAAGAAAACCTTTTTCAGTAATTCTTTTGGATGAGATTGAAAAAGCTCATCCGGACACTTTCAATGCCCTTTTGCAAATAATGGAAGATGGGAGACTTACCGATAGCAAAGGAAGAACTGTTGATTTTAAAAACACAATATTAATAATGACCTCAAATGTAGGCTCAGACTTTTTAAGAAGGCAGGAGATTGGATTTGATAAAGGTACAACAAAAGAAAAAGAAGAAAGTGAAAAGGATTTTAACGCCAGAATTTCAGATATTTTGAAAGATTCTTTTAGACCTGAGTTTTTAAACAGAATTGATGAGATAGTGATATTTAAGAATCTCTCTCCTGAGGATACTAAAGAAATAACACGAAGATTGATTGAAAAAACTAAGAAATTACTTAGTGAGCAGGGCATAAATTTTGATGTAAGTACTTCCGCAATAAGCTATTTAGCGGAAAAGGGTTACAGTGAGGAGTACGGAGCAAGACCTTTAAGAAGGCTAATTCAAAATGAACTTGATAATGTTTTGTCTGAAAGAATAAT